>CAYXBG010000018.1:0-26898 GCA_964463145.1 uncultured Acidobacteriota bacterium
TTACTGTTAGTATTCGACTGAGTCCTGCTCCAAAGCCCCCCCAGGCAAGCTCCCCTGCAACGACTAATGGCTTCAGCGTGTAGAGGAGAAACGTCACCGGCTCCAATGAACCCAATTTTAAGTATTGAAGAGTCTGTCAATGAAGGATTCTCTAATGGGAACGGTCTTTAGTTAGATCAAGAACGGATTTTCTTACATCATGCACCCGGTTGCAAGTGATATACCCGCGGCTTAATGAGTTCAGCATATTTCCTGCCAGGTACTAACTCGGAGAGTTCATTAGCAACGCTTAATTATTGACTTGCCTGGATAAAGCCCTTAGATTTACTAGCTATGTTTTTGGTGGAAGGAAAATCTTGTGTTTAAGTATTACACGTGGTCGCTACCCCTTGTCCACACCAGAGTGATCAGGATTACGTGCATTATCCCCCTTCGGCACGTAGCAAAAGGTTTGAGCCAGTAGCTCTGGGCCTTTGCACAAAGGACTGAGTCTTCCCTGTTGGGGTCCCTGATGTTTAGGTTTTTAGTGCTAATAGAGGAATTTGAAAATGTCTGACCAGGTATATCTCTACGATTGCACACTGAGAGACGGAACTCAGGGAGAGGACGTAGCTCTTAGTGTATCGGATAAGCTACAGATTGCACGCAGACTCGACGATTTCGGAGTACACTTCATTGAGGGAGGATGGCCGGGGTCTAACCCTAAGGATGCTGAATTTTTCACTCTAGCCCGCCAAGAGAACTGGACTTCAAACCTATGCGCTTTTGGTAGCACGCGTCATTACAGAAACAAAGTCCAGGAAGATCCCAATGTTGAAGCCCTGATCAAGGCTCATACTCCTGTGGTCACAGTGGTGGCCAAAAGCTGGGACTTCCATGTGGAAAAGGCACTTCGCATCTCTCTCCAGGAAAACCTCACGCTCATACACGAAACCGTTGAGTACCTTAAGAAGCACGTCGAGTTAGTCGTCTTCGATGCAGAGCACTTTTTCGACGGATATAAAGATAATCCGGAATATACAAAACAGGTAATAGACACAGCCGCTACCGCAGGTGCCGATTGGATCGTTTTGTGTGATACCAACGGAGGAGCGCTTCCTTCCGAAATTGCTAATGTCACTGCCGGAATGGTTGAGAAATTCGACCGGATTGGAATTCATACCCATAATGACTGTGAGTTAGGCGTGGCTAACTCGGTGGCAGCGGTTGAGTCAGGAGCCAGAATGGTCCAGGGCACCACAAATGGCCTGGGAGAACGCACAGGTAACGCCAATCTCACATCCATTATCCCTATCATTGATCTTAAAATTAAAGGGAAAAGGGCTGTCGGTCATAAAGCACTCCGCAGTTTAACCAGTGTCTCGCACTTCGTTGCTGAGGTCTCTAACATCGCTGTAAATCGAAACCTTCCCTTTGTTGGACGTAGTGCCTTCGCACACAAAGGAGGCATACATGTTAATGCTCTACAAAAAGATTCCAGAACTTACGAACATATGAGTCCTCAGGAAGTCGGGAACCAGCGACGAATTCTGATCTCTGATCTAGCCGGTCGAGCCAGCCTAAACTTAAAACTAGAGGAGTTCGGGATTGATCCGACAAGTGTGGATCTGGATACCCTCCTTGTTCGTATCAAGAAACTAGAGTACGAAGGTTATCAGTTTGAGGGAGCAGAAGGCAGTTTGCGCCTCCTGATTACTGAAACTATCGGTGATAGAAGTGAACCTTTTTCTTGTAGTGGTTTCCAAGTTTCTATGAACAATCTGTCTGGTAAATTCTCAAGTAAGGCGAGCGTGAAAGTCCGTGTAGATGAACAGGAAGAAAATGCATCAGCTAAGGGGAATGGGCCGGTACACGCATTAGACCGTGCCGTCAAAAAGGCAGTTGCGAAATTCTTCTCGGATGCTGAATGTATCCGTTTGACCGACTATAAGGTTCGGGTTTTGGATGCTCGTGATGGGACAGGCGCTCAAGTACGCGTTCTAATCGAATCGACAGACGGTGAACAAAATTGGTCTACAGTTGGCGTATCCCATAATGTTATCGAAGCCAGTTGGACGGCTATAATCGATAGCATTCGTTACAAATTACTTTTCCTCAAATCGTAGATAGATAAAGTCAACAATACCTGAATTGAGGGACGCATATATGCGCAGATCGACCCAATATCTTTTGGATTGAAGATTACCTATTCTTAGCAAACTGCCTTAACTGGATGAGCTTCTTCCCCAAAGGAAAATCCTTTTCTAGATCAGTGATATTCCATCAAAAATTTGAGGATGACCCAGTATAGGGTAGAATTTCTAGTCATACGGGAAAATTAGGAGGGATCTGATCACGAAGCTTGCTGCTCAACCGGATCCTAGGCTCAGATGACTTTACCGAAACGGCCAACACTTGCCGCAAGTCTAAATTTATACCTGGCGGTCACTCTGCTCGTCCAGTTGACGTCTTCTCCTGCATATGGTCAGGCTAGTCACTCTGGGGTTAATCTGCCTGATGACAAGGTCCTAGAGCTGTTTCGAGATGAACTCTCTGGTGCTTTGGCCAAGGATCACGTCATAGAGATAAGTCGACACCACAGGATCCAAGGTTCGCAGTACTATTCCGTAGCAGCCTCCTATGTCCTTGAAACCCTCAGAAGCTTTGGGCTTGGGGAAAACCAAGCATGGATCGAGAGCTTTCCTTCAGACGGGAAAATCTCCTATCAAACATGGCAGTCTCCCTCAGGTTGGAATATCGACTCAGGAGAACTACACATGGTCGAGCCGAATCCTCAACTTCTGGTCCGTTATCCTGAAATTGGAATGAGTGTGATCACCTATTCAAATCCGGGACATGTGCAAGCCGAAGTAGTAGATGTGGGCTCCGGAACATCAGATTCCGATTACGATGGAAAAGACGTTCGTGGAAAGTTTGTTCTTGCCACTGGCTATGGCGGAGACGTGCATCGTCTTGCGGTATTAAAGTATGGAGCTGCTGCTGTTATCTGCTTTCTAGATGGCCCTCTGGCCGTCGAAAACCCCGACATGATTGGATACACAGGTATGTGGCCACGCTCCGATGAAATTCCCAGAGTGACCTTTGGTTTCAACATTTCCAACCGGCAAGGGCGTACGATAAAAGAACTTCTATCTAATGGTCAAAAAGTGGTCCTTAAGGGTAATGTCACTGGACGCGGCCTCGAACCCGGACAGATGGATGTTGTAGTAGCAATTATACCGGGTAACGAGGAGCCGGAAAAAGAGTTGATCTACACAGCTCACCTCGATCACCCTAAAGCATCAGCCAACGATAACGCCAGTGGTAGCGCTGCCTTAATCGACATGGTAAGGACCTTTAACACACTTACCAAACTGGGCAAGTTACCTAATCCCAAAAAGACTATCCGCTTTCTATGGGTACCCGAATTTTTTGGGACAATGGCTTATCTAGATGCCCACCCTGAATTACGTGGACCAACGCTCGGGGGGCAAGTTCTGGCAAATCTGAATTTGGACATGGTTGGAGAAAATCTAGAACTGCTGCACAGCCGTATGAATATCACATGGACTCCCAACACTATTAGTAGTGCTCTAACCGACCTCACAGCTCTGGTGGCCGCCAAAGTTGATGACCATGAAACCAGCATTGCAAGTAGTCGTAGGAGTAATTTCAATTATAGAGTTGTTCCCTTTAGTGGAGGCAGCGATCATGTGGTTTTCAATGATGGTAGTGTAGGAGTTCCGGCCATGATGATCAGTCATTATCCTGACTATACACACCACACAACCGAAGATACTCCAGACAAAGTAGACCCGATCGAACTAGAACGTTCAGAACTCATAGCTAGTGCTGTCTTCTGGACGCTCGCTACCCTCTCACCGGAGCAGAGCGTCGATCTTGCTAATCTGGTAGCGGCCAACGCCCAACGGCGCCTCATTCAAGATAGTCAGCGGGCAGCTTCATGGATCTTAGACTCTCCAATAGAAGTCCTAGAAGTTAATTATCATGAAGCGAGACGAGTCATCGATTTCGCCCTGGAAAGAGAAAATCAATCCCTTCAAAGCCTGTTGCATTTCTCATCAGACGAACAGACTTTCAATCTCATCGAAACATGGAGTCTGAGTCTCATTGGGCAAGCTGAATTACAGCGCCGGACACTCCACGCTATCTTCTATCAGAGAGCTGGACATCTACCGGCACCCAACATTTTGAGCGGACCGGAGCGTCGTGCTTCTAAAATCATCCCAACTCGTCTAACCCGTGGGCCATTGGCTCCAGGAGTCCCTGAGTTTTCCTTAGGAGAGGTTAGAAAACTCTGGTACCTGGAAGAGGAATCCAAATCACTGGATCGCTACTTACTGGTCAACCTCATAGACGGGAACCGGTCGATTTTAGACATTCGAAATGATTTATCAGCTATGACAAAACCTACTCCACTTCAAACTGTAGAGCGTTTCATCCGAGACTTAGAATCGGCAAGCGTGATTGAGCTTCGCTCCCTACCCTAACTTAAGCATAAAGAATCCCCGCTCACGGCACGACTCTGTTATCTAGAGTAGCTCGAACCAATACATCAACAAAAACCGGATCCCCTATCTAGCTCTGGAAGAAAATCAGCGTCTTGTTGGGTATACTGCGTTGGTCTATTTCATCGCCTGTGAGGATGCGTCCATCTGGCAAGCGATAAAATGTAGACGGATAGTTCCACTTGTAGCCGGCGATTTGCCGAGGAAACCGGCCACGCGTAATATACCCACCGTACACATATCCCAACAAAATCCTCGTCCCAAGAGGTAGCTTGTCCAAAATACTACGGCTCCTCTTACTGGAAGCGAGAGCATTCCCTGTTCGAATTAAACCACTAGGCAAAAAATAAATCGTAGTTTTCTCATCGAAAGCATCTCCTACAAGATCTGTTGCCTTAGTCCTTGCCTTTGTGGTTTCCAGAAAACCTTCAAATTCTGCCTTAGCTGTCTCTTGTTGGTCCTCCCTACCGAATTCGACTATCGTTCCGACCGGAAGCGATCTCCAATTGGAAATCTGATCTCCTTGGAGTACCTTTCCGGAGGGGAAATGGTACGTGGTGCTAGGGCTCTTGTACCGCTCTCGTGCAATTGTCCAGGCGGATCGTCCCCGAGCAATTACATTAGATTCAATTGGATTTGAAAGTGTTTTGTCAGGAGAAGTGAAAAGGAACCGATATAGTTCAGGGTCGGCGACCCGCAAACGCTTGGCCTTCACTTCCGGGTCGAAAATCGGCTTATCGAAAACTCCTATCTTTGCCCTTATGCTAGGGTCAGCAAAAATCATTGCACAACGTTTTCTCCCACGATGATAGTAACGATGGAAGCGATTCGGCCGGCCGTAGGCTACCATTGAATGGGTCAAAACATTACTATCCGAAATACGATATAAAGATTTGAGTTGCCTTAATAGCTCACGGAGGGATTCGTACTGGGCTGCTTTAAACTCTTTATTGTGGTATCCCACCACTTCGATACCAATCGAGAAATTATCAATAACCTTGTTTCCCTCCCAGTAACTTCGACCGGCATGTGTGGCTATACGTGACTTGTCTATAATTCTGTAGACGCGGCCCTTTAAACCAATAACATAGTGTGCTTCACCTCGACGTCTGATCTTTTTGAGAGATCCTTTTTCCTTGCCCTCCGTCGTATGTAACACTATGTAGCGGGTGTGAGGACGCTTTGGGCGGCGTTTGTTGCGAGGACTAATGTAATCCCGAATATCGAGTTGGGCTTGATCGGTTTTGGTATCCAAACCGATAACCTCCCCTATGGAGATTCCACCTATCGCCAGGCGCAAAAAACTGCGCCGCGACCCACCAGCCCATGGTGACACAAGAAGGTTTTCTTCCGGTCGACGCTTAGCCATTTAGAGGGGAAGTGTACCGCGATGAGCTGTCATACCAGACAAATTTCCTAAGATTGACTGAAAGTGAATACCAACAACAAGAATCAGCAAGTCGTAATACTTGACGTGACCGATACATGTAGTCACTTCAATATGACTATTGGGAAAAATCAGGTGAAGTATTCTAGTCAGGATGGCTCAATAGTTCGAAATCCAAAACTATGGGGTCATGATCCGATAAGGGCTTTGATCTATTCCGGATATTAGATATAACCGTAGGTTTAGGATGTACGACCTCGAGGCCACGGCCGGCAAACCAATCGAGCTTCATTGAACAGGACCCTCCGCTTTTCTGCAATGCCCAGCGAATGAACCAGAAACACCAACCTGGAACCCAGTCACCCATATTGGTATTGAGGGCCACATCATCAACATTATAGTGCAAAGTACACTCTCCGGCTTGATTCAGCGACTCGTAATCGTAGCCTCTCTTACGAAGCTCTCGGAAAAGCTTCCTTTCGAACCATCGATCCGGATAAGGGTAATGATTATCAATTACATTCCGTACCCCCATGAGCACACGACGTACATATCCTAAAATCGCCCAGGTCGCTCTCTTAGCATTGTAAGTAGAGGTGTTCCAATCACCCCCAATAAGAATTGGCAAGGACGGTTGAAGAATTTCTAGATGGTCGAGAACTAATTTCATCTGTCGGAAGCGGTGTCTCTGACTGGAATGCGCATCTAGATGGAGTGTTACCGCCCAGAAAGGAGCTCCTGGATAATCCACTAATGCGGCTACTGCCTGTTGAAAACCTAAACGCTTTTCCTTCCCCTGCATTTTGTCTTTCCCATTCGGGAGAGCTATTGCTTGAACCTTCCGGAGTGGATACCTGGAAAAAAGTGCGTTGCCATGCAAGGACCACTTGTTCTTACCGACGACATCGTACTCAAGACCACTCCCTTTCACCAGACTGATATAGCAGTTCGAGTATGCATAGTTAAGACCTAGTCGACGAGCTAATTCTCGTGGCACACAAAGGTTGTTGCTACGGGCCATTCCAAAATCGAGTTCGGTTAAAAAAAGTACATCACTTCCCTTTATTCGGGGATGCGTAGCCAGCACCTGGCTAATACCCTCTAGGGCCGTACCACGTTCGATATTCCAAGCAGTAGCTCTTAGACTTTGACTCGCAGAATTAGGCACATGTTCCGAAAATTCTTCACCCACGACCGTGGACATAATTCTGTGAAGCTCTTCTTGTATCTCCTCGTATATTGAACTCGAGTGAAGACTTCTGGTCGAATTGAATATCCGCAATCTTGGGAAGTACACGTCTAGGCCGTGTTCAAGAGCTTCTGGACCCGGCAAGAGATTATCCTCCCTTTTACCGTCACAGGAATGGTCATCGCTACTTTTATCGGAAGGAATGGTCATCGCTACTTTTATCGGAAGGAATGGTCATGTCGGACGACATCGTGACGCATCAGAAAATTAGTGGATCATGGCAGAGAAGCCACAATTTCATCGAGGCCTATTCCGAGGCTTTGCTGAGAGAGCTTCTCTATAACTTCCCGAGAACCAGTAAAATGCATGGTTCGATGCCGGTGTGTGACAAATTCTCCAGGTCCCAGCTCCACTGCGGGAGATGACGTCTCTAATTCGTAAAAAGGTCCCATGGGAGGCATATCTGGTGACGGCGGCCCATCGTTATAACTGTTGATCGCATCACCAGAAAACGGTTCGGACTGAATCTCCCACATAGAGTTAACGTACTCTAGATTTTCCTCGGGTTGATCATACTGAGTTAACGTCAAGGTTCCTGAAATAGCATTGTAACTACCGGCCATACCGGTGGCTCGGGATGGAGACACACCGATCTTGCTACGATAAGCCCCATCTGCTTTAAAAAAAATGTGGCCTTCGGTGACAACGAGTCTCTCCCCGGGAACTTTTCCGAAGTATGAATCATTTACAGCAGGACCAAGTACAGCTACTTCACCTGCTCTTATAGGAATAACCACAGTAGTCGCGGGACTATGGCGAAATATACCCAGAATCCAGATTGAGAGGAGTCCTTCCTTTTGGGTCCAAGTATTCGGCCCTCGATTTGTCAGCACATTGACAGATTCGTATGCAACCCCTTTAACACCGGAAGGCACTGTACCGATCTTGTCAGATACCGCGTCACCTGATAACAATCGGATCTGGCGGTCAACCGTAAAATTAAATACTGTCCCTGAGTAATTAACCAGACTATTCTGATGACGAAAGGATACCGAATCCTGGCTCGAATCGACAATCTCATAGATAAGCGTATCTATCACCTCAGGCACCTGCCAGTGTTCTAGGTCAAAAGGGTCTCCAGCTTTGAAAAAGATCGAAAACTGTCCTCCTTCTGGCCCCATCCAAAAACGATCTTCTCCCCCGAAAAGATTGATGTGCGGTTCTAATTCCCCGGACTCGATCAACTCGTAATTAATCCAACCGAAACTAGAACCATCCATTCCCTCAGCAGTACTTGTCATGACCCGTCCTTGATATTCGGGAACCACTGCTACCTGGGCCAAACCCGACTTATCTGAGAGCAAAACAACACTTTTGAACTCTCTGAGAAAATCGACATCTTGTCCGAAATTGGAGGGTCGGTCTTGGTCGCTATCAGGAGAAACTTCGGCTACTTCCAGGCAAGCACTTAGTGTCACAATTACTGCGAAGGACATCACTACCAAGATTTTCAGATGGCTATTCAACACGACATCACCAGGGGTCAGATCCTACTTAAGCTGGTATGCTACCAGATTAAAGATCTTACGACACCGAAACCTTCCCAATACTAGAATTCTGAGGCCTCTTTTATACAAACATCAAGAGTGCTTTCTGAAAGTATCAGAAATAATTTCCCTCCCTAGAGATTCCTAGGTCACAAAATGGGATAGTTGATCCGAATTTTCAGAAAGAAAACAATAAAAGAATGGAAACATCCGTTGAAATGTCACCAACATAGCGCAGATTAGTGCGACACATGATGAAATATCAATCAGCTCTGCGTTCCGCGATCCAGGGCCGGCGACACGATTACACGACTGGCAGCATAACTCAGGCTGTCTTTCTGTTAGCAATCCCGATGGTCCTTGAGATGTCAATGCAGTCGGTATTTGCAGTGGTTGATGTTTTCTTTGTCGGCCGGTTGGGACCTGATGCAGTAGCTATGTTAGGGACTACAGACGCACTCTTGGCTGTAGTGTTCGCCGTCGCCCTAGGTCTGAGTATGGGGACAACAGCTCTAATCGCTCGCCGGATTGGTGAAGGCAGAGAAGCTGAAGCAGGACGAACAGCCATACAAGCAATTTACCTGGGGTCGGCCATTGCAATTGTGATGGGAATTGCCGGCGCCGTGCTGGCCAAACCTCTTCTAGAGTTAATGGGTGCAGGAACTATAGCGGCCAAAGAAGGCACTCTATTCACAGCGATCATGCTGGGCGGAAATATTACCATCATGCAAATTTTCCTCATCAATGCTATTTTCCGAGGAGCAGGTGATGCCGCAGTGGCCATGCGCGCACTTTGGTTCGCCAATTTAGTTAACATAATCCTAGATCCTCTCCTGATATTTGGAATTGGTCCATTCCCGGAAATGGGGTTGGTAGGAGCAGCCATAGCCACAACTATCGGACGATCTCTAGGGGTAATCTATCAACTAGATAGACTCCTACGTGGGAGCAACCGCATCCAAATCGATCGATCGATGTTTGCTATAAACTTTCCCGTCATTTACCAATTATTGCGGATCTCGGGCAACGCTATCCTGCAATTCATGATAGGCACGGCCAGCTGGGTAGGGATCCTTCGTATAGTCTCGACATTCGGGGCAACTTCCGTGGCAGGATACACCATAGCCGTCCGGCTGATTACTTTTGCGATGCTCCCTTCTTGGGGTATGGGTAACGCTGCAGCAACTTTGGTAGGCCAGAATTTAGGAGCTGGCCGGCCGCATCGGGCAGAAAGGTCTGTCTGGATCACCTCCCTATGCAATATGGTATTCATGGGATTGATTGGCCTCGCCTTTATCTTTTTCAGTAGAGAAATAGTTGCTCTGTTCAGTGGTGAGTCTGACTCTGGGCCTATTGCCTCTGAGTGTCTCAGAACACTTGGGTTAACCTACCCACTACTCGGAGTTGGCATGGTCATAATTCAAGCCTTTAACGGTGCCGGGGATACTCGCACCCCGACCTACATCAACCTGATATGTTACTGGGTCCTGCAGATTCCTCTGGCCTACTTTTTAGGAGTAACAATGGGATTGGAAACACGTGGAGTTTTCATATCTATCGCCTTGGCACAGGCTATGATAGCCCTATTTGGAACAATAGTCTTCCGGAGAGGAAACTGGAAACATACGTTGGTTTGATTAGAGGGGGCCACTATTAGATTGCTAGGACTCTTCCAATTCTCTAAAACTGTCTACTGTCTCATTTAGCCCTTGAGTGAAACCAACTAGAGGCTTCCATCCAAGTTCCTCACCAGCCAGGCTCGCATCTAGGCACGTACGGAAAACTTCGCCTACCTTCTCCGGCCCGTACACAGCCGGCTGCCTGTAACCCGTTACACAAGCCATTTTCTCAAACAGCTCGTTTATTGATATCCCCTGGCCATGGCCAAGGTTGTACTCTTTGGATTCCCCTTTGGAAAGAGCGAGCAAATTAGCTCGAGCAACATCTTTGACAAAAATGAAATCCCGCTCCTGATCACCCGTCCCGTTTATGATCACTTTCCCCCGGGTCAACATGCGCTTAGCAAAGACAGCCACAACACCTGCCTCCCCAGAGGAATTCTGCCTAGGCCCATAGACGTTCGGATAACGCATGGTGGTAAACTTAAGGCCATAGTTGTGTTCGTATAAGTGTAAGTGGTGCTCCACGTGGTGCTTACTGGCCCCATAGTGGTCAAGAGGACGGATAGGATGATTTTCCTCTACAGGCAGCTCGTCAGGTTCTCCGTAAACTGCTCCTCCAGAAGAGGCGTAGAGAACTTTATGAACCTTGTGGCGCCGACAGCATTCCAAAACATTTATAGATCCAAGCAAATTCACATCGGTATAAAAACATGGATCATCCATCGATTCTCTAACATCTACACGAGCAGCATGATGGGATACGAAAAGAGGCTGTTCCAAAGAAAACACCTCATCCAGGGCTTCGTCGCGGATATCCATTTTGTAAAGTTTGCAACGAGGATCGGCGTTTCTCCCCTCACCGGTAGATAAATCGTCTACGATGACCACCTCAAAACCCTCTTCCAGAAACGTGTCCACTACATGTGAGCCAATAAAGCCAGCACCACCAGTGACGAGAATTTTCTGATTTTTCATTTACTCGACCCTTTCCAAGGCACGGATTCATCCATTGAGAAAACCGAACCTGGAAACTGGAATCTATAATTCCTTATAATACAAAACCTGCTCACCACCCGAGCCGGCGTAGCTCAATTTGGTAGAGCGACGCATTCGTAATGCGTAGGTTGGGGGTTCAAGTCCCTTCGCCGGCTCCAATCTAGTCTCTATACCCGCTTGGAGAAACAAGGCTCACCTGAAAAACTCGGGGTACGATCAACCTAAACCCTCAATATTTCGGCTATCTAGTGTTCCTTAATCCCTGTAGGCCTTAATCCATTCTGAGTTCAAACGGACGTGTCTTATCGTCTTTTCTCGAAGAGATCCGCCTGTGAAATAGCTATAGGTTACATGGATAGATCCATCCCTAGCCTGAATGACGGAAGGATAGGAGAAACTGGGTTTTCTTTCCTCGCCAATCGCTTCATATCGTTCTAGATGACGTAAATATTTCCAACTATGCCCCTCGTCTTCCGACAACGCAATGGCTAGCGAACTTCTACCGGATTCGGTGTCGTTATACACTAGAACCCAGTTGCCGTTCTTTAGACGAATCGCCTCACAACTGGACCCGGGGTTTGGCAACTCCGTATCAGCAGCAGCTGTCCAGCTAATACCATCATCTCGTGAGTGGGATATCTGCATGCGTTTCGGTGCGGGTCCATTGTCACGCATATAGGCTACTAGCGTCCCATCTTCTCGTCGCACGACTGAAGGCTGAATACCACCATATCCAACAATAGGCTCACTGGAAAACCAAGTTTTTCCTCTGTCGTCACTGAGGGCCATTATCCCAAAGGAATAACCATCAGAATACATCGGAACAATTATCCGACCGGATGGAAGCTCAATGGGATGATTGCGTGTGAACCAACCAACCCGAGAAAAGTATTTATCTTGGGCAAGAGCGATTAAACGGCGAGCACGTACCTTGATTTGCGGAGCCCTTCCTCCTCCGTAGCTTCGCCCCCCTTGGACCAATCCCTCCGAATCTACATCTGGCCCTATCACCTCAATTGTCCTACTGGCTATGTTTTTGGGGATAAGAAAAATGTTATCACTCCAATCCCAAGTAGGAGGACCCTCCGACTGCTGATAGTCGGTAGAAAGTCGATAGTGCATTAGCGCCGTCTCCCATCGGTTGGCTAGAATCGTTGGCCAGAAAAGCCATAGACGTTCTTGCGAATCGATATAAAGAACACAGTTCGTATCCGGGAAAAATGGCGTATCGGCCAGCAAGAAAGGTTCACTCCAAACTCGATTCTGTTTACTCCAACGTGCTCCCAAGATTACCGTGTCGTCAGCACTTTTCTCTCCTGACCCATGAAACCAAGCCACCAAGAGATCGCCATTGGGTAGTTCCACTATGGAGGAAGAGTGATTGTGCCAATGTTCCGCAGGGAACAGCATCTCTTTCTCGAACAAAGGCTCGTCTACCTCTTGTGCTTGCAGACTCATCTGAGCTATCAAAAAAAGTGTTGCCCAGATCACTAAAATTAGATGTTTGTTAAATTTACTTAGTCCAGTAGTTAAATCCATAGATCAATGATATCCAATCCCCCTCAAGGCCTCTAGCGGAAACTTTCACGTAATGCGCTAAGGATTAATCCGGCAGTTCTGATTCGAACCCCTCCTCTGATCTTTTAATCGGGTAGAAAGCCCGGAAGGATAATCTTCGTTTGAAATTTAAAGAGTTCTAAGAGTAGCATAAGAGAATCTGCCAAGTGGATAAGGAGACACTCACAATGAAACACCTTTACCGATCCTGCCTTTTACTACTTCTCTTTGGAAGCATTGTCATCATGAAAGCCTCCTCAGGCAAGACTGAACTTTTAATGGTTGATTCTGCGAACTTGTTCCTCCAGTCACTAGATCGAGTACAAAAATCTCGCACTCTTTTCAATTTTGATGCCCCCCATAGGCAAGACTGGCATTTTTTCCCTGGACCTGGATTCGTCAAGAGCTATGGATATGTCCGCAATGGTATTACTTACGGCGACATGACAGCCCGACAGCGTCATTTAGCCAATGCTCTTCTCTCCTCAGGACTGAGCACAGGAGGACTCCATAAAGCAATCGGAGTTATGACTTTAGAAGATATCACTCGTGTTATTGAGAATGATCAAACTGGTTACCGAGATACAGAAAACTACCATTTCTCAATCTTTGGGGAACCAAGTCTAATTGGAAACTGGGGATGGCGCGTAGAGGGACATCACCTTTCTCTCCATTACACAATGCACAACGGAGATCTAATCTCCAGTAGTCCGATTTTTCTCGGTGCCAATCCACACGAGGTCCCTCAGGGTGTACACAAAGGATTACGTGTTCTCGGCCGCGAAGAAGATTTGGCTCTTGGACTGCTCGAGTCTCTAAGTGACGGACAGCAGAAGAAGGCGATTTTTCTAGACACCGCCCCTGACGACATCCTCACTATGGCCGATAAACGAGCTAAACTAGACGGCGCACCCGAAGGACTACCAGCCTCCGAACTTGATGCCGAGCAATATGGACTACTCCTCGGCCTCATTGCTGAATATGCCAACATAATGCCAGAGGAAGTTGCCACCAACAGATTACAAATAGCTTCTCAGGCCCCACGAGATCAACTCTTTTTTGCCTGGGCAGGCCGCAAAGATCGGCCAGCTGTTAAAGAAATCCCAATTGGAGGTCGGACCACAAACAACCGTGAGGAACAGGGCAACTACTATAGAGTTCAGGGACCCTCATTTTTGATTGAATACGATAATACTCAGAATAGGAGTAATCACAGCCATTCCGTTTGGCGTGATTTTGAAGGTGACTTTGGTCAGGATCTACTGGCCTTACACCATCAACGATTTGATCATCAGGGAGATAACACCCATACCCAACACGCACATAGACACGTAATCCATCCTCAACGATCTGACGATGACTGAGAAACGGATACTATGGAGTCTGTACCATAGGAAAATTCATCGTCCTTTGAGCTTAGTAAAGGTGTCCGTGGAGAACCTAGTCCTTTGAATTCATCCGCAATGCCAGCAAAAGTCCTCGAAGTAAAAGATCAGGGATAATGTGATCAAAAAGACCTGAATCACGGAAAAGCGATGAAAAGCCACCACACCCGATAACCCTGGGCCGCTTACCGGAGAATTCTCTCTCAGAAATCTGCTCAATAGCGAATTGGATAGCACCTAGATTCCCATAATAGAGGCCGGCCTGAATACTCTCACTGGTAGAACGTCCTAAAACCGTCTCCGGCTCTACAATCTCCACAGAAGGCAGCTTCGCTGTCTTAGATTCCAAGGCCTCCATGGCGAGACGAATACCAGGTAAAATCATCCCCCCCATGTAAGTCCCGTCTTTTCGGATTGCCTCAATGGTTGTAGCCGTCCCGAAATCGACCACAATCAGGTCTTGCTCCGGAAACAAATCGACTGCTGCAATGGCATCGGCAATGCGGTCCGAACCCACTTCGGCTGGGTTTCTGTACTGGATTTTAAGCCCGGTCCTCACTCCTACCTGCAAAATAAATGGCTCAACTTCGAAATACTTCAGGCAGGCGTTCCTCAAAGAATGCACAATATCCGGAACTACGGAACAAAAAGATATCTGGCTGATCTGGGTAGGATCGATACCATTCTCTCGAAGAGCCGAGCGTAAAAATATTCCTAATTCATCAGAAGATGGCTTAGCAGTAGAGGTAGACCTAAACTGAACGGCTAGTTTTTCTTTCCGGAAAACTCCAGCGACAACCTGAGTGTTTCCGACATCCAGGCAAAGAATCATCTATCCACCTCTGTCATGGGTACATTATCGATCAGCCTCACTGATCCTAGATGTACGGCCCCATATCGACGACCCCGAATTTCTTGAATGTAGTCCACGTGAAATCCTCGAGATTCCAATTCACTAACAACTTCCCGATCACACGAAGAAGATCTTAGTAGCTTTGGGAAAATTCCCGCTATCGAGCGCTGTGAAGGGGTAAGCCGAAGATTACGCGAACTAACTGCTAGACCATCTTCCTCGCGAATAGTAGGACATCCGATAATTTCAATATCTAGGAAAAATGCCCTCACCATCTCTCTTACCAACTCCAGTTGTTGAAAATCCTTCTCTCCAAAATAGGCGTATTGGGGGCGGACAAGATTGAGAAGCTTCATTACCACCGTAAGAACACCGTCAAAATGACCTTTTCGATGAACCCCCTCCAACTCTAAACTGCGAGAAGTTTCGATGATCCTGTGATTGTAATCGTCGGGATACATGTCTTTTTCTTTCGGCAAGAGAAGGAAATCTACCCCAAGTTGACTCACTACTCTCCGATCGGCTTGAAGATCTTTCGGGTATTGAATTAGGTCATCGATCTCATCAAACTGAGTCGGATTGATGAAAATACTGACAATCGTTATCTCATTTTCTTTTAAGGAACGTTCAATCAACGAAGCGTGTCCTTCATGTAAAGCTCCCATGGTCGGAACCAACCCGATCCGCTGCTTATCTAGAAGCATCCGTTGAGAAAACCATTTCTCTAAATTAGCGATTTCGATCATTCGTAGGTCTCCTCGACAGAGGGGAATTCACCCCTTGTCACATCATTGGCATAGCAGTCTAAGGCCTCCTGAATTAATTTGGCTCCATCTAGATAGAATCTTGTAAATTTGGGTTTAAAGTCGGGATCCATTCCCAAAAGATCTTGTAAAACAAGGACTTGTCCGGAAGTATAAGGTCCCGCCCCAATACCAATCGTGGGTATCTCAAGCACTTCCGTTACTCTTCTGGCAACATCAACTGGGATAGCTTCCAATACAAGTCCAAAACAACCTAGAGCTTCTAGCTCCTTGCTCTCAGCTAGAAGCTGGTCTGCATCTTCCTCCTTACGAGCCTGCACTTGAAAACCGCCTAGAGCGTGGATCGACTGCGGAGTCAATCCCAGATGTCCCATCACCGGAACTCCCGCCTCAACTAGAGACTGGATCACTTCCTCATTTCCCTTGAGCCCTTCTATCTTCACCGCTTGAGCACCAGCCTTCATGAGCCTGTCGGCTGTTTCCATAGAAAAAGCTATCCCCTTACGATTTGAAAGAAACGGGAAATCACCTATTACGAACTTATCAGGGGCGCCGTTCGAAACAGCTCGGAGATGTGTCACCATCATTTCGTTTGTGGCAGGTATGGTATTCCCGAATCCATGGACCACCATAGCAGCACTATCGCCCACCAAAATGCAGTCGACATTAGACTGTTGTACGATCTTGGCCGTCCAAAAATCGTAACAAGTAACCATTGAAATCAACTGTCCCCGTTTTCGAGCTAGGGAAAAATCTGTGACATGTTTCATGACACTCCTCCCAAAGATTTTGTCTTAGAAAATTCCAGAAAAGACTCGTATATGTCAGCCAAGGGTTCCATCTTTGCTGTCCGTAGCGCCCTTATGTGCTTTCGGATTGTTTCTCTGTCCTGACGGGCAATCGGTCCCGTTGCGACATCATCTTTGTCATTCCTCTCTAAGTTCAGAAATGTTTGGCGCAGAAATGGAAGACAAAACTCAGATGAAATCCCAAAACTGTCCTCAAAGACTTGGAAGAAGTGCAGCCACAACAATTGGGTGAAATTCCCGGCAGTCACGCAAAGGGCGTGGTAGAGAGGTTTCGAATTTCCTGGAATAGGCACAGAGGGATTTTCAAGGCCGGGAATCAATTCCTCTAAGGAAGGCCCCTCACGCTCTACTAAGAATGGGATCGACTTGTAAGTCTTTAGATCGTAAGAAGCTCTAGAGAATGTACACAGTGGGTGTGCACTCCACGCTCCCTTTACCACCGTACCACCTGAAAAGTGCACCCAGACATGGGTGGGATCGGTACGATGCTCCTTAACAAAGCCCTCAATGGAACTATCACTAATGGCTAATAGGACACGGTCACACTTACCTATAAGATATTCTAATTCAGACTGGAGATTACCCTTCCGGCTCCAGCGAGTAACCTTAAGACGACTAAGTTTTAAGTAGTGGTGGAGATGACTTGCAAGGCGGCCATCTCCAATCAAAAGCAGAGATGCTTCGCCAGGTACCTGTCGCATGGATCAAGTCCTTTCCCGGCTTCTCTCCAGAAACCGCGGCGTACAACTTTGAAAAATTTAATGGATTTCGCATTTCCCTCTACAGAGTCGCTGTGAAACTCTTTGTTTACATCAACGCTCTTACTTGCTTATATCCGATAATCTCCTGTTATTTCAACTCATTACGCCTTTCCCTTGTGACAAAAGTCTCTCCAACGACTATGCGAGAAGCTCAATTTTCACAGCATAAAAAAGGGTTTCTCGCTGAAAACTACCCGGCCATGATTGATTTCAGTGTAGTTTCAGAAACTCCAGGAAAATTTTCAGTTCTCAAAAATCTCTTCAACCGGAAAGATACGGACTGATCTGACTTTAAGAGGATAGGTCGCTATCAATGTATCTTCTTCAAGAACATCAACTGGCTTGGGAGCTCCATATTTTACTGGACTAGGACGATCCTTCCGCAAGGCTTCAGCTAATAATCCCGCCTCTCCCGTTATAATGGTAATAATCATATTCTCATGCTGGAAATACTTCTTGAGTGCTGTATTTACTTCGTCAAGGCTTATTGAATCCATCATCTCGCTAAAGCGTGCTAGATGTCCCTCGCCACTAATTCCGTAGAATACATCATCGACTGCATAACCCAACCGCATTTGTGTCGTTTCCGCAAAATGCAAATAGTACTTACTTAGAAAGGCTCGGGTTAGCTCAAACTCTGCAGCATTCATACCTTTTTCTATCAGTTCAACCAATTGTCGGATGGCAGCACGCAGTGCGAACTGGGCCTGGGCATTCGGTAGAGTTCGGATCCAGATCTGAAACATCTGTTGTTTCCGAGCTACATTGACGGGAGGCATAAAACGAGAGCCTCCTTGAGGGAAAGCTTCTATATACGAATAATTCCCATAATTCATGCCCCGTTCACCACGGATGAGGTTGTATAGACGTCCTGAAGAGTTACGATGTTCCCCCAACCAGGAGTTGGCAATCCAAAGGGCGTAAAAATCCCGTTCCCCTCGTCGGACTGAAATTGGAAAACCCAAGCTGATAGAGGCATCAGAATTATCCTTTTGCACGAGCACTACACTGCGACCTTCGGCCTGAGGTGGCTCGACAGTAGATTCTTCGTTCACTTGTCCGGAAGGTAAATTCTCAAGGGTTTTCTCAAATCTTTCTACCAGCCAACCTGGATATCCGCCGCCAAGGGCTACCCTGGAATTCCCTCTAATATAGAACCTCTCGTAAAAACTCCTAACATCGTTGAGTGTTATCGATTTCAGTCCCGCCACGGTACCTTGAACCGGATGCCGGTAAGGTGTGCCAGTGAAAATCATTTCGGACAGCACCTCCTTACAAAGTTCCTCATCTGAGGCGTAACGAAGAGTCTTCTCGAGGTAGTTGAGTTGATCATTCTTTAAGCGATTGAAATCGTCCTCGTTAAAATCAGGCCGAAGATAAGCATCCGTTAATAGGACAAAATACTCCTGCAGATTTTCAATATGACTGCGACCATTCAGCGTTGTCATTTCCTTATCCACATGTACACTATATTCTGAAGCTAGCGGATATAATTTCTCTACAATCTCTTTATAGTCATTTACCTTAGTTGCACCACTAGAAATCAGCGAACCAGTAAGTGCTGCTAGACCCTCTTTGCCGGGAGGATCATTCTGTGAACCAACTTGGAACCAGACCGTAAATGACACTGTGGGATCATCGAGTACCGGCAGAAGAATAGCCCTACTATCATCACTCCTGGGCAAAACACAGGCGACAAATATCAAGGTTAAGATAATAGCTACAACCACCCAGTAGGGTTGTTTTTTCGGGAACATCAATTAGCTCCTTTCAGTACAGCAACCGTTCGTTTTTGGGAAACGAAATACTTGCGAGCCGCACTGAGCACATCTTCAGGAGCAACTTTTTCGGCTGTCTCGTGCAGGACATTGACCACCTGATGTGTGCCAGATACTGCCAACCAACGGACAAGACTGCGGGCCACATTAGAAGGCGTATTGAGACCCATCAGGAAATTGTATTTGAGTCGAGATTTGAGTTCTTGTAGTCGACCTGTTTCTGGCGTCTTACTTTTGAACTCGGCTATGACACGATCTATCTCCGAAATGACATATTCCACCTTTGCCGGATCCTTGATCCTAGTGACGATATCGATCAAACCAGGATCTCGGTTCGTATTTTGCCTTGCCTGTATAAACTCTATGACCTGTTCCTCAAGAACTAGTTTTTTGTATATTTCACTAGCCCTTCCGAAAGCCATCTCACAGAGGAGACTATTGGCAACGTAATATCGATCCTCAGGATTAAAGGCATCTGCTTTATAAGAGATCCAAACTATAGGCAGTGACTTCCCATGGTAGGGCACCTCAATCCTTCGCTCAGCGGTTTGAGGGGGCTCGCGAGGTATATTTGGAGGCT
The DNA here is from genome assembly GCA_964463145.1 of uncultured Acidobacteriota bacterium. Classification (GTDB taxonomy): domain Bacteria; phylum Acidobacteriota; class UBA6911; order RPQK01; family CBDAPI01; genus CAYXBG01. The sequence continues at coordinate 19,737 of CAYXBG010000018.1, forward strand.
TGTAGCCGACTTCCCATTTCCCATAGTAATTTTGGATCATTCCCATAGTCGTTTCAGGATCGATCGGACCGACTATTAACAGGATGGTGTTTTCAGGACGATAGTGGCGTTCAAAAAACGATTTTGAATAACCAAACAAATTTGGCATTTCTTTAATATCTTCTTCATAACCCATAGCTGTGTGACCATAGGTGTGTTTACTAAAAGCTTCTCTGTGCACCGCTTCGGCCACAACGAAAAATGGGTTCATACGGTTCTTGCGGTACTCTCCATAGACTGCTCCAGCCTCTGTCTGAAACATCTCTTTAGGGTAAGCAAGATTCTGGAATCGATCGCTTTCGACCTCCATTACAACCTCTAGGTCCTGGGAAGAGATCGACAAATGATAGGCGGTCAAATCATCGGTGGTGAAAGCATTTGTAGAAGCACCTATGCTAGTAGTGATTGCCTTGTAGACACCTGCTGGATAGGCCACCGTGCCACGGAACATCATGTGCTCAAAAAAATGAGCAAATCCAGTCCGATTCTCCTCATACTCATCTCGGGAACCCACACGTACAATTGACCAATACGCGATGAGTCCTCCTGAGTTCATTGAGACTAGTACTACCTCAAGACCGTTATCAAGTGTCTCAGTTTGGATGGCATACGGGAAAATCCCATCAGAAGAAATGATTGGAATAGTTATTAAGGTTACTGTTAACGCGACAATTAGTAGCCGGTGGATCTTTTTTTTCAAACCTCTCTCCTATTGATTTTTCGTAGCTCCTGGCGAATCACTACTTCTAGATTATGCCACGCAGGATCCCTCCAAAGTAAAACTACTCTTGCCAGTCTGTTACCTCAAACCTATTATGTAGTCGGCTGTGCCGCCTCACAGATACAACCATTTTCCTAAGGAGAGCCTTATGAAAAATCTCATACCTTTTCTGATCTTAACCCTCTGTTGGGGAGGACTACTCTCCAAAGACTCATCCGACCTGAATGCAATATACCTAATAAAACAACAGGCTCTTAAGAAATCTCAGGTTATGGATCACCTATTTCAACTAGTAGAGGTTCACGGCCCGAGATTGACTGGCTCTCCGGGATTTAAGAGCGCTGCAGAGTGGGCAGTGCAACGTCTTCAGGAATGGGGAATGGATAATACAAAACTAGAGAAGTGGGGACCATACGGACACGGTTGGAGCTATAGTCGTTTTTCGGCACATCTCATCAGTCCTCAATATGAAGCCTTGATAGGGGTACCTCTAGGCTGGACGCCTGGGACCAGTGGTCCGGTAAGAGGCACACCATTGATTGCCCCCCTAGAAAAGGATGTCCAAGCATTCATTTCCAAGTATAAAGGCCGTCTCAAGGGTGCGATTATCCTAGCTGCTAAAATTCAACCCGTCAAAGTTGTCGAAACTGCATATTTTCAGCGGTGGACTAAAGATGAATTGGACAAGTTGGCGACAGCTGAGCAGGCATCCCCGAATCAATTCGACTATTCTGATCCAAATCTCAAGATCCCTGCTTCAGGGGATAGGCGTCGAGCCTACTTTGAAAATGCCCCTTCCTGGGTGATCGATAGGTATCGAGCCCAGCGCCGAAAACGCCAAAATCGGCTCAATAAATTCCTGACTGAAGAAGGAGTTACACTGATTATCCATCCTGCTGCAAAAGGTAGTGGAGGGACAGTATTCCCTCCACGTATGGGAAGTCATAATCCTAAAGACCCTTTACCTCCACCGGCAATTGCCTTGACACCTGAACATTACAATCGGATCTTTCGACTAGTGGACCGCAATCTCAAACCTGAGATAGAAGTGAACACCACAACTCGCTTCTGGTCGGACGATCTCAACTCCATCAATGTAGTCGCTGAACTAACTGGCACACAATCTCCAGAAGAAGTGGTCATGATTGGAGCTCACCTTGACTCAGTAGCTCCCGGTCTGGGGGCTACTGATAACGCAGCAGGAAGTGCCGTCATGATGGAGGTCATGAGGATTTTTAAAGCCACAGAATTACCATTAGCCCGTACTGTTAGAATTGTCTTATGGGGTGGTGAGGAACAGGGTTTACTCGGCTCTGAAGCCTATGTCAATCAACACTTTGCCGACAAAAACACTATGGAACTGAGACCAGAACATCAGAAACTTTCAGCCTACTATAATCTCGATAATGGAGGAGGACGAATTAGAGGGATTTATCTCCAGGAGAACGAAATGGTACGTCCTATCTTTGAATCCTGGCTTAAACCATTTAAAGATATGGGAGCTACCACTGTATCCATTCGTAATACTGGGTTTACCGACCATGTGCCTTTTGACGCCGTGGGACTTCCTGGATTCCAGTTCATCCAGGATCCTCTGGAATATAGTACTCGTACCCACCATTCCACTATGGACACTTATGACCGTATTCAGCCTGGGGACCTCATGCAGGCCTCGGCTATAATAGCCTCCTTCGTTTACCACACTGCAAATCGAACCAAACTGCTACCTCGGAAACCTCTTCCACCCCCTCCTACAATTCCTGAAAACCTACAAGGAGAAAAGAACTCGCCAGTTGAGTAGCTTCTTAATGTCTCTAAGGCGGGATTCTGTTCCACCCAATGAATGAGGTTCGGATAGATGGCATGAACAGCGGTCCTTCAAATTTACGGGATCTATTGGACCGTCCGGGCATCATCCGTAGCTTAGGAGCTCATGATGCATTCACGGCCATTCTTCTGGAAGATGTAGGCTTTGAGGTTGTTTTTCTGGGGGGATTCGGAGTCAGTGCATCACTTCTGGGCATGCCTGACCTTGATTTCCTGTCTATGTCCCAAATGGCGGAGTGTATTGCCCGCATCACCTCACGCGTATCTAGGCCAATGATCGCTGACGGTGATACTGGACATGGTAATGTCCGAGAAACTGTCAGTGCTTTTGAGGCAGCAGGAGCAGCAGGTGTTTTGATCGAAGATCAGATCTCTCCAAAACGTTGTGGCCACTTCGGTGAAAAGCAGGTCGTCGACCGTAATGAGATGGAGATAAGGATCATGGATGCATTGGAGGCACGATCAAACCCTGATTTCCTGATACTTGCACGCACAGATGCGCGACAGCAAAAAGGCCTTGAAGAAGCTGTTCAGAGGGCAAAAATCTGTCAAGAAATCGGGGCAGATATGATCTTTGTTGAGGCTCCGCAATCGCGTCAAGAATTGGAAGAAATAGCCTCACGGGTAGATGGACCACTCCTTGCAAACATGCTCACTGGTGGGTTGACCCCAATTCTATCTGCCGATGAGCTCGAATCTCTGGGTTATAAGATTGTCGTTTGCCCAGTGGAGTCTCTTATGGTGACAGCTCAAGCTGTCCGCCATCTTGGGCAAACGTTCCTTTCTGAAGGTCGGATTGACCACTTAATTTCAACGGTTGATTTTGAGGAACTAAAAGAGATTCTAGAGGTCAAACAACATCTTTTAAGTAGAAATCCTCTTAAAAAATAATCGCGAGCGGCAAGTCAACCTAGTTACTAGGTCAACGTGAAACGATTTGCCAGTTATTGATGTTCTTCGGGCACATTAACCGATTTACTAGACACTGCCTCCATTCTCTCTATAGAAAAACCCGTGAAACCATAAACCGCTGAAATAAAAGGGTTTAATAGATTGAAAAAAGCAAAAGGCAAGTAGGAAAAGGTTGCTACAGAAAGTGCTGTGGCCATGAACGCGCCGCAAGTGTTCCAAGGCACTAATGGCGAAGTGAGAGTGCCTGCATCCTCTAAACAGCGTGACAGATTCTTTGATTTCAATCCTTTCCTTTGAAATTCAAAGCGGTACATCCTCCCTGGAATAACAATAGACATATACTGGTCGGACGCCACAACATTAATGCCCAGGCTAGTTAATAGCGTCGCAAAGATAAGTGATCTGGTACTCTTGACCCGAGAAAGAATCCTTCTTGTGAGCGAGGCGAGTATCCCTGTTCTTTCAAGAACACCCCCAAATGCCATAGCTGACAATATCAACCAAACAGTGTCTAGCATTTGCTTCATTCCTCCACGAGTTAGAATCGCATCAATCTGAGAGTTGCCAGTTTCGCAAACGAAACCACCATACATCGCCCGCCAGAAACCCTCGATGAGTGCAAGTACTCGAGGCAGTTCTTTATCGCCAACGAATCGAATTACAACCTCCTCCTGAAAAAAACACGCAAACAATCCCCCCATAAGTGCACCTACCAGAAGAGCTGGGAACGCAGGCACTCTACAAGCAACCAACAGTAATACCAGAATGGGTGGAACTAGAAGATGCAAACCAATGTCAAAATTAGCGACCAAAGTAGAAGTAAATCGGCCTAGATCAGATTCTGCTGTAGAATCTCGCACGCCGGCAAAATCCATACAGGAAAAAAGGATTATCGCAATCACAAAACTTGGGACCGTCGTCCAGAGCATATGCCGGATATGGGAGAAAAGCTCTGTTCCCGCCATAGCTGGAGCCAAATTAGTTGTATCCGATAGCGGAGAAAGCTTATCTCCAAAATAGGCTCCAGAGATTATGGCTCCAGCGGTGACCGGAAGACTAACTTGGAGAACGCTTGCTATTCCAATCAGAGAAATACCAATTGTGCTTACCGTTGTCCAAGAGCTCCCTGTTGCACAGGAAACCACCGCACAGATCAGGCAGGCTGCTGCAAAAAAATAATCAGCCCTCAGGATCTGTAACCCCCAGTATATGAGGCTAGGAACTATACCAGAGAGAATCCAAGTTCCGATGAGAGCACCAATTGTCAGCAGGATGAGAATCGCCCCAGATGCCAGGGAAATTCCTCTTACCATACCTTCTTCCAGTTCCTCCCATGTGAAACCTAACCTGAAACCAACAAGCAATGCGACAAAAGTGGCCACCATAAGAGCGACCTGATTAGGTCCAAAAGATGCATTCTCCCCGAAAAAATATACAGCACCGGATAGGAGCCCGATCAGGATTACTACCGGCAAAACACTCTCCCAGATATGAGGTGTTCTCGGCCGCTTGGTCATGGGATTTTCTTCCCTTCGCTACTTAGTAGCCACTCAAAACCCATCCGAATAGAGACTAGGATTCCAAAGGATTCTCAACCCCATATCGCTGATGGACATAGTCCTCAAGGATTCCCATAAATTCTTCAGCAATATTGGACCCTTTGAGAGTCCTTAAATATCTGCCATCTGTATAAACTGGAGCTTTGGGATCCTCTCCTGTACCTGGCAAGGATATACCAATATCAGCATGCTTAGATTCACCAGGACCATTCACTATGCAGCCCATGACCGCCACCTTCAGCTCCTCCACTCCGGGATAGATCTCTTTCCACTCTCTTATTCTAGTATCCAGGTAACTCTCTATCTCCTGTCCCAGTTCCTGAAAAAAGCTGCTAGTCGTTCTGCCGCAGCCGGGACAGGCACTGACCTGAGGGGTAAAGCTACGTATTGCAGTTGCTTGGAGAATTTGCTGGGCAACTCGAACTTCTTCCCGTCTGTCACCTCCAGGGCTGGGCGTGAGACTAACTCTAATAGTATCGCCGATTCCTTCGGCCAGAAGGATCGATATTCCGGCTGCACTAGCAACAATACCTCGATTTCCCATACCAGCCTCGGTCAACCCAAGGTGGAGCGGGTAATCGCAACGCGCTGCCAAATCTCGATAGACTTGAACAAGATCTGGCACTTTCGAAACCTTGGCACTGATTATGATTTTATCGTGGGGGAGACCATACTCCTCAGCCAATTCAGCCGAGCGCAAACCACTCTCTACAATTGTGGCCATAAGGACATCATTTGCCTCGGCAGGGTTTTCCAATCCAGCATTGGCCTCCATCATCTGGTTTAGTAGACCTTGATCTAGCGACCCCCAATTAACTCCTATACGGACAGGCTTGTCGTTCTTTAGAGCCACATCTATCATCTGCCTAAAGTTGTTATCTCGACGTTCCCCCTTGCCAATACCAACATTACCTGGGTTTATACGATACTTGGCTAGACTCTTAGCACAATCCGGGTAGTGTGTCAGGAGTGTATGTCCGTTGTAATGAAAGTCTCCCACGATTGGGACGTAACACCCATTTCCCTCTAATCGGGAGATTATTTCCGGGACTACCTTAGCCGCAGCATCAGTGTTTACAGTTATCCGTACCAACTCCGAACCGGCTTCAGCCAGTTCAATAATCTGGGAAACAGTTGCCTTCAGATCGGTAGTATCCGTGTTAGTCATAGACTGCACCACAACCGGATGACTGGATCCTACGGAGATATCTCCGACTCGAACGGTAATGCTGTGACGTCGATTCAGCATATAATCATTCTACCCAGAGGTCGTCATAGGTACCAATAATGGTTTTACTCTCAGCTTTTTTTAGGACATCAAATAGAGAGAAGGGATTGAGAAAAACTCAGTTTTTTCTTATGATGCCGCGCAGCTGGTATTTTTATGGGGTCGAGGGGTGCTAGGATCAAATTTGTGATATCAGAAAGAAACTTGGAGCAGTAGCGTGGACACACTGTTTAAAAATCAGGATCTAAAAGTATTTGCAAAACTGTTCAAAAAAGAACAGGAAAATTGGGAAACCCCGGAAGAATTCCTCCGTCAAGCTGGTGAGTTTCTCGCCTTGCGGTCCTACGAAAAGTACTATGGCGATATTGTCCCACACGCTTTCTTCGGAATCACCTGTGTTGCGTCTTCGTTGAGTGTTTTTCCTGAAGAACGTAAGTGGTGGCCGTGTGTTCAGCAGGGTTGGTTGGCTTCCAATGAACGCCGACGACAGCCCTGGAGTGGGGCGTCCTTGACCGCCATTACCGATCTATCAGAAGACGAAAGGTGGTTGAATTTCTGCACGTCGCACGAAGATGGAAATATGGAACAGTGCTACGCGCTTGCTAAGGGTTTTCTATCTGATGAAAACGAACGTAACACCTTCCGTAGCCGCAGCCTAAGACTGGCCTTAGATGACACCGCCCAAAGTGGCATCAAATTCATCCATCTATTCAAAGCGTGGTCAATGGCTGAACAACTTGGTTGGGAAAAAGCTGAGCAGATTTTATTTCCAGCTTTACATTTGTTGACCATAGGACCAACTTCTACTCAGCTGTCCGATCAAATTAAGGTGAGAAACATCCCAGAGTTCAACGGGGAAAACTCCAGCATAGATGA
>CAYXBG010000019.1:0-26275 GCA_964463145.1 uncultured Acidobacteriota bacterium
CAGCCTCTTCTGGGAAAGCCCTATCTGTTCCCACCGAAGCATAATCTCAAGACTTACCCTTGTACCGCTTTCCTGTGGAACAATCACGGGTACATAGGTAGCTGATTCTAGAGCTTTATTACCTGTAACAAGCTTCTGCCAGTAGAAAGGTCCTTGCTCCTTTGCTCTAGGGGAAACCCACAGAGTGTAATCGTAGTTCAGCTCTTTAATTCGCACCATCAGATTATCGAAAACATGCATACGGTTGCGGCGTCTGCCAGCACTATCGATGAAAACAGCCTCTCCACGACGGACTTGTTTGACATCCCATTCGTCATCCTCCCAATCAACAGCAAGGTATAGGCCCTCTTCGTCCCACATAGCACGGAACTCTATTTTAAGATCGTTTGGACCAAATTCCCCTACCGACCTGACCCCGGATACATGCGGAGCCAACTGCAGACCACTAACTCCAATCCAGTCATCCAGATGACCATCCAGAGATATCTCACGAGACCTGTAACGGACATCCGGCATTCCGCCATTAGCTTCCGCTAGTGGCGCACAAATCCAAATCCAAGCCGCAAGGTATAAATACAACCTCATACAGTCCATTGTACCGCAGTTGAGGAAACTTACTCGTGCACTGTCATGAGGAAATCGACTATTGCCTCAAGTTCCCTGTTGAGAAGGTGTGCAAAGGATGGCATTATTCCCTTCTGAGAGTTGTATTGATTATCCAATTCGTCCTCAAAAATGGACTCAGGGGACTTAAGACGCTGCTCGAGCCAGGCCGGAGAGCGTTGCCGTGAGAATTGGTTTGTAAGGTCGGGGCCTATCGTGGCTTTCCAGTCTAGACCGTGTCCCTGCAAAGTATGACAGGAACCGCATTTTTGAGTGATCATGACTCTCTTTGCTAAAGAAAAATCTTTTGTTTGCGGAGATTGTTCACCCAAAGGACGGCGGGCATTAGTTAGAATCGACACGGACACAAGTAGCACAAGAATGAAAAAAGGCACCCCTAATCTTCCCGCCAGATCGGATCGCATCCGCTTAATTATCCAATAAAATTTAAAATGAACAAAAAAATTAGCTATGACTAAAATATTATTTGTGTGTACCGGAAATTCTGTACGCAGCCAAATGGCAGAAGGATTTGCACGTTATTACGCTAGAGATCAATTTGAAATCAGCAGTGCTGGCACCCACCCCGTTGGGGTGAATCCGTATGCTCTTCAGGTGATGAACGAAGTCGATATAGACATTTCGGATCAGACTTCCGATCCTCTCAGTGACTTTTCAGTTCAGGACTTCGATTGCGTGGTTACCCTCTGTGATTCTGCACGTGATTCCTGCCCTGTTATTCCTACAGGAATTGAATCCCATCACTGGCCTCTACCGGATCCCGCCAGCCTAACAGTAAAATCCTCCGAAATCATCCAAGCGTTTCGCCTGGTCCGGCACCAAGTCGAGCAAAACATCAAAGCCCTCCTTGTAACACTTACCGAGACCTCTTGAGGAGAGGGCCTATGGAGAGTAGAATGCCCTAAATGCGTCAACTGGTAATTGTGTGTCTCTTGGGATTACTGCTGCCTCAGACAGGGTGTATATGGAAACTCTGGAGTAAAGGGGATATTCCCGTCGAAAAAATTGATTTCGATGTCTATGGTACCGTGGAAACTATCAATCCCGACATTCTGACACTGCGCACACGAGAAGGTAGTACAACATTCCTTTTTGGGCCGGCTTCCGTTAAAGGTGGAGAATTGGAACCAGGTCAGACAGTGCACGTGTTCTACAGAAAACAGGAGTCGGGCAGCATCATTACTCTAGTGGTCAGGAAGGTGAAATAGTTCCGATCTTACCTGATTCGGAACCCTCGGCTAACGAATCACACTGCTAGGGAACCATACTACAAACTCTTTTCCTATGAGACGTTGCTTTGTTTGTAACTACCACGAGATTGCTCTTAAGAAGAACAATCGAAAAAATTTTGAACGCCAACTCATTAACAACATCCGTCTGGCGCTAACAGGCCTGACCTATACTAATGTAAGGAAACAGGCCAGCCGAATCCTCGTCGAACTAAAAGAAAACTCCGACTTAGAGGAAATTGGTAAGCGCTTGAGCCAGGTTTTCGGAATTGCTGTCTACGCAGATTGTTGGATGGTTCCATCTGAGATTTCTTCGCTCCAGGCTACTGTCTGGCAATTGATGCGTGACCGAGAGTTCGGGAGCTTCAAAATTGACGCTCGTCGAGCAGACAAAAAATATCCTCTAACCTCTCCAGAAATAGGCAAAGTGATCGGAGCATTTGTCGGAGAACGCAGTAGCGCAAAAGTCCAGCTCAAAGGTCCTGATCTCACATGTTATCTCCAGATACTTGGGAATGATTGTCTTATCCATTTCCAAAGATTAAAGGGCCCCGGAGGACTTCCCACCTCTACTGGAGGACGGGTTGGTGTTCTACTTTCAGGAGGGATTGATTCTCCTGTAGCGGCCTATAAAATCATGAAGCGTGGTTGCAGACCTGCCTTCATTCATTTTCATAGTCACCCCCATACATCCCTGGAGGCTCAGGAAACAGTTACTAATCTAGCACGCATCCTTTGCCTCAATCGCCACACTGAACCGCTCTACATGGTCCCTTTCGCGCCCGTGCAACGTCAGATTGTAGCTTCTACTCCGGCTCGCCCACGTGTCATCTTATATCGAAGAATGATGCTGAGAATTGCGACCAGGATTGCTCGTTGGGAAAAGGCAAAGGCCCTTGTGACTGGTGATAGCGTTGGGCAAGTCTCTTCCCAGACTCTAGACAACTTACGAGTTATTAGCTCTGCTAGTAGTTTACCAATCCTGAGACCCTTAATTGGGGATGACAAAGAGGAAATTGTGACCATGTCTCGAAAGATAGGAACCTACGGCATTTCTGTAGATGGAGACGACGATTGCTGTTCCCTATTCATACCGAAGCACCCCGAATGTTATGCTGAAATCGATCATATTATTGAGATTGAGAAATCTCTAGATGTTCAAGGCCTAGTCGACACGGCCCTGGAGACAACTCAGAAAGAACGGATAATCGGAACAGCCAGCGATGAGAGCCTCAAGTTAACAACTCGATAAACAGGATGCTCTGTTTAATAAATTAAATTTGCATGAGTGATTCGATGACATCTTCTACAAAAATCCACGAGAAAAGCTCCTACTCAGACCCTAATCTAATCAACAAACGCATGATTCTCGGTCTTGTAATCGTGTTAATGGGCTTCTTGTTGGTATGGGGAATAGGATTACTACCCCATCCCACAGCCCACAGCGAAGGCACCCTACACGAGGCCTCTGCAGAAGATCTGAAACCTCTAAAGGAAATCAGCTCACCTCCTTTTTGGGCCGCCATACCCTTCATTCTTTTGCTCTTGAGTATCGCCGTGCTTCCCCTACTGCATTCAACGCAAGAATGGTGGCATAGCAACAAGAATCGCTTTTTAGTAGCCGCTACTCTGGGCACTATCACTTTGATTTATTACGCATGGCTTCACCCTGGAGGACTGGCCAATCATTTTACGCACGACAAGTCGTCCGAAACCGGGCTTCCCACCCTATGGACTGCATTTAGTAACGGGATTCTCGTGGAGTTCATCCCCTTCATCGTCCTTCTTTTCAGCCTTTATGTCATAAGCGGTGGGATTCATCTGCAGGGAGACCTTCCCGCTCACCCTACTACCAACACTGGCTTCTTAGCAGTTGGCGCGCTACTAGCCAGTTTTATCGGAACCACAGGTGCCGCCATGGTGCTAATCCGACCCTTGATAGTGACTAACGTAGAACGTCGTTATAAAACTCACACTATAATTTTTTTCATCTTCCTGGTCTGTAATTGCGGGGGATTACTCCTCCCCATAGGAGACCCTCCTCTTTTCCTGGGCTACCTGCGGGGAGTGCCATTCACTTGGACTATGGGGCTATGGCCTTATTGGCTGGCAGTTAACACCATCCTGCTATCCACCTATTTTCTCTGGGATTCCTTTGTGTACCACCGCAAAGAAAGCCTTAGGGATCTCATCAGAGATGAGACCCAGGTGCGCCCCCTAAAACTCTATGGAAGCCCAAATCTACTTGCCCTACTAGGAATCGTTTTGTGTGTGGCGTCAATCGTTCCCGATAAACCTTTTCTCGGCAGCACCTTTATTCCTCCTCAGTTTTTTCGGGAGGCCGTTATGTTACTGATCGTCATATGTTCCTTAAAGTGGACGGATATAAAAATCCGTATCAGGAATCGCTTTGATTATGTTGCCATTACTGAAGTTGCAGCCTTGTTCACCGGAATTTTTATTACCATGCAGGTCCCCATTGAGATTCTTAATCAAAAAGGAGCCAGTTTAAACATTGACAACGCTTTTGAGTTTTTCTGGGCAACCGGGATCCTCTCTAGTTTTCTCGACAATGCACCGACTTATGTAGTCTTCTTCGAGGCGGCTACCACCTTGCCTAGTCCAGCAGGAGCAGCCCTTGTGAGCTTAAGTGAAACGCGCTCAATCTTAGAGACATTTCTAATTCCCATAAGTCTGGGTGCGGTTTTTATGGGAGCCATGACGTATATCGGCAATGGCCCAAATTTCATGGTGAAGAGCATAGCTGAGCAAGCAGGGATTAAAATGCCTTCTTTCTTCGGCTACATGGGGTATAGCCTTATAGTCCTTGGGCCCATTCTGATAGGAGTGTCTTTTTTCCTATAGTACGAAGACTCTCAATGCCTCATATCTCCAACAACCATCTTACTGAAATGGCTAAAATCTCCTCACCCATCAGATGCCACATAAAACTAGTGGTATTGTCCATGACTTTTCTTTTGATTTTTCTGACAGCAAACTCGCTATCAGGAGATAAAAACAATCAACTCAAAGAGGCAGAACAAATCTTCTCAGAAATCTTGGCTGACGATGCAAACGACTTCCCCCAAAAGACTTATAGCCTCTCCGAAAAACAGTTGAATGCCTTCCTGCAAAAACAATCAAGCACCGTCGCCGAGAATGGTGTAGACCATCTCCAGATCGACCTCAAAGGAGAAAATCGCTTCAGCATCGGTTTAAAAATTGACCTGAACAAGTTATTAGAGCTAGAGCACTCCCTCCCACTAAGGCTTTTAGCCAATTTATTAGCCGGAGGGCAAACACTTACCATGGACGGAGAACTTACTAGTGAGAATGGTCAAGCGACCTACCGACTGCTCCGAGCCAGCATCGATGACACACCCGTCCCGGCCATTCTTTTTACCGCAGTACTAGATATTTTGGGGTCGTACTTCAAACCCCCGGTCAGACCTGGCTTTCCTTTTTCTCTTCCTTATTCCATTGATTCTATTAGACTGAGTTCTGATACGGCCCACATTCATCGCGGGGAAAGGGGTAACTGAGCTTATGAAAAGAACGTTGATTTTACTTTCATTGCTTCCCATCCTATCCTGCAGCCCTAGTACTAAAAACTCTCCTTCACCTGTTTACTCTGCTCCTGAACATCCTGCCAAAATCCAAGGGCAAATCCTTTTCGAAGGCTCCTTCCCTAAAGCCGTTCGCCTCAATATGGCAGGCGAGGCGGAATGTCATGCCGTGCACACACAACCAGTATTCTCTCAGAACTTTTTAGTTAACAGCGAAGGTGGCCTTGAAAATGTTTTTGTTTGGATTAAAGAAGGATTAAAGAGCCTGCACCCACCCCCACCTCCAGATCCAGTACATCTTGATCAAATCGGATGCCTGTATGTTCCTGGTGTGGTAGGAGTTCAGGCCGGACAATCTTTGGAAATTAGCAACAGTGATCCTCTAACCCACAACGTACATCCAATCCCTAAGGTGAACTATGAATGGAATCGGACTCAGCGCTCAGGGGCCTCTGCGCTGCAGTTGACCTACACAGAACCCGAGCTCATGATTCCAGTCAAGTGCAATCTACATCCTTGGATGCGCGCTTATATAAATGTCGTGCCCCATCCTTTTTTCAGCGTCACGGGAGAGGATGGACGGTTCGAGATTGAGGGACTTCCCGCCGGTTCTTATGTGCTGGAGGCTATCCATGCAACTGCTGGAAAACTAGAACTGCCCATCATTTTGACACCTGAAAAAATTACCCGTGTAACCCTATCGTTTGAATCTAAACCAAAATCCAAATAAAAGTGACTGTCTCTATAGATTGCAAATATGCGAGATCAATAAAGTCGGCCAACCGATTTGTAAATCTCGCCTCGGAGTAGCACCTTGCAATTTCCCTGTCTATAATTAGGCTCAGATTTCCAAAGTCTTATAGAGAAAGTGGCGTTATCACAGGAACGAGAGGAAGTGCTATGAATGCCAATAGATCAAATGCTGGTGGATTGTTTTTGGCGCTAGCAGGTGTTGTAGCCATTGGATCCCTAAGCCTCACATCGTGTACTAGTAGCGAAAGTCTTCCCGAAAACCCACCTGCTCAGCCTGTAGAATGGCCCCAGATCAAGGGATACGCTCCCATGGAAATCCCAGATGACAACCCCATGAGTACCGCAAAAGTCCATCTTGGAAAACAACTTTACTATGACAAAAGAATGAGCGGGGACGGTCAAAGATCTTGTTATGGATGCCACCTGAGCGAGCACGGCTTGACTGACGGCAAGGCCGTAGCTCTCGGTGCTTTCGATAAGGTCTTAACACGGTCTTCCCCCACCATGTGGAACGTCGGTTACTATCCTGAACTATACTGGGACGGCCGTTCCTCAGCTCTCGAAAAGCAAGTCAAAGGAGCTTGGAGTGGCGGCAACATGGGCGCTTCAGGTAAGAATGAGGCACCCGACATGGCCGATATCAGTGCTCAGCTAAATGAGATAAATGGATATCGGACACAATTCCAGGAAATTTTCGGAACGCCGGCTTCACCCGATAATATTGCTCAAGCCATAGCTGCCTTTATGCGCACAATTGTAGCCTCTGAATCCCGATGGGTTAAGTTTCGTAATGGGGATGAAGCCGCTTTCAATAAGGCTGAAACGAGAGGGTGGCAGGTATTCAGTGAAAAGGCAAAGTGCACTAATTGCCATGATGGTCTCCTTCTCACAGACTTGCAATATCACAACATTGGCATTGGGATGGATGCCGACAACCCCGACATAGGTAGAGCAAAGGTGAGTAAGGATGAAAAGGAAACAGGTGCCTTCAAGACTCCAACTCTCCTAGACATCTCTAGATCTGCACCCTACTTCCATAACGGGAGTGTCTCTACACTGGAAGAAGCTGTAGACATCATGCTGGCAGGAGGAAAATCTAACCCCTGGCTGGATGAAACTAATCTCGCAGATACAAAGGCCGCCGAATTAACGGAACAAGAAAAGGCCGACCTTTTGGTTTTTCTAGAAGCGCTTCAGGTTGACTACTTGGTGGAGCCTCCTAAACTCCCTTAGCCTCTTTAGTCGCTTGTAAGAAACACTATATCCAGAGAATCGAAACCGAGATCTACTACCACTCTACACGACGTTCCCAAATGGAATCAGCCGCCCGCAATGCCAGGGCACCTATAGTAGATGTGGGGTTCACACCAGCCCCAGTGACAAAGGAGCTGCCGTCTACAATAAACAGATTTTTGACGTCATGAGACTGATTCCAGCGGTTAACCACCGATCGGGATGGATTATTTCCCATTCGTGCCGTTCCCATCAGATGAAAAGCCGGTTGTATCACTCCACTATCTAAAATGGTGCGCGCTCCGGAAGATTCCAGGAGCTCAGTGGCTCGCTGGCGAGCGTGTTCATGCATACGCAAGCTGTTTTGACTGTAATTGTATGTTACCCGAGCTGCCGGGATACCATGGCTGTCGGTTATGTCAGGATCCAGAGTAACGGAATTCCGTTCGTCAGGTAGATCTTCTCCTAGAAATGTGACTCTAAGCATGTGCCCAAAACGTTCTTTCATAACTCGGTGATGCGACTCACCCCAAGGGATTGGATCCCCTGTAAATCCTCCCCAAGCCTGATGGACTGGACCGAAGGAACGCTCGACTTGGAAAGTGTACCCACGTACAAATCCACGCCTGGTATCCGTTTCATCGAATTCTTGGCTGAATAAAGGGATCCCCAAGGGACCAGTCCACCCCCGGATAGATTCTTCGAAAACACCTTCGATGAATCTGAAGGGATGGATCATGAAGTTTTTACCTACCAATCCAGACGAGTTAGCTAGTCCTTGTGGGAAGAGTGCGGATTTAGAATTTAGTAACAGGCGTGGAGTCCCTATCCCATTACAGCAAATCACTACAACACGGGCTTTCTCCTCCTGGAGTCTTCCATCCTGGTCATAATAGAGAACGCCTTTCGCGTTTCCTCGATCATCTAGAGTGACCTCACGAACACGGGCATTCGTCTTCAGAACTGCCCCTTGCTCTATGGCGGTAGGCCAATGAGTCACATCCGTACTCGCTTTAGCTCCCGTAGGACAACCCAGCATGCAACGCCCCTGCAGCGTGCAGGCTTTTCGCCCTCTGTACTTCCGAGAAATGATGGCATTGTCAGATACCCACCAATGCCATCCTAGCTTCGTAAATCCCCGTGCAACAGTCTCCCCTAACTCCCCTACAGGGAGTGGTGGACTCTGACGAGGAGATCGAGGCGGATTAGCTGGATCCCCCGCCAACCCAGACACCCCTATATCGGCATCATTCAAATCATAGTAGGGCTCTAATTCCTCATAAGTTAAAGGCCAGTCATCTGCCACACCATCCAATGAGCGAACGCGAAAATCAGAAGGACGGAACCGAGGAAAATGACCAGTCCAGTGGACCGTACTCCCTCCCACTGCGTTAAACATCAAAATATCAGGAGGGTGAGCCCCAGCTCCAATTACAGGATAATCTTCAGGGAGCGCTCGTACATTTGGTGAAAAGTGCCAAGGACCACGCTTGAGTTGCACCTCCCAATCGGTCTGAGAGGAAGGAAAAGTCGAGGGAGCTATCCATGGGCCTTGCTCCAAGCAAACGACCTTAACCCCTCTCGAGGAAAGACTCTTTGCCACCGCTGCCCCAGCAGCACCGGAACCTATGATCAAAACATCTGTATCAAACTCAGCCATCTAGTCCACCTCACGATACAGGCCAGTCCGACCACGAACCTGATCCAATAGACTTTCATCAAAGTCCTTGAATCTAGGGGGGGAGTCAGGAGTATGAAGATCGTATCCCAGAGACGGCCAGACAAGAGGATTAGTGTAGTACCCTTCGTAGATCAGATCTCGAAGAACCTCAAAAAGACCAGGAGGACGAGATTTAAAGATAGTTGCGGTTCCAGCCGATGGGGTTGTGTGTTTCTCAAATCCCTCTAAGACTTGAACTTTTAGCCTTGATCTAAGATCCCAGAAATGCTTACCAAAAGTCTTTAGACCATCTTCGTCTAGACGGTTCAAAGCGTTCTTCATCTGTCTTTGCAACTCCAAGTCCTGTCGAAGGACAATCTCTACATAATCAGAAGTACCTATCTCAGTTACAGAGGGCTTACCGTCTTTAGCAGGAATAATCTCCTCTGCTGCCGCTACCAGACAACGTGTTTGCGCGTTGGAAAGAACTCGTTTGTCTCTCGAACTTTCCAACTCAGGGACCTTGCCCCAGTTCTCTTTCACTGTAGACCAGTTCACAGAACCTAAGGCCAATGCTCCAAAGGAACCTTTCATCCCCTGCTCGAGGGCTTCACGTCGATTATATTTGACCATCTCGAAAATTTAACACATTCTCTGATTACTCCACAATCACTGCACGAGATCTTGAAATACAAAACAACAGACGAGTAGACAACCTCATCATTAGGTCGAAAAAATTAAATGAAAAGACTTCACCTTTGAGCGATCTAAGTGAATTTGGACATTGACTAAACTCTGCTTCCATACCCTTAACAGGAGTTGGTATAGAATGTCTCTACGACAAATTTAAAAGCGTTCAATGGGAGAATAAATATGCTTCGAACAATCAGGATCTTTAATTTAGGGCTTTTCCTAGGAACTATCTTTCTAGTCGGAGTAGGTCTAAAGCATCATGAGCCTGCTGGAAAATCTCTATTCAATGGCAAGGACTTCACTGGCTGGAAAGTGCCCGCAGGAGACAACGGCCACTGGAAAATCATCGATGGGATGATCGATTATGATGCAGAGAGTGAAGCCCCGGGTGAAAAGTCCCTTTGGACAGAAAAAGAATATCAAGACTTTGTACTCCGGTTGGAGTGGCGGATCAAGGAGACTCCTTACGTAAATCCCCGAGTACCCATCATTCTCTCCGATGGCAGTCATAAACGTGATGTTTCCGGAGAAGTCATCCGAATATCCGTTCCAGACTCCGACTCGGGTATTTACCTCAGGGGAGTAACCAAGGCTCAAGTAAACATATGGTGTTGGCCCATAGGGTCTGGAGAAGTTTATGGTTACCGCATGGATAGTTCCCTGCCGGCCTCTGTCCGGGCGGGAGTCACCCCGCGAGTGATCGCCGACAAAAACTTGGGTGAATGGAACACATTCGAGATCACATTAATCGGAGATCAATTGACAGTCAGACTGAACGATAAATTGGTTCTCGAGAAAGCTAGCCTACCAGGAATACCAGATAGAGGACCTATCGGATTACAACACCATGGTTCGAAAAAAAATGGCCAATGGGTAAGCCCACCAAGTCTCGTGCAGTTTCGTAATATCTCTATTCAAGATCTCGGCGACTAATCTTTTCTCCTACTAAACGTCGCTACTTTAGATAACGTGTTGTTCCCCTGACCGACCATCAAGTGTAGAGTAGTGTGACCGACTCACCTGAATGCATCGGCAACCCAGACAGGACTAGCATCATGAAAAAACTCCCACTCAGAACGATTCTTTCGCTTTTAACTCTCTCGACCCTACTCTGTCCCTTGCTAGGGCAAGACAAATCAACTTATTACACCGTTATGAACCCCGAGAAGTTCGCGATCGATTGGACTGGTTTTTATAATGAAAACGACCGATTAACAGCCAAAGCCCGTAATGAGTTACCTCATCATTTGGATCTAGCCTTCGGAGATCATCCAAAACAGAGGTTGGATCTCTATCTACCTAAAACCGAAAGCTCCGATGCTGCAGTATTCATTTTCTTACACGGCGGAGGGTTTCGAGAAGGAGATAGGGCTCACTACGGATCAATTTCGATCCCGTTTGCTCGCCATGGTGTAATCACAGCTGTTGCCAGTTACCGCTTAACCTCACAAGGCTACCACTTTCCAGATCAGGCGGAAGATCTACATCGTGCTTTGGCCTGGCTATATCGCAATATCGAAAGCTACGGGGGATCCAAAGATCGTCTTTACGTCGGGGGGCATTCAGCAGGCGCTCTTCTATCAGCAGAAGTTGCTGTCAAAACCAACTGGCTTAAGATAATGGGACTTCCACTAGATCTTATTAAAGGAGTAATCCCCATTAGTGGACGTTACGGGGCACGGCCTAAAGGAGACGGGTATGTCAGAGACGAGTCATTGGTTGGGATAGCCAGTCCAATCGAAAATATCGTCAATCTACGCCCCCGATATCTAGTCGCAGTTGGTTCGGTAGAGAAAAATTACCTAGAAGCATCCAAAGAGTTCGTTAGGCGCCTGCAGGAGAAGGGTGTGCAAACTGATGATCTATTAGTTTTGGAAGGAGAAGACCACGCTCAGACCGCCCGTTCACTTGGGAACGAAGAAAGCCAACTGTTCCAGGCTATCCTGAAACTTATTGGTCCTTGAGTGAGGAGAATCCTCAACCCTCACCTACTCGACCCTTTAGTGCTGTCTCACAGTAGGCTAAACAGCGCTTCATTTCCTCGATTGTATCCCCGCCCTTGTATTCGTATTCGATGTTGGCGGGAATAACCAGTTTTTCATCTCTCAAAAGCTGTAATACTTCTGTTATGGGAGTATCTCCTTCACCGAATGGACTGTTTTCCCCGTCATCCCTTTTTCGGTCTTTAATGTGTAGGGCTACTATTTCATCATAACGCCTGGAGATGTAATCCCAAGCGTCGAACCCAGCCGCTGTAAAGTGGCCAATATCAAGATTAATAGCAATGTAATCGGAATTGCCTAACATCGCCAAATCGAAATCGGCAGGAGAGGTGAATTCATTGTAGTCAAAACTAGAGTGATTATGCATGCCTACTCTCATCTGATAGCGACGTGCAAATCGATCGATCCGGGAGGCCATGGAAACATTAGCCGATGCTGTAATAACATTAGCCCCGAGAGCCTGTGCCATCTCAAATCCTCTTTCTATTTCTCCATCGCTCATATCGCCACGAAAGCTGTAATTATAGGCATACACTTTAATACCAGCCCCGTGAAATCTTTGGCCTATGGCCTCGAAGTTTTCCAAAGGCACATTCATACGCCATCTGCGCAGGTCTTCCCTCAGTTCACCTTCACTGCTTGCAGTCACGTCCTCCATATGCCCCTGCCAAAGCTCAACTAAACCGATCCCGAGCTCAGACATGCCCTCGACCACCTGATAGACGTCTCGATCCCTGAAACTATAGCTCTGGGCCCCTAAGAGGACACCCCTGACCCGTGAATTTATTTTGTCGTGACCGTGGAGAGTACGGTCGACCGAAGCACTCGCAACCCCTATGGCACTTGTCCGAAGGAAATCCCTACGTGTTACTTGGTTCATCAAACTGCTCCTTAACAGGCCGGCTGCCGTATCAAATCGGCACCGTCTGAAGGGATGTAATGGAATTGGTTAGGTCAAATTCGAGCCTGGTAAGTATAAAGCTGGTGATAGCGCCCATCACTCTCCATGAGCTGATCATGTGTTCCC
Source organism: uncultured Acidobacteriota bacterium (assembly GCA_964463145.1). Classification (GTDB taxonomy): domain Bacteria; phylum Acidobacteriota; class UBA6911; order RPQK01; family CBDAPI01; genus CAYXBG01. The sequence goes on from CAYXBG010000019.1 coordinate 12,789, forward strand.
CGTTCAACAATTCTTCCACCTTCAATGACGAGGATTTGATCAGCTCGGCGAATGGTACTCAGTCGGTGAGCTATAACCAAAGTCGTTCGACCTTGGAGCAAGATCTCCAAACTTTTTTGAATATAACGCTCACTCTCGGTATCTAGATTAGAAGTAGCTTCATCTAAGATAAGTACCCTCGGATCCGAAATGAGGGCTCGTGCGATTGCCACTCGCTGTCTCTGTCCACCCGATAATTTAACTCCCCGTTCTCCAATAACAGTCTGTAGTTTATCCTCGTGCTGTGCTGCAAACTCCTGGACGTGAGCCGCCATGACAGCCTCTTGAAGTGCTTCTTTACGAGCAGTGGGACGGCCAAATAATATGTTTTCTTCAATCGTTCCATCGAACAAAAAATCATCCTGTAAAACAACGCCTAGCTGACTGCGATAACTTTCCAGTGTAGCTTTACAGAGATCCTTGCCATCCACTGTGATCTTTCCACTCTGAGGAGTCAGAAAGGATCCGGCTAAACCGGCAATGGTCGTCTTGCCACTTCCAGAACTCCCTACAAGTGCAGTAACACTCCCAGCAGGAATACAAAAGCTGATCCCCTTTACTACCTCAGGACCATCCTTGTAAGCAAAACTCACACTATCGAACTCGAGATCCCCCTTAATGTCTCCGAGGATAGTGTCACGTCTCTCATCATCGGACTCTCTCCCGATTTCTAATAATTCTGCCGTGCGATCGAGCCCTGCCAGAGCTTCTGTCATCTGGCTGCCAATATTAGAAATTTGGAGAATTGGGGCAACGAGAAATCCAAGATATAAGATGAAAGCGAGAAGATCCCCCGGTGTCATCACCCCTGCCATGATCTGCAGACCACCGTATCCCATTATGAAAACGGCAGCCATCCCCAAGAGGAACGTCCCCGTACTAGTCACCAAACTCGTCGCTGTAAGTGTACGCTTGATATTGTTAAATAAGCTTTCCACTCCTACCTTGAAAACTTGCACTTCATGATCTTCCGCATTAAATCCTTTAATCACTTGGATTCCGTTTAGTGTTTCTGTCAGGCGGCCGGTTACCTCAGCCTGAATACGTCGTCTTTGTCGAAAAACTGGACGAATATACCCAAAAGTTTTCAAAGAAATAATCCCAAAGCTCAGCAAGGGGATAAGGAGCAAAAGTGTCATCCATACATTGATAGTTATGAGTAGCCCCAATGCTAGGAAGGAAGCTAGAGCCCCCCCCACGAGCTGCACAAGTCCTGTCCCGACAAGATTTCGAACACCCTCAACATCGGTCATAATTCTAGAAACTATCGCTCCGGTCTTGTTGTTATTGAAATAGTTCATTGGCAGGTGGATTACATGTTCTTGAACTCTCGCCCGCAGTTCGGAGATTAAATGCTGCGCCTCGACACTCAGAAGCCGAGTCAAGGCAAAGGATGTTACCGCCTGCAAAGTAACAGAAACCGTTATAGCCAGAAGAATGACCTTAAAGAGTGCATAGTTCCCAGCACCAATCGCATTGTCTAACAGATACTTACTCGAACCTGGAAGAACAAGCCCCGCAAGACGATTTATGAGTATTAAACTCAGCCCTATCAAGACAAGGCGACGACGAGGCCAAATGATCATCTTGAAGGCATATCTGATTGTAGCTAAGGACGGTTTTTTCTTTTGCTTTTTCATTGGCACGGCTTAGGTCCCTCAATAAGCCTAAAGGGTATCCAATTCGGTGAACATTTCCAACGAACAAATCCTGAACCACTCAAACAGAGGCCGATCCAACTCGAACTGAAGTGCTTGAACTTCCATTGCATTGACACTCTTCTAGACTTAGGCTCTACTATTGGACATGTATAGACATCCTGCAGTGCCCTTTCTTTTTCTTCTCCTCACTCTGTTTTCTTTACCAATATCAGGTCAAGACAAGAGTAGCTATTACACGGTGCGCAATGCGAATCGCTTTACCATAAATTGGCGCGGTTTCTACAAACGAGTCGACGAGTTAACAGAAATGGCAAGACGTGACTTTCCAAATCATTTAAACATCCCCTATGGAATGCACCCTAAGCAAAAGCTCGATCTATACCTGCCCACCCAAAACGCTAATAAAGCTCCAGTATTCCTGTTTATCCATGGAGGTGGATTTCGAGAAGGAGATCGGACACATTACGGGTTTATAGCACCGCCGCTGGCAAAAAGAGGTGTAATCACAGTGCTGCCGAGCTACCGCTTGACCTCACAAGGGTTTCACTACCCCAGTCAACCTAAAGACATCCGTAGTGCTATAACCTGGGTTTACCAGAATATCGAACGCTTCGGGGGAGACCCTAACCGTATTTTTGTGGGAGGGCATTCTGCAGGAGGTATTCTTGCTGCAGATGTATCAGTTAATCGCAGCTGGCTGACGGAAAGGGATCTCCCGCCGAATCTCATCAGTGGCACCGTAATGATAAGCACCTCAATCGTCGTCGATGATCCCAAAGCAGCTTTGGGAGGAGGAATCTACCACGTTCGTAAGGCTGAGGGGAACGCGTACGTGGATGATTCTACTCTTCGTGAAAAGGCAAACCCTCTCCTGAACATCCATCACCCGGTCGGGAAGGTGCTCATGGCAATCGGGAAGGGAGAGGACCCTTACCTCCGAGCAGGAAAAGTTTTCGTCAACAAACTTCAGGAACAAGGCACGAAAGTTGAGTGGCGAGTTTTCAGTGAACTTGATCATGCCCAAACTGCCTTGGTACTAGGACAGGAAGAAAGTGCACTTTGCCAGGCCTTACTACGACTTATTACTAGCGACTAATTGGAGATTACCTCCTTGAAAAAACATCTAAGCTCTCCGGGAAAATCCCCCAAGCACAAAGTTACTCTTCACTTCCGTCTTTCTTGCGTCACGAAGAATGCACGCCATCTCATTTCTTTTTCATTTCTCCTAGTATGCCTAGGATGCGCTAACTCCCAAAAGGCACCCAATATTCTTTTCATCGCTGTGGATGATTTGCGAGTAGAACTAGGCTCATACGGAGGCTCTCATGTCATCTCTCCAAACATTGATAAGCTAGCGTCTCAAGGGACCCTTTTCGAGCGAGCCTACTGCCAACAGCCAGTCTGCAATCCTTCTAGGGCCTCGGTCCTGACCGGAATGCGACCTGATACTCTTCGTGTCTGGGATCTCCTGACTCATTTCCGGGAAAACGCACCCGATGCGGTCACCCTCCCCCAGTTATTCAAAAGAAACGGCTATCACGCCCAAGCTGTGGGAAAGATCTATCACAATTGGCGTCAGGATGAATGGAAGGGCGACCGGGACTCTTGGAGTGTTCCTTCCGTGTTGCATTACAATCGTCATGGGAACGACACCCCACAAATAGAGGGCCCTATTCCACCCAATTTAGCATCCGGTAGGGCTGGTATTGAAAATCGTGATGTTCCTGATAACGCTTACTTCGATGGACGCGTATCGGAAAAGGCCATCGAAACTTTACGAGAGGTTAGCGAAAATAAGACTCCTTTCTTCCTAGCCGTTGGGTTTTGGAAACCACATCTACCGTTCAATGCTCCAAAAAAATACTGGGACCTATACGAACGCGAAACAATTCCCATTCCGGATCATGTGACGCCACCCAGAGACATACCCGAAATCGCTCTTACTAGTGACCGCTATCTCGATGGCCCCGACTCAGAGAGACTCCGTGAAATGCATCACGGCCATCTAGCAGCCATAAGTTACCTTGACGCCCAGGTGGGTCGAGTTCTAGATGAACTGGACAGACTCAACCTTAGAGAAAACACTATCATTGTGTTCTGGTCCGATCATGGATTACACGTAGGGGAACACGGACTGACCCGAAAAACCACAGCCTTTGAACTCGATGCTCATGTCCCGCTCATTATCACAACCCCTCAACATACTCCGGGCCAGAGAGCTACCGCCCTGGTGGAATTACTGGATCTGTATCCGACTCTTACCGAACTTGCAGGATTACTACCCCCTGAACAATTAGAGGGCACCTCTCTAGTCCCCTTACTCGAAGACCCTAATTCCCATGTTAAATCCGCTGCGCTGACCCAAACACCACGCCCTAACTACCCTCGAGGAAAACCACCAGAAATAATGGGCTACTCGATGCGCACTCCACAATACCGCTATACGGAGTGGCGCAATTTCAGAACTGGGGATGTCGAAGCGCTAGAACTCTACGATCACAATGAAGATCCATTGGAGATGACTAATCTTGCAGGGCAAGCCCCCCATGGGGAGACAGTTGACAGACTGTCCGGACAACTAGGGCTGATCATAGAAAAGCCAGAGGAGCAACCTTAACCAGTTCTTGGAATATCACCAGAACGATGATACTCGGACTGAACTTCAGTCCGACTAATTATCCTCATCAATCCAAGGCCTGCGACTCATAACGTGATCAATAGCTTCTTGGGGAACACTGTAGCGGTTCCAATAACCATTCCCCTGATAGCCTACGTCCCTGATTCCTATTGGACTTGTATAAAACGCATCAGCACTCATCCGGCGAATCCAGGCAAAAAATCGGACCCCAGGACCAAGACCGTTAGTTGGCTCTGTCGTATATTCCTGAAAACCTTCATACTCAGGCCTATCCTCAAACTTGAAACCAGCACTGCTTTCTTTCCTCTTTAAAACTAGGCGATGAGCCTCTTCGGATAAAAGGTCGAGTATTAATATTTGGTCCTCCGTCTTACTTTCGACAAATTGGTGAGTAACGCGATCTATCGAAAATTGATCCAACCAAAGGAGTCCTCCTGTATAGATCTCTCCTAGAGCTTCATTCTGGCTACAGAGAAGATCTATGAATTCCCCAGCACCCGCATCTACTGCACTACCCGATTCCTCATCGGCAGGTATAATCAATTCGGCAAGCCTCCTAATGGTTCGGTACTCGTGCTGGTTGAAAAACTTCAGAGAATAAGTCCCAGTGACCTCCTTCTCCTTCTCAGCCAGTCCGTGTACATGTCGACCTGCCTGCAAACTCAGAGTTCCGGCCCCCGTGGCTGTCATTGCGACAGCAATAGTCCGAAGCATGTCACGCCTGGAAACTTCCTCGTTGATATCATGGCTAAACATTGCCGGCCCTCATTTCCTCAGCAAGATACTCAGATGCTCGCCAAGACAAGGCATTTATTGTAAGAGTAGGATTCTTGTCTGGATTACTCACAAAGGCACCTCCATCAACAACGAATAGGTTGTCTACAGCATGTGCCTGGTTGAACTTGTTGAGGACTGATGTGCGCGGATCTTCACCCATCCGCACTGTCCCAACCTCATGAATAATAGTGCCTGGGATAGAAATGCCTTGCCTCTCAAAGACCTGCTGACCAATCCCGCCTACCGATCCACCCATAGTCTCTATAATATCCTTGAATGTCTGTTCCATGTGCCGTGCCTGCTTCCATTCGTGATCTGTCCAACCAAAATGGAATTTCAAGACGGGGATTCCGTACTTGTCAACGGTATCAGGGTCAATCCCACAATAACTTTGCTGGTTGGGAATCATCTCACCACGCCCCGCAAGACCAATAAAACCACCATACTCACGACGGATCTTGGCCTTCAGGGCCTCACCATACCCTCCATGACGTTCGATCGTACGTCCACCGAACCCAATCCTAGGCATGCGATAACCACCCCCGATCTCAATATGGTACCCACGAGGAAAGTCTTTATTTTTCTTGTCGAGCCCCCACCAAGGCATATAAAGATGGGCTCCCCCAAAGCCATCGGTATCATAAGTCTTCATGCCTTCTAACCCCGGCACATAGCCCCATACGCTAAAACCAACCGTATCCATCAGGAAACGTCCGACAACACCAGAATCATTAGCCAAACCCCTTGGGAAGCGGCTAGATTGGGAGTTAAGAAGAAGACGGGCCGACTCACAAGTACTGGCGGCAACAACTATAACGCGGCCATGTATTTGCCGTTCAGCCCGAGCCCGCTTGTCGATGTAAGAAACCGCAGTGGCCTTCCCATCATTATCAGTGAGGATTTCACGAGCCATGGCATTGTCAAAAATCGTGAGCTTGCCCGTTTTCATCGCAGGGAAAATGTCTACTTGACTCGATGAATAAGTCGAAGCTGTTTTACATCCTCGGTAACACTGTCCACAGTAATGACAGGCTTGCCGTCCGTTATGAGGCCTCGTAATCACAGCCCGTCTGTTGGGTATACAGGGGATTCCTAACTCTTGGCATGCCCCTTGAATAAGTAATTCGTGAGCCTTAGGTGGAGGAGGGTCTTGAAAAATCCCATCCGGAGCGCTTCGGATTCCCTCATGGGTCCCGGTTACTCCAATAAATGCTTCGGTTTTGTCGTAATAGGGAGAAAGGTCTTCGTAAGAGATAGGCCAATTGGATCCCAGGCCATCTTGATCGTAAGGCTTAAAGTCATAATCACTAAATCTAAATGACATGCGGCCATAGTGATTGGTGCGACCTCCTATGACTCGAGAGCGAAACCATAGGAACTGGCTACCGTCAGCAACGGTGTAAGGTTCACCGTCCAATTGCCATCCACCATCGGTGGCCGAAAAGTATCCAAAATGTTTACCTTTACCAAAGTACCTTTTCCCTCCTTCTTCTGCTCCTCGATGATCGACTTCATAGGGCCACATGTGCTCCTTGAAATCCCGAGAGGGGTTCACCATTGGCCCTGCCTCAAGAAGAGCCACCTCTAGTCCCAAGTCAGTAAGAACCCTGACGGCCGTACCGCCACCAGCACCAGACCCGATTACAACGACATCATATTTCTTGGGACTCCTACGAAGATTCGCCACAGAAATCATTAAACCACGCAGTGTTATTTTTTGGAAGAATCATACTTCCGAACCTGAAATTCAGCACCATAAACTAGATAAAAATAAAGATCCACCCTTAGAAAACACCCACTAGGACTTGTCAAGCCCTTCGGGATGTTTATGATAGTTCTAACTGAAAATTCCTAAACTTATGCAGGAAAGGCTCCAAGTGCTCAAAAAAAATCAGGTTGCTTTCAATTTGACAGTTTGGTTACTGGCCATTGGCTTTGTCCAATCTCATCCTCACGATGGAGTGCATCCACACACTTCCACTCCTCGTCACACAATTCTCGAGACGAACCAGATTCCCCCTGCAACCAGCGGTCAGGGAGACCTGAAGTTCCGCGTTGTCTTTACCGGAAGCCATCTACCTCCAGATGCGATCTCAGTACTTAACTCTGCACATGGAGGATTTGCTATCGATCGCCGAGAAGGAAAAGGTCAAGTTTACTTTGCCCTGCCGGGCGCTGGGATCATTAAGATAAGCGCTGACTTGCAATCCACCAAACTGCTCGAAAGTTCTACCCTCATAAAGAATGCCAACATGCACAATACGACCATTTGGTACGATCAAGATGGTACTCCTTTCCTGACATTCCCTGGCAACTCAGTTGGCCAGATTTTCACGACTACCCTGGATGGGGAATTGGTTCATACACTCCCTGCACCCGACTCGGAGGATGACTTCGACCATCCAACAGTGAACTCCTATTTCGGGTCCGGTCGGAAGTTTGCTCCTACAGACGTAGACTATCTAAATCATAGGTTATACGTGGCAACTGGTTATTCCACACTTGATTATGTTCTGACCGCTTCTGTCGAATCAACCAACCCAATGAGCATCCAGTGGGCAAGTCTAGTGTTCGGAGGAAGAGGCGACAGACCCGGACAACTTATGAAGGGGCACGGCATTACGGTCTCCCCCAACCAACGCCGGATCGATGTAGCAGATCGTTCCGTTTCTGAGATCGACCGCTTCACACCGTTAGGACACTATCGCTCCACATGGCACCTCCCCTCAGGTGCATACCCCTGCGACATCGATTATCACAAAGACCTAGCGATCGTGGGATGCTTACATGGCCCCGATCGTAGTAAGGGCGCTCCCATCTATCTTCTCAGGGACGGTGCAGTAGTCTCCACTGTCATGCCCAAAGAAGATCTTGGCCTGGAAAACTTCCAGCATATCCATAATGCGGTTTTGCACGAGGTGAAAGGAAAACTCTACATCATTGCCCAGGCTTGGAACCCTGGAGATTTTGCCATTCTAGAACAAACTAGCCCGTGAGGAATATCATGAAATTTTTCTGCAGAAACAGTATTTGGCTGATAGTACTAGCCTCTCTCGCCTCAACCTTGGTAGGGCAAGATCCGATCCCGGCACCGGCTGGGATACCTGTTGAATCCGATTGGCTTTACAGGCAGCACTATGCCCAAGTCCAACAAATACTGGGCCTCCCCTTGAGTGAAAGGGAAGCGCGCTTGACCAGTTACAATAGCAAGCTCCCATCGAAGGCTAAAGTCAGGCAATTCATGCCTAACTTTTTCGGTCAGATTGCCAAGGATTATCAAACCGCAGGCCACTCAGCCAAGTCTGATGCCTTGAAGAAAAAAATTGTAAAGCTCTTCCCGAGTGTGGTGCCAAAAGTGACTCCGGAACAAGAATTACAAATGGCCTATCAGCAGAAAAATTATGCCAAGGCGACACAACTGGGAGAAAAGCTGTACGCCTCAAAACCTACTACTGCAACCGCCTCAATCCTGGCATACAGTTACATGAATACTAAGAACACAGCCAAAGCTGCAGCATACAGTGAGAAAGCCCTATCAGCTCTAGGAGCAAAGGAAGGATCTTTCTACGCTCTATACTTAGCAGAACACTACACAGGACAGCAGGACATCGCCAAAGCAGTCTATTATTACGACCAACTCATCAGATCTTTTCCAAACTCGGCCCCCCCAGGATGGCAAGGTAGTCGCTGGGCCGCAACCCTTGGACAAGCCCACTCTTTAAAGGCTACCGACGCCTATATGAGACAAAGATATGCAGATGCTATCAGTAGTTATTACGAGTCACTTAAGTATGTCCCTAAGAATGAGCAGGCTTACTTATTCATCGGCTTGAGTCACTGGAAGGAAAAGGAGTTTGATCAAGCAATGGGGGCCTTTGCTATAGCCTCCGTTCTTAACAAACCTGGATCAGCAAAGGCACGCGACTATTTGGAGCAAATCTTCGAAGCTCGCAATCCAGACAGCGATTCCCTGGATGGAGTAAACGCCATTCTCGAACAGGCCCGCTCTGCAATCCAATAAGTAAAAACGAGTATCGGACCTCTGTGCAAAGTCCTATCCCACAATTCATTGGCGCTCACATTCGAAGACGTGAAGACCCCAACCTCGTCACCGGCCGAGGTCGCTTTGTAGCTGACTTCCGCCTGGAAGACACCCTCCATATGGCCGTCTGTCGTAGTCCTTACGGTCATGCAGAGATTCTGAGCATTGACAAAAGTAGTTCGGAAGCCATACCAGGTGTACTCGGCGTTCTCACAGCATCCGAAATTAATTCCTTGGTTCATGAGAGCATGCCTGTAGTGAGCGGTGTCTTAGTGGGAGACTACGACGAATTGGTCATTCCAAAGCAAAGCCCCCTACAGTCGGACAAGGTCCGATATTTCGGAGATCCTGTCGCCATTGTCCTGGCCGAATCTCCCTACATTGCAGCTGACGCATTGGAAAAACTCTACGTCGAGTACAAGCCGTTGTCAGTTACTTCATCATCTTGTCCAGATCCTAATCGTCCTGTTGAGCCTCTTCACGAACAATCGAGTGACAACTCTGCGTTTGTTTGGAATGCTTCCTCCGGAGATGTCACTAAAAGCTTTGTCGATTCTGATATCACAGTGGAATTGCCTGTCAGAATACAACGTCTTATCCCTGGGGCGATGGAACCCAGGGCGGTACTCGCTCATTACGTGGACGAACAATTCACCATCTGGTCATCTACTCAGATTCCACATGGCCTGAGAGATAACCTTGTAAACATTCTCAACGTCCCGGAAAAAGAAATCCGTGTGGTTGCCCCCGAAGTAGGTGGAGGTTTTGGGGCAAAAAGCAACATTTACCCTGAAGAGGTGCTCGTACCTTTAATGGCGCGCCAGTTTGGTCGTCCGGTGCGATGGGTGGCCTCTAGAAGTGAAGACTATCAATCCACTAGTCATGGTCGTGATCAGCAGAACTCGATACGGCTGGCAGCTACCTCAGAAGGCAAAATCACGGCGGTGGACCTAGAGGTAGTAGCCAACTGTGGAGCGTATCATGGACGTGTCACCCCCTGTGTGGCGCCCTTCACGGGGATGATGATATCTGGCGTTTACGATATCCCTAATGGCAGAGCGAAGGTTAAAGGAGTTTTCACAAATACATCACCCATGGAACCCTATCGCGGTGCCGGCCGGCCCGAGGCAGCCTACATGATCGAAAGAGGCGTCGACGCCCTCGCAAAAAAGCTGGGGATAGACCCTGCCGAATTACGTCGCCGGAACTTTATACAACCAGATAAATTCCCTTTCGAATCTCTCTTTGGGCTTCATTATGACAGTGGAAATTATGATAGAGCCCTGCAAAAAGCACTCCAATTGGTAGACTACTCTGAACTCCGTCGAAAACAACAACTCGCCAGAGAGAATAATTCCCGATTGATAGGAATTGGCATTTCGGCCTATGTCGAGATCTGTGGATTTGGCCCTTGGGAAAGTGGGGCCGTCCACGTCAGACCTGACGGCAAGGTAACCGTATTAACGGGATCCTCTCCCCAGGGACAAGGACACGAGACAACTTGGGCCCAGATTTGCGCAGAGGTACTTCAAGTGCCAATAGAAGATGTCGACGTCAAGCACAGTGATACTGCTATCGTACAGCGTGGTATTGGAACTTTTGGAAGTCGTAGCGTACCGGTCGGGGCATCTGCTGTTTATAAATCCTCTGAAATTGTCATACAGGGAGCTCGTGAAATTGCAGCCAACCTAATGGAGGCTGCTCCAGCCGATATAGTCCTAGAAGAAGGTTCTTTCCAGGTCGTGGGCTCACCTCAATTCTCACTAAACTGGGAACAAATCGTGTCTGCAGCCTATGCCGAAGGGGCCAACCCTAACTGGAAAGAACTGTTGAGTGCCGATTTAGACTATGAACCGGAAGGCGAGACCTACCCTTTTGGGATTCACATCTGCATTATTGAGATCGATTCTGACACCGGAAAAGTAGAGATTGTTAGGTTCGTGACTGTTGACGATTGTGGCCATGTTATCAATCCCCTTCTAGCTCAAGGCCAGGTCCACGGAGGACTGGCGCAGGGAATCGGGCAAGCGCTTTACGAAGAGGCTGTGTACGATACAGAAGGAACCTTGAGCACTGGAACTTTACTGGATTACACACTCCCCAAGGCACATCAACTTCCTTCTTACGAAACCAACAGAACTGAGACCCGCACACCCCTAAATCCACTCGGGGCAAAGGGAATTGGAGAGGCTGCTACCATCGGGTCAACCCCTGCTACTGTAAATGCGGTCGTGGACGCACTCTCACATCTGGGCATTACTCACATAGACACTCCACTGACTCCCGAGAAGATCTGGAGAGAAATACAGGCTGCCCAAACTTGATCAGATTCGGAATACTCCGCAAGATTAGGTGATATGAGCACCCTGTGTTTCTACGTAAAGAGCGTAGATGGACTGACTCCCAGTCATAAAAAGGCGATTACGTTTTTTCCCACCAAAGCATAAGTTACTGCAAATCTCAGGCAGTAGTATCTGTCCAATCCGGTCTCCATCATTGGCAAAGATATGTACTCCATCGTAACCTTCCCCAACCCAGCCTGCACTGGCCCAAATATTCCCGTCAATGTCTGCACGTATCCCATCCGCAATGCCAGCTTGACCTTCCAGTTCCATCGAAGCAAACTCACGCCCTTTTCGAAGTTTTTTCGAATCGATAACATCCCAAACCATGATGTTCTGGAGAGCATCTGGATCGTGGGTGGCACCCGAATCAGAGACATAAAGTTTACTGTAATCAGGCGAAAAACAGAGGCCATTAGGTTTAGAGGGTTCATCCGCTACTTTGAGAATTACCCCGGTTTGAGCATCAATCCGATAGATAGCTTCTTTAAGATACAATTCCCCCTTCTTCCCTTCATAATTCATTAAGCTGCCATAGCCGGGATCGGTGAACCAGATAGCACCATCCTCCGGGTGGACCACGACATCATTGGGGGCATTAAAGGGCTTCCCTTCCCAGCTTTCGGCTAATACCGTTACCGAACCATCCGTTTCGTAACGTACAACCCGTCTGGTGCCATGCTCACACGAAATCTGTCTACCATGATAATCGAAGGTATTTCCATTACTATTCATAGAAGGGTTTCTGAAAATGCTCACATGCCCATCTTCCTCCAACCAACGCATCTGTATATCGTTAGGGATATCACTCCAAAGAAGGTAGCGACCAACTGCATTCCATGCAGGGCCTTCGGCCCAGAGCATCTCTTTGCTGTGGTATATCCTTTGAATAGGTGAATTCCCTAACTTGTAAGCCTTAAATCTTGGGTCTAAAACTAAAACATCTGGGTCAGGGTAACGCACAGGTGCTCCTCCAGAATGATAACGGTCTTGGCCGAGAGCCGAAGCAGCGGTAGCTGCTGCGACTGTTAAAAAAGGGCGGCGACCAATCTTGTTCAAGACCTTGGTTTTCCCGGTAGCATCGGATTCGTTTGGCTGTCGCTTTTTCATTAATTTCCTCTCCCTACATCCTTGGTAGCAGTTCCCAATCTCGAAAACAAGAGTTAAGTATTCCAGGATTCAAAATAAATCAACTTGCACTACCATCCCCAATAACTTACTCCCAAAATTAGAAAAACTACTTCCAGTAGGAGAACTGTGAGTTCATGTCAGAGAGAAATATAGAATGGTCTTATAGTAGATACAATGCCTATCGCCTCTTGTCTCTGACACAGGGCGTTAAGGAATTCGGCACCCTCGAGATTGAGACGACCGAGGAGCCGGCGGTTCGGGAGCCGCAGATTATGGCTTCGTCTCGGAAGGAGGTGATTCAGTGGATTCAGATAAATCGAACTTGGTGAGGTGCTTGTCCCTTTGAGGGACATCCAAACCCTAGTAGTTCTGGTGAGGAGCGTCTCCATGGGGTTACCCAACGAGACCAACACCAATCGATCAGCCCCCCCTCCAAGGGGGGCTTCAGTCTCTTTTCGTGAAATCACTTGGAATAGATCTGGAACATAGAGCTAATATCCCAATCACCCTTGCCTTGTTCGACAACCCCCTCTACCAAATCTCGTATCAGAAAGCTTAACGGGAGATCCATCCCCAGTTTTGAAGCTTCACTGACTGCAAAGCCAAGATCCTTCTTCAAATGCCTCAAAGGTGCCTGTGATGGACCAAACTCACGTTCTTGGATGAGTGGTAGGTTGCGCAATAGAATCCGACTCGCACCCCAGGAGTCTGCGAGCATATCTGCTGCTTTCCCTAAATCAACCCCCATTCTCTCGCACAGTAAGATAGCTTCACAAGCGGCCAGATTGTGAATGGAAACTAGCAGCTGATTAGCCATTTTTGTAGCAGTACCTGCTCCTGGCCCACCCATTCGAATA
>CAYXBG010000020.1:0-24630 GCA_964463145.1 uncultured Acidobacteriota bacterium
GGCTAAGATCTTCCCCTACACTCTCGCTTTTCGCAGTTTCCCATCTATATATTGTGGCCTGTAGTTCACTGCGAGCGTCAGAAAAAGGCTTAGTAAGGATAGCTAGGCGCTCTCGAATGTTCTGCTCTTCCTTCTCCACCGTGGACAGTTCAGCATGGATGTCTTTTTCGGCTTGCTGCAACTTTTCTTGTAGGGATAGGTATCCTTGGGAGTTGCGGATTGCCTCAGATTCAGCGGCTCTTTGGGGACGGATCTTTCTTAAGGCACCCTGGTAAAGCTGGCTGAACTCCTCTTGATAAGCTCTCCAGGGACGCAACCCCGTAGTCTCCATATAAAAGGCCCATATAAGGCTAAGAATGAGAAGAAGTGCAGATATCGCCAACGGAATCCCCAGTGAAGAGTGAACTACGGGATCCTTCTCCGGTATAGGCGTGTCGTCCAACCTACGGAACAACTTTTTTATATATTGAACCATGGAGTCACCATCACGTACTTAATCCGGAACAGTAGTCGCAATATTATCTTGACCGGAAGTGCGAGCATCGTCGTCATAAAAAACTGGTAAATTAGATATTGAGTGAGAGTCATCTGGCTATAGATTCTGATCGTGAACGCATTCCAGGTTATGAGTTTGTGACAAACAGCACCCGCGACCGCAAAATAAAGCCCCACAGCGGCTCCGCCCACTATTCCTGCCAGAGGCTGGGCCGTTATACCAAAGATTTCGCTCAGGTTGCGATTGGTCTCAAATACCAACTTGTGGTGGTCCCATGTTTCTCCGGGCCAGAACCACATCCAGCCTGGACCCCGAATGAAAGTGCCAACGAGAATCAGTAAGGTCCAGAGAATCAGAAAGCCAAAGTAGAAGGCAGATATAGCGAACTTGCGCTGCCTGAAAGTATAGTAGCCATTTCCGAGAGGATTTTTATCAGCATAAGGGATGGCCATGAGCCCCATTAGGATCAGCGTAGGCATAACCACACCAGCTATCCAGGGATCAAAATAGACCAACATTTCTTGCAGTCCCAAAAAATACCAAGGGGCCTTGGCGGGATTCATCGTGAGATTCGGATTAGCGGGTTCTTCCAGCGGTGCGTATAAAACTATAGACCACACCATCAGAATTACCGTCACTATTATGGCAGCCAATAATTCAATTCTCAGCAAGTATGGCCAGACATGGACCTTCGGGTCCCAACCTTCCCGAAAGGGTTCGACCTTTCGATGATGCGTCTTAGCAAGAGCTGGGTCGGCTTCCAATCGTGCTATGAGACGGTCGTTTGCAAAAGCCTGACGGAATCCATACCACATGAAAAATGGTATTAGGATTATCATGAACACAATTGGGACATTGTCAGGAAGAGAGAAAATTTCCCAAAGCTGGACCCAATCCATCTAAGACTCCTTTCCCGAACGCACTCTTTGTAATTCTAAAAAATTCATAGCAGATAATTTATATCTTGTACTTTTTTTTCATTTCCGACTCCAGAATCACTGGTGATGGGCCGGAAATACTCCCATCCTTTCGTACTCTCCAGAAGTGGACAGCCAGTAGGAGAGAGAGTATTAGTGGAATAGCTATGCAATGCCAGATATAGGCTCGCAAAAGGGCATTAGCATCGACAATAGAACCGCCTAGAAGGGCAAACCGTACATCATTGAAAGGTGTCATTCCAAGCTCGGGGCCGAAGGGGCCCTCGTGCCCCAGCAATGGTGTCGCCTGGGCCATCCCGGTACCTACAGTGATAGCCCAGAAGCCGAGCTGGTCGTCTGGGAGTAGGTATCCCGTGAAAGACAAAAGAAGGGTCAGTACTAATAGAACGACTCCTATCCCCCAGTTGAACTCGCGTGGAGTCTTATATGAGCCGGTTAGGAAGACCCGGAGCATATGTAGCCAGACTGTGATGATCATGGCGTGTGCAGCCCACCGGTGCATGTTACGAAGAAGGCTACCAAAAGGGACATCGTTCTCCAGAAACATTATGTCTGCATATGCCTGGCCTTTGCTGGGATGGTAATAAAACATCAGGAAGACTCCGGTCAGGGTCAGTACTATAAAAAGGTAGAAACTAATTCCTCCCATGCCCCAGGTATAGCGAAATCTTACTGCATCACGGTTAACCTTTGCAGGGTGTAAATGTAGAAAAACGTTTGTTAGGACGGCGAGTGCACGAGTGCGAGGCGTCTCGTCAAGTTTGTGTCGGAAAACCGACTTCCAAACTTGGGTTTTCTTGAAATCTTTGGCTGCTTTAATATCTGCCAATCCCTTTTCGAGAAGAGGTTTCAATCCTTCCCTTAACTTGATGATGACAGAAGGTGACCGCCTGTTCTTTTCAGAATCTTTCTCGGGGGCCGTCTTATTTGGATCTTTTACCATGGGTTCCTCAAGAGTGCATTTTGTTATAGAAAGGTCTAGTTACACTCGAATAAACGCACCCGGAGCGTTAAATTGACAAGGTGCCCCAGGAGGGCATTGAAAAAGCTGGCTGACATCTACGACTATCTCCCCCTGTGCGTCCAATGAGAGCGTAGCCCTATCCATGGGGCGAGGTGCTGGACCTTCAAAATTAATACCTTCGCTGTCGTATCCACTACCATGACAAGGACATTTGAATTTGCTCTCTCCTTGGACCCAGTCCGGTGTACAACCAAGATGAGTACAACGTGCATAGATGATAAACATCCCCTCGGCATTTCGAACAACCCATATCCGATATTTTTCCTGGAACCGACTATCCACCCCGAAGCCGAAATCTCCTGGGTAGCCGATCTTGAAGGTGGTTTTGGGTTCAAACAGCGTTCTGGGGAAGAAGAAGCGCATGGTCATAAGTAGACCAGCGCCCAGAAATCCGAACAGGCAGGCAAAGGTGAACTTGCGTCGCTTAATGGAAGCGGCTTTATCTTCATCTGGGGAAGAGGACTTCCCTGTTACAGCTTTTTCAGACATATCAATCAAACTTCAAAAATATTCTAACCTTTATTTCACAAAAGTAGGAGGTTATTTGTTGAGTCGAGGTCATGCTCCGATTAACGTGGGTCCCATTGAATTTTGTTAACTTTCTACACTATTTTTCTTGTTATTTTCGATTATTGTTTGCTTATTTTACAGAATTTGCTAGTTTCCCCTGCTCAGTTTTAGGTCATGAATATTCCTAAAAAAAAGGTTAACTATTATGATTAGTTTATTTGCAGGGAAATCAAGCTATTTAGGCATCTGATAAAACACCCGATACATAATGGTGCCCATAATAATCAGAGGCGGAATTAGTAAAATGACTACACCCGTCTGTAAAGCGCTAACGACATCACCGTTTTGATCGACCAGGCTCGTCTTGCACATAGCGCAGCCTTGCCCTAATGCCTGTGATGCAACCAGAGATAATATCCCTGCTAGTATGATGAACTTTCTCATTTCCACCAGATGACGATGTAGGAGAGCTGTTGCATTCTATTGGCCAAGGGACAGAATTCGCATACTGTCTGGGAAAAACCCCGATAGCAACGCGATACATATCAGCGTCGCTGGAATTAAGGTCCAGAAAAGGCTGGATCTTTCGAATCTGAGGTGCATGAAGTAGGCAACTATCAATCCGGCTTTCAGGAACGACAGAAAAAGAAGCGTTAAAAGCATTATGGTGACTGACAGCGTCATATAGGCTAAATAAATTTCGACAATAGTCAGGGCTAGCAGGCTAAACCAGACTATCAAGTAAAGTTTATTGTGATCATGCGATTCTTCGTTAGTCATAATTTTCTCTGTCTATATTTTATTGGACATCAGATACGGACATCAGATACACGAGCGGAAGAATGAACATCCACACTAGATCCACAAAATGCCAATAGAGGCCACTAATTTCAACATCTTCAGCTTTGAAGCGACCATTCCCAAAGCCCCAGGCAATCACAGCTAAGTAGATAACCCCCAGCGTGACGTGTGTCATGTGCAACCCTGTAAGGGCAAAGAAAGTAGCCCCGAAGAGAGGAACTCCCCAGGGATTATCAAAGGGTGTTACTCCATTTTGGATCAACCCCAACCATTCTTGGGTATGAAGAACCACGAAGAGAAGACCTCCTAGAATTGTGGCCAGGATCCACCAGACGGCAGCTTTCCGATGCCCCTGGGCGGCTGCTCCTACAGCTTTGACCATTGTCAGGGAGCTGGAAAGCAGGCAGAAAGTCATAACACTCGCAAAAATAATGCTGTGGGAGTCAAAAGGTCTCGGCCAGTCTGGATTGGCTATCCGTAGGTAGCTGTATGCAAAGAGCATTGCCGAAAAGGTTAGGGAATCGGAAAGAATGAAGAGCCACATCCCCAGTTTCTTTGAACCGATTGCGAAAGGAGAGCCACCACCACTCCACGCTCCCCAGTGACCATTAGCCATCTAAATTACCTCCAAAAAACGAACAGCAGAAGTAGTAAAATCCACAAAAAGTCCATGCAGTGCCAGTACAATGCCATCGATCCAACATGCTGCCTAGCTAGAATACCTTTCCACAACTTTAGGGAAAGTATCAAAAGAGCAAGCACCCCCCCCAGGAGATGAATCCCATGGACAGCTGTTAACACGTAAAAAAAGGAACTGCTAGGGTTGCTAGCCAGGTATACACCTTCAGCGCTAAGCTTTTGCCAGACCACTAGTTGCCCAATTAGAAAGACCGTTCCGAGTGCGGCTGCTCCCAGCCACCAGGTGCGCAGACCAAGCACGTCTTTCGACCTCGTTCGAGCCATCTCCAGGCTGAAGCTGCTAGCTAAAAGGATCAGGGTGTTGTACCACACTAAATTTGGAAGTTTTATTGGTTCCCAGTCGGTTCCCAGACCTTGCCGTACAATGTAAGCGCTGACAAAGGCTGTAAAGAACATCAAGATGCCGGCTAAACCAACCATCATGCCGGTCTTGTAGCGCTGATCCTGAATACTGGGTTGTCCTGGTTCGCCGTGGATGTCCTTTTCGACTCCAGGTTTATCAGTAATCGCTTCCTGTGAGGAAGGGAAGTGATCATCAATCGTTACTGAAGTTGGTGTCGACATCAGTTCTCTATCCCTTCATCAGTCGCTTGATGGGGCTTCTCAGTTTGCATCACGAAATCCACCTCTTTTCCGGGAACACTATACTCGTAAGGTCCATGATGAACCGTTAACTCCTGTCCCCCGAAATTATCATGTGGAGGCGGTGAGGGGATTTCCCACTCCAAAGTAGTAGCTAGCCAAGGGTTCCTTTCGGCTTTTGGCCCCTTGAAAAGAGCCCAGAGGAAATTGAAAAGAAAAATGAATTGAGCCGCAATCGTAATAAAGGCAGCAACGGTGATGAAAAAGTGCAAGGATTCGGTTTGCGCCAAGAAATTCACTCCACTGAGCTCGGCATATCGACGAGGGTGACCCACCAGGCCGAGAAAATGCATCGGCATGAAGACCGCATTGACCCCGACGAAAGTAAGCCAAAAATGGAGATTGCCTAGTTTTCTATTCATATGTCGGCCAAACATTTTGGAGAACCAATAGTACGTGCCTGCAAAAATGCCAAAAATAGCAGCGACGCCCATGATCAGATGAAAGTGACCAACGACGAAGTAGGTGTCATGAAGGTACACATCAGTTGATGGCTGATTGAGGAAGAGGCCTCCCAGTCCTCCACTTACGAACAGGGAAACAAATCCGATGGCAAACAGCATGGCGGGCTCGAGAGAGATTCGTCCACCCCATAAAGTCCCCAACCAGTTAAAAGTCTTGATCGCTGAAGGAACTGCAATGGCCGTAGTCAGAAGTGAAAAGACAATTGCAGAGTAAGGGCTCATCCCACTCATAAACATATGATGGCCCCAAACGATAAAACCCAGGGTTCCAATACCGAACATGGAATAGACCATTGCTTTATATCCAAAAATCGGTTTTCGAGAGAAAACGGCGAGGACCTGTGAAGTGACCCCCATGCCGGGGAGGATTGCAATGTAAACTTCAGGGTGACCAAAAAACCAAAAAAGGTGCTGCCAAAGCAAAGGTGAGCCGCCCTTATGATTGATGATTTGGTCACTCACAACCAGGCCACCTGGGATGAAAAAGCTTGTCCCTGCCATCCGATCCATAAGAAGTAATACGCCAGCAGCTAGCAAAACCCCAAATGCCAAGAGTCCCAAAATGGCGGTCACGAACCATGCCCAGACCGGTAGAGGCATTCGAAGCAATGTCATTCCTTTGACTCGAAGATCGAGAACTGTAGTGATGAAATTAAGGGCCCCCAAGAGTGAGGCTATGCAGAAGATTGCGATGCTTACTATCCAGAGGTCCTGGCCCATGCCCAGACCTGGCCCTGCGATCTCCCCTAGGGCACTCAGGGGCGCGTAGGCTGTCCATCCAGATGTCGGAGCACCTCCAGATACGAAGAATGCTGCGAGCAGGACCACTAGAGAAACAAATGTTAACCAGAAGGAAAGCATGTTGAGGGTGGGGAATGCCATATCATCGGCGCCGATTTGAATGGGCAGAAAGTAATTGCCGAAGCCACCTTGGGGAGCGGTGGTCAGTACCATGAAAACCATGATCGTCCCATGCATGGTTAACATTGCAAGATAAAATTCGGGCGTCATGACACCGCCTGGAGCTCCCTCCGGGAAGAGCGTTTCCAACAAGCTGATAGAAGTCCCAGACCAAACCAGGTTGATACGGATCAAGACCGACAAGGCCATACCGACAAAAACGGCAAACAGAGCAAGCAGATAGTACTGGATGCCTATGATCTTATGATCTTTACTGAAGATATACTTTTTTATAAAGCTGGTTGGTGCTGCGTGAGCGGCATGACTATGTCCGGATTCTGTCATACATTTCTCCCTTTTAGTCCTGTTCTACTCAGCCATCTCTTTCAGCCAGGCGCGGTAGTCTGCATCTGACAGTACTTCTACAAAAGAACGCATACGATGGTGACCGAGACCGCATAGCTCCGCACAAGCGACTTCAAAAGTTCCCGTCTTGGTCGGCGTGAACCTTAACGGGATGGTCAGGCCCGGCACATTGTCTTGCTTGATACGTAGTTCTCGAACGAAAAATGAGTGAGTTACATCCTTAGAGCGGAGGAGGAGCTCGATGGGCCGGTTCACCGGTAAAGCTATGGTTGGAAGTACTAGGTCATCCTCAGCTGCCGGGTCTTCAAAATCCAAACCAAGAGGGTTGCCAGATGAATCATCAATCAGGTCAGGGCGGATCCTTCCGAATTTTCCGTCCGGACCTGGATACCTAATGTTCCATGCAAATTGCTGGCCGGTCACCTCAATCTGGATCGAATCTTGGGCGGGCTCATTTATGTATAAGTCTGCCCAGATCGATTGGCCAGGGATGACCATGAGATAAAAGACAATGGTTGTCACCACTATTGAAGCCATTTCCAAACGGTGGCTTCCATGAGTGTAGATAGCTTTTTTACTGGAAGGTTTTTGTCGATATTTCCATACCAGATACCCAAGCGCTACCTGTGCCAGGATGAAGACGATACCAGTCACAATCAGCGTTGTTTCGAATTGACCGTCGAGCAAGTGTCCATGAGCAGAAGCCGATTCTGGAAACCACCAGGTGCGCACAATGAAATGGTAGCTTGTAACAAGCGTTATCAACCAAATTAATATGGATACAACCATGTTGATACCCCCAAGGGCAACCGTGGCATCTGTGTCCACAGTCTAAGCCTAAAACTCGTTTCGCTGACTCTATCCAAGGAGCGAGAAAAAGGCAAAGGTTTTAGTAGCTATTTGAACGTTTATTTCGTGTATGAAAGTGGGTCTTAGAACACATATTCAAAGAGAATTGAGATTGCCTATTTTGTGTGCGCTCACATTGATCTAGGATCGATGCTAGATCATGCTACTTGATCTCGATCGAGTTTATGAAAGCGTTCCAGGATCCCAGCCATTTCTCAACTGTTTTTGTAGGGCCGGTCAGTTTAAAAAACCAGGGCCCGTCCCGAGTCTCAATCATGGCTCCTAGCAGTCGGTAATTGGGCTTTGCGGGGCCCTGTGAAAATCCCATTGAACTTTGGTACGTCCCACTCACATCTATCAGGGTAATAGGGTTCCCATTTACTGTTTTTTCCGATTTCAGGACAGAACTAGTCACTGGGCTTCCATCTGGGTTGCTCATCTGGCCTATCCAACGACGAGCATTGGCTTCTAGGCTTCCTCCTTGTCCTGGGAAGTGAAATACTAGTACTTCCGCGTCCTCTAAATTACCGTTGGCCTTGGCGAGTCGATATTGGGCTCTTCGCATACTACTGCTGGGAACCTCTTGGACCCATCCCTGAGGAGCCTGAAAATTAACAGCTCCGGAATCCGGTGCAGGAGAACCAGTATACGATTTCTCTCTAGAGGCAGTGGTCGATTCGGTGGGCTGTAAGGAGTTCGATCCAGGCACGAAATTCTGAGAACATTTAGGTAATAGGGTAAGCGTGACAAGAACCGGAATCAATCTTGGTATCAGTCCGAGTTGTTTACGTATGGGGCTAATTTTATTTTGAAGGAGATTCATAAGCGTCCGTTTCATCCTCGAGAGGTATCCGGCCATCATAGCCACTGTCCATTTCATGCCAGAATGCGATGTCGTCTTCGCCAAGTTTCCAGCAAAGATAGACTTGGCGGCCATTTTTCATGTGTGGAAAATCAATCAATCCGTCTTCTACCCCTTTAACCAAGCATCCTAAGTCGTGTATTTTTTTGATGCATGAGTGTAGCTGTAACAGGCGGTGCAAGTACTCTGTTCCCTGCGGGCTACCTGCATTTTGATCCGATAGCTCTGCTAGAAGTTCTAGGTCGGCTCCGAACTCCCACATCTGATTAACGGTTTGTACCATCTCCAACGCCAAATGACGTACCGTTGGCAAGAGGGAACGAGCTTGAGCTACTGAAAAAAAAAGATTTCCTGTCATGACAAAGTCATTATAAGGCCTACGGCTAAGGTATTTCCATGTTAGAAATTAAGGTTGGCCTGACACCAAAACACTTTTGGAATTGCAGCAAATTGGATTGCCTCAGATTGCTAGGAGATTGGACCCGATTAATTGGCTTCTGGGAAGGAATGGGTGCGGCCGGAAAACACAGACAGGCTATCAAAATCCGTCTATGTCGAATTGCTCTCGGTATTTTTCCGGCACGAAAATATAGCTGTCCTGGATAAGGCGATTCAGGAAAGCAGTTAGTTCGGGCTGAGCTTTTTCCTCATAAATTTTCTGGACTATCTCCTGGCGGACTTCCTCCAGGGGACGTATTCGTTTAGATATCTTTTGAGCGACCTTGATGATCTGCAGTCCCCAGTCGTTTTTAATTACTTCACTATGCTGGCCATTCTCCAATGAGAAGGCGATGTTGGCCACCTTCCCCGAAAGATTGGCGACCTTGAAAGTTCCAATATCTCCACCTTGTTGGGCAGAGTCGCCTTCGGAATATTCTCGGGCGAGGTCCTCGAATTTCTCACCTTTTTCCAGTTTCAAGAGGACTCCTTCGGCCATTAGCTGCATAATTTCTTGGGGTTTGTTGCCGTACAAAAAAACTATTTCGGAGAGTTTGACCTCCGGTGGAAGAGTGAAATCTTCTTGGTGGTTTTGGTAGTAAGCTGTGATCTCGGGAGTCAGGACTGTGATCCGGCCATATACAGTCTGATTTCTGAGTCCATCGATGATCATTCGATCCTGGACCATTTTCCGGTATTCTCTCAGATTGCTGCCTCTTTGCTGCAATACCTGGTCTAAAACTTTTGCATCAGGAATACCATTCTGCTCCATGAGGCTCTGGATATACACATCGACATCGTGATTAATTGCGGAAGCATCTATACCTCGTTCTGCGGCCATCTGGAGCATTAATCGCACTTCAATCATTTCCTGAAGACGTTTTTTCTTCCGTTCTTCAAAAAGGATCTCAAGTTCCTCTAGGTTATTTGCTACATTCTGCAAGTCACCTTTTAGTCTTTCCAGGTCTTGATCCAAATCCACCCTTGTAATGATATCCTGATTGACTCTTGCGACAACTTCATTCAGCACTACCTCGGAGGAGGTTTCTTCCTGTGACAGTAAAACCCCCGTGGTCATCATTAGGCACAGACCTGTTATCCATTTACTGAATGAGTGTTTACTAACCGAGATTGGCATCCCGTTCTCTCCAAAATTTTTCAAGTTTTGAGTCAAAGATCTGAAGATCTGCATTGGCAATCCTGGACTCGACGAACTGATGTAATGCTTTCCGTTCCTCTGCTGCGAGAAGCCGATTAAAGATCAACTCCTGAACCTCGTAAAATTTCTGAAAGTGTCTAGGTATATACTCTTCGACACAGAAGATGTGATGACCGAACTTTGATGTGAAGATTGAACTGATCTCGCCTGTAGACAGAGAAAAAATAAGTTTCTCAAAGGCAATAGGGAGTTGGCCTTTCTCAATGACTCCCAACTCTCCATTCTTATGTTGGCCGATGGAGTGTCTAGTGGCCATAGCACGGAACTTTCTGAAGTCGCCAGATGCTAGTTGACTCCTTATGACCTCGGCTTGTGAGCGAGTAGCTGCCAGAATTTCTAACACACGACGACGATCTCCAACCTGGAATTCACTGTGATGTTCGGAATAGTAGCGAAACAGGTCACTGAGGCGAATTTCTGATGCGACATCTAACTCGGCCCTGAGATACCTCTGGATTTCCAGGAAAACCTTTTCCCACTTGCTTGAAAGAACCGATTGCTCGGTAGGGTTAGTGCTAGAGCTTTTCTTATGCTGTAGAAAATTCTCCAGAGCGTCCTCTCCTAGGGCATTCTGCAAGAGAATCATCTGCACAATGAATTCCTGGAATTGTCTGGCAGGAACGTTCTCTGCCAGGTCATCTTCTGAATGCCCCTGCCCCAGGGCAAGATATCCGTTTAGAGCGTTCCTGGGAATCGGAGTTCCGTTCAGCTGCACGATAACTTCTTCCCGAAGGAGGGAGGGAGAGGCAGTTGGGCTCTGTACTTCTGAGGTGCAATGCAGAGTTGCTACTACAATTGTTGCCAGCAGCACGCTCTGTTTCGAGTATAGAATCTTGTTCATGTGAGGCAAAAAAGGCCCGATGGTGCACTGGTTCTCTTGTCCTAATAAGACGGTTCATTGTACCACAGAGAGTTCTCCCAAAATGTCAAAGAGAATGCTGAATATGGCCTTGGGAGAGTTGTTTGCCAGAGGTGTTGTCAGAACACCGCTAGGGGATAGGGTCATCTTCGGCTGGGTAGCAATGAGACTCGTCAGGGCACTAGTTTGTATTGGAGTGTCTTGGTTGAAGTGGACGAGGAGAGAGTCTTGCTTGCGCTCGATTGTTAGCACCCGCAGCTGCTTGCACAAAATCTGGAGACGACCGTATCCAAGTAGGTTTGAAACTGCCCGAGGGTATTTACCGTAGCGATCAATCAATTCGGCCTTGAGGGAAGCAAGGGCGTTTTCATCATGGAGGCTAGAAATGCGCTTGTAGAGCCATAGTCGCTGTTTTTCATCAGAGATGTAGTGATCTGGTATTTGGATATCCAGGCCAAGCTCCAGATTGGGAGAGATCTCTTCCATTATTTCTTCGCCGCGCATCTCAGATATCGTTTCTTTCAGAAGCTTGGTGTAAAGATCAAAACCAACTGCGTTGATATGCCCATGTTGCTGTGCTCCAAGTAAGTTGCCTGCACCGCGGATTTCCAAATCGTGGCCTGCAATGCGGAATCCAGCTCCGAGGTCACTGAACTCTCGGATAGCTGCTAGCCTTTTCTGGGCTACTGTCGTGAGAATCTCTCTCGGAGGAACTAGGAAATAGGCATACGCACGACGACCCGACCTGCCTACTCGACCGCGAAGTTGGTAGAGTTGTGAGAGTCCAAAGTGATCAGCTCGATTAACAAGCAGGGTATTAGCTCGGGGTATGTCCAGCCCGTTCTCTATGATGGTAGTACAAACGAGTACATCGGATTCGTGGTTCAAGAATTCCAGCATGGCCTTCTCCAGCTCCAACTCAGTAAGTTGTCCGTGGGCGACCCCAACTCTTGCCCCAGGCACGATTCTTTGTACTAGTGCCGCAATCGTGTAGATGGTCTCTACCGAATTGTGCACGAAAAACGTTTGTCCCCCCCTTTTAAGTTCTAAATCGATGGCACTTCGAATGATATTTTCGGAAAAGCGGACTACTACAGTCTGAATGGCGAGACGATCCTTGGGGGGAGTTTCGATTATTGAAAGATCCCTGACCCCGAGAATTGACATGTTTAAAGTACGCGGGATCGGTGTGGCCGAGAGGGTTAGTACATCTACCTGGGTTTTAAATCTTTTGATCTTCTCTTTCTGAGTAACTCCAAAACGTTGTTCTTCGTCCACAATCAAGAGTCCTAGATTGTGAAAATTCACATCATCAGACAGAAGTCGATGAGTTCCTATCAGGATATCTATTTGGCCGGCTTGGTTTTGTTTCAGAATTTCCTTTTGTTCATGGGTGGATCGAAATCGACTCAGCATTTCTACCTTCACTGGAAATCCGGCGAGCCTTCGCCTGAAAGTATTGAAGTGCTGGTAGGCTAAAATGGTTGTTGGCGCTAGTATAGCTACCTGAAAATTGTCGTTTACAGCCTTGAAGGCAGCCCTTAAGGCCACCTCGGTTTTGCCATATCCAACATCACCACAAATCAGACGGTCCATGGGCCGGGTCGATTCCATATCCTGTTTGACCGCATTGATTGCCGTTAACTGATCAGGAGTTTCTTCATGTTCGAAGGCAGCTTCAAACTCCTGCATTAGAGCATCGTCCTCAGTAAAAGCATGTCCTTGTACGATTTCTCTTCGTGCGTAGAGTTTGATTAAATCAGCTGCTAATTCTGCTAAGGACTTACGGATACGTTTTTTAGTGTGGGCCCAGCTGGTTCCGCCCAATCGATCTAATCGAGGACTCGATCCCCCTGCACTGCTGTATTTTTGCAAAAGATCGAGGCAGTCAATGGGTACAAAAAGCTTAGCCTCATTTCGGTACGCTAGCTCCACGAATTCGTTCTCAGTTTCATCAATCTGGATTCGTTTCAGGCCTCGGAAGCTGCCGATTCCGTGGTGCACATGGACGATAAGATCTCCATCTTTAAGATCTTTGAAATCTGAGCGGAAAACCGCTGCCGCATCCCGTTGTACGGATTTTTGAAGCCTGGGAGAAGTATTCTCTCCGAAGATGCTCTCTTCGGTCAGAAGATGCAGTTTTTGACGGTTGCTTGAAAGACCATGGTCTAAGTTGCCGCAGGTTATATTTACAGGGTGTTCTAATGATTCAGAAAAATTTTTCGTCTGTGCAGCATCTACATCGTAATCTTGCAGAGTTTCTGCCAATCTTTGGCTTTTTCCTGGAGTCCGTGTGACAAAAATAACGCGATGTTGCTTTCTTGACCATTCCTGTAGATCCTGGAGTAGCCTTTGAATTTGTCCTCGGTAATTTGTTGTCGAGAGAAAGTCGAAGTGGCATCGTTCGGACCCGTTCTCGATAAAGTCGTGTTGGTAATAGCTGAGAGGACACCGCTTCTTGTATTCCTCAAGAATTTGAGTTGGATTGAAGAAGAGATGATCTGGAGTAAGAGCCAGCTCTCCAGCTTCGGTGCAATCCTCATAGCGGCTGTGAAGATTTCTCCAGAGGTTCTCTGTACGAGCTTTTATTTCCTCTGGTGATGCGAATATCAGATGAGTTTTCCGGTCTCTCCCGTTTTGTACATAATCTAAGATCGAACTTTCATGATTCCAGACCAACGGCAACAAGTACTCAAATCCGCCGAAAAGCTCCAGATGTTCCGTGAATTGGAGCTTTTCCTCCAGTGCCTCTGAGAAAAGAGGTTTTTCCCAATATTTAGGAGCTTTACGGTGCCACTTTTCGAGGTCCTGATCCACTGTTAATAATTCACGTAATGGATCAATCCTGCATTGAGTTAAGAGCTCGGTCGATCGTTGGTTTGCGGGATCAAAATGACGGATTGATTCGATCTCGTCTCCAAAGAATTCTAGGCGTATCGGATGTTGGTGAGCTGGTGAGAAAAGATCCACAATACCACCCCGGCAAGAGTATTCGCCGACTTCACTTACAGGATCCTCTCTTGTATAGCCAGTTGAATACAGGAACTGAATCAGATCCTCCATTGACTGGGGCTGTCCTACCTCAATGCTACGCAGTGAAGAGAGAAACTCGGAGGGATTAGGCAGCCGACTGATAAGGGAGTGCCAGGTAGTGACTACGAAATCAGCTTCCCGACAGAGCAGGTTAACAAGTCCCTTCGTCCGAGTATTAACAATAGCGGGGTGGGGAGAAAGGCCGCGGTACGGGTCAGCTTCAAAACCAGGAATTAAAACCACTGAAGCTTTCCCAGAAGAGAAGAAATTCAAGTTTGTAGCGATGGCCTCGGCCTCACGATTACTATTAGATACCCAGAGGTAGGTATGGGCACGATCCGAAGCTAGGCAAGAAAAGACCAGAGCCGCACCAGATTGTCCTAGTCCGTCAAGAAGAGTCAGAGGCCCGACCTGATTCAGGACCTCTTGAACTAGAAAATCACAACTTTCAGTGGGAGGCGAGAATTTTTCGGATGACATCAGTCGTTGAGTAGCCTTTTTCGAAGGGAATAGCGAGGACAGTGCCTCCTGCGGCTTCCACTACATTACGGCCCACGATCTGGTTTACGGTCCAGTCGCCGCCTTTCACTAGTACATCTGGTTGGAGAGCTTTTATAAGTGCAGCCGGGGTATTTTCTTCGAAGAAGGCAACCCAATCCACACATCCAAGAGCCCCGATTACTTCAGCTCGTTCCATAGCAGGAACTAGAGGTCTCCCCTTTCCTTTTAGATTGCGTACGGACTTGTCGTCATTTAGAGCTACGATCAGTTGGTCACCCAAGCTACGAGCTTTTTGGAGGTAGCGGACATGTCCAAGATGGATCAGGTCAAAACACCCATTAGTAAAGACAACCCGGGACCCTTCAGCTGCTGCTTGATTGCGCATCCCTAGGAGGGATGAGTGTGACAGAATTTTGCTTTGGGGAGGCCTTTTATCTGGAATCACTTTACCGTAATCAACCTGTGCGTCGGGCCCTGATTTTAGCCGGGGCAGTGGTCCCAATCCGGAAAATTTCTCGATATTCCTCTGGAATTTCGACTCGGGGAATTAAATGGTGAACAGACTGCCCAGTAGCAATTCCTTCCAAATCGATAAAGGCCTTGAATTTTTTTGCATCGATTTTCCCTTTGAAGGAAATGGGCACCGAACCCCGGACAGTGACACTTCTGTCCAATAGTCGACCACTAGCCTCTTCGGGGAGGATACTAACACGTACTCGTCGCAAAACGACATCCTTGCGCTTCTCTTCGATTACAACAGAAACACGCACATGATCGATTGATTCGAAACGTACTTTTGGGTCTTCCTGGTCTAGAGAAACATGCTGGGTAAGAGTTTCTCGCTGGCCTTCAATTGAAACCGGTTGAGTGAGCGCCTGGGTTACTTGTTCGATACGAGATTCTGGTCCGGAAAGCGGCACTTCGGTTGGGGTGGCAGTGGCTTCGGTGACTTCGTATCCCTTGGTGGGTGTCCCTGTTAGAAGCGGTTCAACTCGAACAACCTTGGTGAGAGTGTTTTCTAGCTGGAGTCTGATCCGGGCAGGATTGATACTGACAATCTCAGCTGAATCAGTGGGTAGAATGTTCGCTCTCGTCAGGTGGATGATGGCGGCTTCGGGTGCGGCACGATCCAGGTCGATGACTACACTAAGCTGGCCAGGATCAAAATTATTGGGCCGGTCTGTTCTATAGATTACTTCTACCTGTTTTGTGTATTCATTGGAAATCTCCAAACCGTCCGGGATGTTAAGGAATTCTACTGGCACCATGGCGGTTCTCTGCACTGTCTCCTGGTTGGCCACCTGGGCCCAAAGCAGGAAGGCGAGCAAAACTGCGAGTGCTTTTAAGCTCAAGTTATTTATGTCTGAAATGTCCGCGGTTTTAAAGAATGACATGAGATATTAGGTGGATGCTCTAATGGGACGTTCCTCTTCTCTATCGTCGAAGGCAACTTTCAAAAACCTGCGCAGGCGAGGTCCATCGAGGTTTAGACTGATTTCTCCGCCCTTGCTTGCGGAGATCCTACCAGTTTCCTCTGAGATGATGATGGAGATGGCATCTGTCTCTGCTGTGATACCAATCCCTGCCCGGTGGCGTGTTCCCAATTCTTTACTGAGATAAGGGTCTGAGTTCATCGGTAATAGACATCCGGCTCCTGCAATCCGTTCCCCTGTGATTATAATTGCGCCGTCGTGCAGGGGTCCCTTTGGATTGAAGATAGTCATCAATAAGTGGTAGGAAAGATGGGCATCTATTTGAGTTCCTGACTCTATGTAATTTTTAAGTCCGATGTCCCTTTCCAGGACTATAAGACCACCAATGCGTTGAGTGGCCAATGCTGTGGAAGCCAAGATGATTTCATCAAAGCGGATCTCATCGGATGAATCTCTAAAGATCCTCAGGATCCGTCCCTTACCTATTTCAGCCAGCGCCCGACGTATTTCTGACTGAAACACGACGACCAAGCCGAAAATCAAATAAGGGAGAGAGGTTTCAAGGAAGACTCGTGCTGCTCTTAGGTCCATGATTCGGGTGGTGTAGTAGAACAGTACAATTGACAGTGCTCCGAGAGTCATCTGCCAGGCACGAGTCCCTCTAATAAGCCGGAGTACCTGATATAACAGAAAGGCCAGAACTGAGATATCAAGGAGATCTTTCAGTTCAAAGCTGCCAAGCATTGATAATAATCCTGAAAGCATTACATTGCCTCGTTTGCGATGGCGTCAGAAACTTTGACTACATCTAGCATTGCGGCGACATCATGTACCCTGACTATTTGGGCTCCTCGAAGGATCGAAATCGCTACAGAAGCGGCCGTCCCCAGTAGGCGTTGCGAAACTGGTTTATCTAGGATAGCGCCTATGAAGCTCTTACGTGAAGTCCCGATCAAAATAGGGAGTCCCATACTCCGTAAGGTTTCCAGGTGGTTGATGATTGTCAGATTATCTTCTGCTGTTTTTCCAAAACCGATTCCTGGGTCCAGGACAATACGATTTTCGGATATTTGATGTTCTTGACATGTTGTTAGGGCGAACCGAAAGTTCCTTTCAATGTCAGTAAGGATATCCTGGCTGGGGTCAATTTGCTGCATTGTTTCCGGTGAGCCTCTCATATGCACCAAAACAATACCAGCCTGAGCGGCAGCCACTATTTTGGGCATATCAGGGTCAAGGCGGAAAGAACTGATGTCATTTATGATGTCGGCCCCGGCATCTATGGCGTAGCGGGCCACCGATGCCTTGTAGGTGTCAACCGAAATGGGGATATTGGTGTGCTTTCTTAACCCTGCAATAGTCGGGAGTACTCGACTTGTTTCAATCTTGGCTGACACCGGTTTTGCGCCAGGCCTAGAAGATTCGCCTCCCACGTCTAATATGTCAGCACCTGCTTCAATCAGTTGAAGTCCGTACTCGACAGCGCGTTCAGGATCAGGGTGGCGCCCCTCATCGGCAAATGAGTCCGGTGTTACATTTACTACTCCCATTAGTCGTGTTCGTTGGGTCAAGTCTATTGTTTTGGAACAGGCTTGGAATGACGTGGGTACAGGGAATCTGTTTGCTGGAGGAACTCCTCGAGGGCCATTATCAATGTTGATGGAAGACACGACGGCAGCAGAACCTTTAAAGGAAATGAGCTCCGACTCCAGCTTAAGCTGTTGCCGGATTTTCTTCTGGATTTACCAGACCGCGCACAGAATCCTTTTTTTCCTGTACGTTTTCAATCTCTGTGGGAGTCGGGCCAGTCTGGGGGCCATCTGAATCGGCCTCATCCTGACGGATGGCTTTTCCGGAAATTACTGCTTCGATTTCTGCCGAGTCAAGCGTCTCGTATTCGAGTAGCGCCTCGGCCAGTCGAATCAAGGCCTCCCTATTGGTGTCGAGGATCTTATATGCTTTCTTGTTGCATTCGGAGATGATGTTTTCTATCTCATCATCGATCTTCATAGCTGTTTTCTCGCTATATTCTTGCTGTCGTGAGATCTCACGACCCAAAAAGATCTGGTCCTCATTTTTGCCAAAGCTGAGTGGTCCGACCTCATTACTCATTCCCCACTCGCAGACCATCTTTCTGGCCAGATCAGTGGTGCGTTCCATGTCATTAGAAGCGCCAGTCGTCATAGTATCCAAAAAGGTCTGTTCAGCTGCTCGGCCCGATAACAGTATGGTGATCGAGGCCAACATATATTCCCTGGTGTAACTATATCTGTCTTCCGTAGGGAGTTGCATTGTCACGCCGAGAGCCCGCCCACGTGGAATTATTGTCACTTTATGTAGAGGATCTGCGTCAGGAAGAATATATGCCACTAAAGCATGCCCCGCTTCGTGGTAGGCAGTATTTCGTTTTTCTTCTTCATTCATGACCAAGGAGCGACGTTCTTTCCCCATGAGGACCTTATCTTTGGCGTTTTCGAAATCTTCCATCGTAACTGACTTGCGGTCAAAGCGAGCCGCGTTTAGAGCTGCTTCGTTCACTAAATTGGCCAGTTGGGCCCCAGAAAAGCCAGGAGTTCCTCTGGCCAAAACAGAACTGTCTACGTCATCGGCAAGGGGAATATGACGGGTATGCACGTTAAGAATTCCCTCACGACCCCTGATGTCGGGTAGTGAAACTACGACCTGTCGATCAAAACGGCCTGGACGAAGAAGGGCAGGGTCAAGCACATCTGGCCTGTTGGTAGCTGCAATCAGGATCACTCCCTCATTAGATTCAAATCCGTCCATCTCAACAAGAAGCTGATTCAATGTCTGTTCGCGCTCGTCATGACCACCACCAAGACCGGCACCTCTATGACGACCGACCGCGTCGATTTCATCGATGAAAACGATGCAAGGGGCATTTTTTTTCCCCTGTTCAAAAAGATCGCGAACACGACTTGCACCCACACCCACAAACATCTCAACAAAATCAGAACCACTGATGGTAAAAAATGGAGCATCCGCTTCACCGGCTATTGCTCTTGCCAGGAGTGTCTTGCCTGTTCCGGGTGGTCCCATTAGGAGAACTCCTTTTGGGATGCGCCCCCCCAGTTTCTGAAACTTTTGGGGTTCACGAAGGAAATCTACAACCTCCTGCAGTTCCTCTTTTGCCTCCTCAACACCGGCAACATCCTTGAAAGTGGCTTTCTTTTGCTGATTGCTAGAAAGCTTAGCCTTGCTTTTCCCGAATGAAAGAGCTCGATTTCCCCCTGCCTGCATCTGACGCATGATGAATATCCAGAAGCCGATGATCAGAAGAATGGGGAGTCCAGATGTCAGAATAGCGTAGAACCAGGGGTTTTGTTCCTCTTGGATGATCTCAACGACGACGCGTTCATCGTTGAGGACGGTGGCGATTGCATCAATGCTGTCTACTGGTATGACGGCTGTGAATTCGCGCTGAGTACTAGCGTCTTCTGGCAGGTAAACACCTTTGACATTTCCTGTCTGTGTAATCGTGACGGACCGAACCTGTTTTTCCTGGACTAAATGTTTGAAGGCGGAAAAGTTGAGTTCGTCAGGGTTACCGCTTTGTACCTTGTCTAGGAAGCCGTACAAAAGGATAACGGCCACGAAAACCGCAACCATCATGAAAATGTTCCTGGCAGTGTTCACTGCTGAAGTCTCCTGAATTCTTATAGCATCGGATCAACTAGTATACTTGAACATCCTCATTACCGTCACCTTCAAAGCTCTAGAAACCCCATCTCGCGGCTCGATTGCTCTAATCTTTAACAAGCGTCATTTCAAGCGAAGGAGGGGCTGAGAGTTTCTTTTTGGAATGAAATGGCTACGGCTTCTTGACCTGAACGAGGGAGAAGGGACGGTCGAACCCAAAGGTGCTCAACCCATATAATTTCCTGTTCCGTAGAGATTACGATCAGGCGGTCTCTTTCAAAAGCTGGAATCTGCTCTTCCGAAAAAAGGTCCTTTAGTTTTCGAGAACGCCCCTTCCGTGAACAAAACACATCACCAGGTTTTCTAGAACGAAGAGATAAGGGGGAGCCTTTCCATAGGAATATAGGTTGTGGGAATTGGCCGTCCTTCCTGAATTGCTTGATCCAGTCCCCTTTAATTCTGAGACCTCTTGATTCGATCCAGGCATCTCCAGGGATTTCGAGGGGCTCACAGAACGGAGACAGGGGTACAAAATTCCGGATGGTTATGGCCTCAGGTTCTCGGTAGGCTACTAGCCCTTGAGGTAAGTTTAGATGCCGCCCAGACTGTGCTGAAAGAAGACCCAGTACATCCTCAGTAGCTTCGTATCTTATTTGCCGGTTTTCGGAGCGCAGAGTGGTTATGGCTCTTCGGATTATCAAACGTTGTAGAGCAGTTGGAAGTTTGCGGAGTTTTGCGGCCTCTAGTTTCAGGCAATTGTCACTCAAGACTTCACAAACAACAGGGAAAGCTTCCTTGCTAACATGGTCGAGCAATTCTTCAAGTTCCCGCGAGATGCGGGCTGTTCTTCCAAATGCCTCAATAACCCTTGGATTAAGACGAGAAGCTATTTGTGGCAAGAGAAATAGTCTGATCCAGTTCCTGTCTAGATCTACTGATTGGTTCGTAGAATCGGTGCAGAAATTGGCCTTGCATCGATCCAGGTAAGAAAGGATGTCTTGTCTTCTCTCATTTAGAAGAGGTCTAATCATCAAAATGCCGGTAGACGGGTCTCTGAATTCTGGTGAGATCCCTGCCCATCCCTTGGGGCCGCTTCCTCGCACCATTTTGAAGAGAACAGTTTCGGCTTGGTCTTCGGCATGGTGAGCAGTAAGAAGAATTGCCTCGCTTCGGGCTGCCTCCTGAAAAAGGAGTCGATAACGCTGCTGACGAAGTTGATCTTCTAGGTTGCCTTTGGACTTGATACCAGAAACTGGCAGGATTTGGCAATGCACTCCGATTTCCTGGCACAGCTTCTCCACGAAAGTTTGATCCCTATCGGATTCTGTCCCTCTGACTCCGTGGTTAACGTGGGCGGCTAGTATCTTGATATTCAGGGATTTGGATATGTTGGAGAGTCCGAGTAGAAGAGCCACCGAATCAGGCCCTCCTGAGACACCGACCATCAATCGTGCCCCCTTAGTAATCCCAAAAGTAGTGGTAATCTGAGTTAACAGATCTTGTTCAAATTTTTCCAGCTTAGATGACATCGACCTAACTCATTGATATTGAAAGGCCTCCAGCCGATCGGTTATGATGACCCACTCGGCTCAGGGGCGGTGTAGCTCAGTGGTTAGAGCAAGCGGCTCATATCCGCTTTGTCGGGGGTTCGACTCCCTCCACCGCCACCAGTTTTTCTTTTGGCGGCAAGTAATTACAGGGCTCACCCTGAGGAGTCCTGATGGTTAACAGTATTGTTAGCCTACGGCTTGTGCCGTGTGTTTTTCGTAGGCTGCACTAAGCATAGATTCGACTAGTGTTTCCACCGATCCTTCAGGTTCTTTTTGAACTGTGCTGATCTCCGAGATTACCAATTTTCGTGCCCGATCATACATCTTCTTTTCCCGGAAGGAGAGAGGCTTTTGAAAACTCAGAAAGTAGAGGTTTTGGAGGACCACTCCAACCTCAATGATGCATCCGGACGTCATTTTTTCAACGTTGTCTTTGTACCGATGTTTCCAATCCTGACCCGCTTCGTAACTTTCCGATTCGAGAACATTAAATAGCTTCTTGAGGTCCCCATCACTGGAAAGGCGACGGAGCCCAACATTGTCAACGTTGTTGATTGGAATCATGACAGTAGAATCGTTGGAGAGGATGTGCAAGGAGTAAAAATCCTCGGTGGTCCCCATTATGGTATGGCTTGTGATACCACGAATTTCTCCGATCCCTTGATTTGGGTAAACAACCTTATCACCAACTTTGAATTGCAACGTATAACCTCCACTACTTTTGGTTCTGATCTGCCTTCCATATTAAGCTATAGAATACTATCTGTCAAAAAACCCTAAGTGATTGAAGATAAACATCTTCTAGGATTGTTCCCTGTGCCAAAGACCAGGAACATCTGAGCGGAGTGATAGCCTTCGATATGAGAATGAGTAGATATGTCATCCGTCTAGGTAAATGAAGGAGGATTTGGCAGTTGTGTAGTGATTATACGTGAGACTGAATCCGTCGAATGATATTTCCGCTGTGATGTTTGGAGAGTATGAGTTTGGAAGGTTCAGGAAGGGAAGTTGAATCATACTCGTCAATTAGGATCGCACCGGGCTAGCTTTTCTTTCAGGTGATGAATCAATCGTCCGTAGAGATCCATTGTGGCTTTTGTTTTGAAAGCTCCTGCTGGAACTCAATCCTGTATAGGTCTAAGAAGGTCAACCCTAGGGCTACGACTATAGGACCGGCAATCATCCCGACGATCCCGAAATAGGAGATACCTCCCAAAATCGAAAAGAAGATTAGTACAGTGTGCATCTTCGCCTTACCTTCAATTAGCAAGGGTTTCAGCACGTTGTCGATGCTGCCTACCAGAACGATAGAGATAATCACTAGTATTATACCGTGCCACCAAGAACCAACGGCAAAAAGATAGAGTGCCCAGGGTGCCCATACGATAGCTGTCCCCACCAAGGGTACAAGTGAAAAAAGAGCCGTCAATGTACTCCAGAGGAGAACATTGGGGATGCCCACTAACCAAAGGCTAATACCTCCTGCAGCTCCTTGGGCGAGAGCAGTAACCAAGCTACCTACGACGGTTGCACTGGAGACCTCCCTAAATCTTTTCATTATCCTATTTTCGTAATTCTCCGAGAGAGGGGTCCACGACTGGAGTTGGTTGACGAGTCTTTGTCCATCGCGAAAAAGGAAAAACATTGTGAATATCATAAAGAAGATAACGGTCGAAAAATGAGTCAGGCTAGAGATAATCGAACGGCTTTGACGCAGGAAAAAAAGGCTCACATGTTGTACTAATGAAGCCAGAGATCCAACGAAGGCATGCCAGTCGAGATTCAGATTTTTTTCAAGTTCTCTGACTATTTGGCCTATGTAAGGCAGTTCTTTGAGGTCCATGGAAGACTGCAGATCTCCCCTGGATATCGCCCCCTGTAGTTGTTGGTAAGTCTGTGTGGCCTGGATGGCCAGTTGCGTGAGGACGATAACGAAAGGGACAATGATCAGTGCGGTAACTGCCAAGCACATCAATAGTGCAGCTAGATTCTGACGCCCCCCCAATTTACCAGCAAGCCAGCTATAAATTGGGAAGGTGAGGCAGGCTAGTACAGCGGCCAGGAAGATTGACATTATAAAAGGCTGAAAAATCTGGAAGACGAAGTAGAGGATCAAAAGAGAGGGGAGAATTAAAAAAAATCGCAGAAACCTAGACTCATCCATATTTTTAGTTAGTTTACTTAGCGGGCTGATCCGAGGTCAAATGTGGAAAGGATTCAGGAGTAATCTTTTCGTTGCAATCAGAACTTCAACAACATTACCTGTGGATCTGGTGTGCCCCATTCACTCATTTGGACTTGTGGACAGGTCCACGAGTAGCGTATCTGAGTTTATGTTGACCCTAGCTACCAGAGAAAATGCGGTCAGGGTGAAAAATTACCCTGTGTCGGAGGGGGACTGACGTGCGAATTAGAACACTTTTCCTGATGGCAGTATTTGGATCTGCGATATTCCTTGGGTATCGATGGGATAGGATTGCCCCAGTTGTGGAATGGAGTCAGGCTGGAGGGCAAATCGGTGAGGGCTCTCCATTAACAATCGATTTTCATGATGAAGGTAATGGACTAGGTTATCTGTCGGTCGTGATTCAACAAGGCAAGAAAATTCTTACGATTCGTGACGGGTTGATTCCAAAGGAAGAGAACAACTCCCATTACAATGTCGAGCTTGATCTTGTAAAAATTCGGAAAGACTTGGATCTTAAAGAAGGTCTCTTCGAGGTAACGGTACAAGTTTCCGATACGCCTAATTGGGGTGTATCTTCGCGGACCACAAGTGAGAGTCATCAATTCAATCTGGACACGAAGCCACCTTTACTAAATGTGCTTTCGACTAATCATTATATTCGCCAAGGAGGTTCTCAGCTTATCTCCTTCGCGACACCCGGAGAAGAGGCTGTGCTTAGTGGTGTAAGAGTTGGGCAAACCAACTTTCAGGCTTACAGGCATCCTGAGGATCCAAACATCTACGTGGCTCTAATAGGGATATCCTACAACCACTCTGAAGGGGCAGCCCCAATAGTTGCTTGGGCTGTTGACTCTGTCGGGAATCGTGCCCAAAGTGAGGTCGCATACAGGGTCATACCTGTCCGGTATCGCAAGCGTGTTCTCACGATTACAGACAAATTCATCCGTAAGGTTTCTTCGGAGATTCTATCGAGGACATCAGAAGTTAGTGCAGGCGAATCTTTGAAAGAAACTTTTTTTAACATCAATAATGCCTTACGCGAGAAGAATCACGATCAAATTATGCTAATCGGGAGATCTTCTGCTGAAAAATTGCTTTTTACCCGTCCTTTTGTGCAACTTCTCAACTCTAAAGTCGAGGCGGGTTTTGCTGATGAAAGAGATTATGTCTACGGTAACGAGATTGTCGATAAGCAGAC
>CAYXBG010000021.1:0-6431 GCA_964463145.1 uncultured Acidobacteriota bacterium
TCCCTGCAAATTAGCCTCAAGTATAGAATCCCAAAGTTGCTCATCACCCTCATCAATAGGGTTGGGACCACCTAAACCAGCATTATTAACAAGAATATCGATCTTCTTAAAAGTGGCCCCTACAGCCTCGCACATGCTTCTAACACTTCTTCTGTCTGTGACATCACAAACATAGGACTCCACACTACTACCTTCCTTCTGTAGCTGGAGCTGGGTTTCCTGAAGCCTAGATTCAGTACGTCCACAAATCACGACATTGGCTCCCCTGCTACTTAGGACTCGAGAAATACCTCTCCCAATCCCTGTACCTCCCCCAGTTACTATCGCTGTTTTGTTTTTGAGTTGCATGGCTGGGAACTATACACAGCCACATCAAGTGAAACAATCCCATAGAGGGAGCTAACTACTCCATTGACCCGGGATTGAAAGGGATAACCGCAATACTCAAAGTCAATTAAAGGTCAAGATTGAGGTATCTTCTTCCACACAAACAATGACACACCCACACCAACTGACAATAGAATCATGCGTACCCAGAACAGATCAACGAAGATAGCTGAAACAACCAGAGACGCCCAGAGAATACAAATTGTTGTTATCTTAGCTCTCCTGGGCATTCCCTTGCCTTCATGGAAGTTACGTATGGCTGGACCTGTCCACCGGTTGGACTGTAATTTTTGATAAAGCGTTTCGGAGCTACGTACGTAACAAGCTGCTGACAACAAAACAAATGGTGTGCTGGGGAGCAACGGCACAAAAACTCCAAGAATAGCCATACCAAAAAAGAAAGTCCCAGCGCCAATTAAGAGCCAGCGTCTGATCATGACTTAGCGTTCCAATCCCAGAAATCGAGTCAATTGACCCAGCTCATCATTTTCCACACATTACCTCCCGCAAAGTAGGAACCCTATCAAAATTTCAATCCCCTAATCTATCAACCTTTTTGCTCCGATCACATGCAAAAAGAACTTCAACTTAACTTCCTTACCAAATCTCCGTCCAATCAGAAGTCTTCTATAATCTTGCTCTTCATTCTCACACCCCTTATCCTCGCCTTTCCAGGCATATGACTAACAAGACAAGAGAACAACAACGGCTACCTCTACAGGAGGGAGAGCCTGTCTTAATTGTTGAGGACAGAGGCCGCAAGCATTTACTGCATTTAAAATCAGGATATCAATCCCATCACGGGCGCACAGGTCAAATTGCACATGACGACCTGATAGGTAAACCTCCCGGATTGAATTGCAACGCTGAAAACGGTCACCAATTCCTATGCCTACGCCCAACCCGAGAAGAATTCATACTTCATAAACTAACGCGAAAAACTCAAATTATTTATCCCAGAGATGCCAGTATCATCGCTACCAAAGGTAATCTTTACTGTGGAGCCCGAGTACTAGAATCCGGCATTGGATCGGGAGCTTTTTCCATAGTAGCACGTAGTCTGTTGGGGCCGGATGGGTTACTTGTTTCCTACGAACGGAGATCTGAGTTTGTCGATCTCGCTACCGACAACATCCGAATGTACGAGAAAATACACGGAGACCTTCCTACCCCTCACGAAATTGAGCTCAGGGATATATACGAGGGGATTGATCATAAGGACTTAGACACCATAGTTCTCGATCTCCCTGAGCCGAACAATGTGGTCCAAGCAGCCAGTCAAGCTCTTAGAATGAATGGCATTCTTATCGCATGGCTCCCAACTGCTCTTCAGGTTTTCAGCTTTTGTCGAGATCTGCAAGACAACCCTGACTGGGGCAGGATATCTACGATTGAGACCCTAGTACGGTCATGGCGAGTAGGCCCTAAGTCTATTCGCCCCGCTGACAGAATGGTAGGGCACACAGGCTTTCTGGTCTCGGCTAGAAGGGTTGCACCTACTCCGGTAAGCCGTTCTTGATCGAAACGGGCACCTTTTGCCAGCCCAATTTCCTCACAGGATCATACCGAATCTATGGGCTCGGCCTGCTTTCTTGTTAGAATCCTAAAGATGGCGCAGACCCGAAGGCTCATCCCTTACATCAGGCCCCATACGCTTATCTTGCTGGCTGCACTTCTACTTGTGTCTGTAAGTGGGCTACTAGAAGCCTCCATCATTATGCTATTGGAGCCGGTCTTCAACTTACTTTCGGGTTCATTTCCTCAAGAGATCGGAACAACAACATACGCTCTCACCTTCTCATTTCTACAGGATCTGATAAAAATCCAAGGGCCTCAGGCTTTAGGGCTTATAGCTTTTCTTCTAGTGGCAATTGCCTTCCTAAAGGGTTGTTGCCTCTACGCAGCCGAATATATGATGGCTTATGTCGGACAAAAGGTTGTAGCCCAACTCCGTAATGAACTCTACGCTCGATTGTTGGATCAGTCTCTATCTTTTTACAGTAGTTGGCCCACGGGACAATTAATGTCCAGAGTCATCTCTGATACTGAGAGACTACAGGAAGCAGTTAGTAAAACTGTCACCGATTTTGCCCGTCAGATTTTTCTTTTCATCGCCTTCATGGCGATCGTTTTTTACATTGACTGGAAATTATCGGTTTTAGCCATTGCCATCGGACCACTGGTCTTATTTCTGACCTTGAAGATGGGCACGCTAGTCCGACGTATCAGTTGGGCAAGTCAGGAAAAAATATCGGAACTTTCCGACACTCTTCAGGAAACTATAACTGGCCAAAGGATAGTCAAAGCCTTCGGCATGGAGGATTACGAGCAAACTCGATTCGAGAAGCTATCAGCTGGATTGGTGAAATTGAACCTCCGTCTAACACGAATAAACGCCCTCAGCTCTCCCCTCATGGAATTTTTAGGATATCTTTTGTTCGTTCCTTTCCTTCTGTATGCCAACCTCAAAATTGGAAGCGGTGCTTCCGCAGGAGCTTTCGTCGCTTTCGTTGTTGCGTTATTTAAACTGTACGAACCGGTTAGGAAACTTTCCAGAATGCACCTCTACTTCGAGCAAGCCTTTGCATGTTCAAGTCGCATTTTTGAGCTACTTGATATTGAGATGGACATAAAAGAAGACAAAGCAGCCCTCACACTTCAACCGCTGAAATCCCAGATTCTGTTTAACAACGTCAACTTCTCATATACTGGAAAAGAGCCCGGTGAGGTGCTTAATGGGATCAATCTAACTATTGAAAAAGGTGCCGTAGTAGCATTGGTTGGTAGGAGTGGGGCCGGAAAAACAACTGTCGCGAGCCTCTTGCCAAGATTCTATGACGTTACTGGTGGGGCTATTAGCTTTGACGGGATAGATATCCGCTCCGTAACCCTTGCCTCTTTGCGCAACCAGATCGCAATGGTCACCCAGGAAACTTTGCTGTTCAATGATACGGTACGCAATAACATAGGCTACGGAAGGCTGGACGCCGGGCAAAACGAGGTAGAGGAAGCGGCAAAAGCAGCTCTAATTCATGACTTCATAATAAGCCTGCCTAAGGGATACCAAACCATCATCGGGGAACGTGGAGAACGTCTCTCAGGTGGCCAGCGCCAGCGGATTGCCATTGCCCGCGCCATTCTAAAGAAATCCCCAGTCTTGATCTTAGACGAAGCCACCTCTTCACTAGACAGCCGGTCTGAAGCACTTGTCCAAAAGGCGTTGCAACACCTTATGAATCAATGTACGACTCTGGTAATCGCCCATCGCATGTCTACCATACGGAAAGCAGACTGCATTGTCGTAATGCACAAAGGAGAAATCCTTGAGATGGGCGATCACGGAACACTCATCAGTCGTTCAGGTCTCTACAAAGAACTCTACGAGATGCAGGGAACAGATCAGCCAGAGGATTAGAGGCTATATATGCAAAGCATGACTGGCTACGGTAAGGCATCTGGAGCCTTAGGGGAAATAGACTTTGATGTGCAAATTAAAACCGTAAACGGACGGTTTTTGGATATTCAGGCAAGAGTTCCACATCGTCTTCTAGCAATGGAGTCAGCATTGCAAAAAACGATTAGGAAACGACTATTGCGAGGTCGAGTTGATGTCTGGATTAACCTCAGAGAGAAAACACACACTGAGATCAATATCAACCCCGCAAAGGTGAAATCCTATATCGAGCTTGTTCGTCAATTGAGAGAACTCGGTATTACTGGTGATTTGGATGTTTCAACACTTTTAACCCTGCCATCAATTACGGAAGAGCGACAAAATGTGAAAAGTTGTGATGATGCTCAGCTCAGGGCTGCTATTCTAGAGTGTAGCAAACGTGCACTCACAGAACTGATGGAACATCGGACCATGGAAGGGATTGCTCTGAAAAATGACCTAGCCGCCCGGATTGCCTCTTTAAAAAGTGCTGTCCATGAAATCTCCGACCTATCCGAAGAGATTGTAATATCCCAACGGAAAAAGCTCGAAAAGAGACTAGCAGGGTTAAAGATCCGTCCTGAAGTTGACAACAATCGCCTCGCTCAAGAAGTAATTTTTTATACAGAACGATCCGACATCAGCGAAGAAATCACGCGCCTGAAATCCCATATTAATCGTTTCCAGGAAATGCTTGATTCAGACGAGCAGGCTGTCGGGAAAAACCTTGATTTCCTAACACAAGAATTACTTCGTGAAATGAATACTGTCCTCTCGAAATCTAGTAAAACAAAAACATCCAACATTGCAGTAGATAGCAAGGTAACCATCGAAAAAATCCGCGAACAGGTACAAAATGTCCAATAAAGGAAACCTTTTTGTTATTAGTGCACCCTCAGGCTCTGGCAAAACTAGCCTGGCGAGTTCCATCATTCATCAGGTGCCCAACTTGGACTTTTCAATCAGTCACACAACACGTGAACCTCGAGCTGGAGAAAATGATGGGGTGGAATACCACTTCATCGATGAGGCCAAGTTCAAAAAGATGGTCGCTGAAGATGCATTCCTGGAGTGGGCAGCTGTGTATGGGAACTACTATGGGACAAGCAGGAAATTCGTAGGTCTGCAGAGAGAATCCGGGTGTGATGTGTTATTAGATATCGACGTACAAGGAGCTCGCAAGGTAAAGTTACAGGAACCAGAAGCTACTATGATATTTGTGCTTCCCCCCTCTTACCAGGTTCTTGAAAAAAGACTCCAAAAAAGAGGATCGGACAACTCTAGAGTTATCGAATCACGCCTTGAATTTGCCCGCAAAGAAATCTTTTGCCACGAGGAATATGACTATCTTGTACTTAATGACGATATGGATCTAGCCATTGATGAGCTAAAATCAATAATTTGCTCAGTTCGTTGCCGTCACGATCAACGCATTAAGTTGGCCAAACAGGTAGTTTCATCATTCGAGAAACCTCATTCGGAAAGGGAGAAGCCATGACCATAACCGTACCTCCGGAGTTTGACAGTAAGTTCCGGTTCATTCTTGTAGCCGCAAAAAGAGCCAAGCAATTACAAAATGGGGCGCCCACAAAAATTGAGACGACATCTAGTAAAGCTGCTCGGATCGCCATTCAGGAAACCGAGCTAAACCTCATCAACTACGAAATCATTGAGGACCCGTCAGAAGAGGGTTAATTGTGATGAAGGTTGTTCTGGGTATAACAGGATGTATCGCAGCCTATAAATCGGCTGAAATACTTCGTCTCCTTCAGAAGAAGGATGTCGAGGTCTTTCCTGTGATGACAAGGTCAGCAGGTAATTTCATAGGCCCCGTGACACTGGAGAAGTTATCTGGCCACAAGGTAATCATGGGTACCTTTGATGACAGGGACAGCAGCATCGAACATATCAGCTTGGCACGGCGCACCGATCTTCTCCTCGTAGCACCCGCGACGGCAAATAGTATTGCCAAATTCGCTTGTGGAATATCTGACGATTTTCTCTCTACACTTTATATCTCTACTGCAACCCCTGTAGTTCTCGCACCCGCAATGAACAAGGAAATGTGGAGACACCAGGCTACACGTGAGAATATCCAACGACTCAAACAACGCGGCGTAAAAATCGTTCAGCCAGAATCTGGACATCTGGCCTGCGGTGAATTCGGAGAAGGCAGGCTAGCCGACCCAGAAATGATTGTGAAAGTTATTGAAAGTATGCTCAAGCCCTCTGGGGCCCTTTCTGGTTTAAAAGTTATCGTAACCGCGGGACCTACCATCGAAGACCTTGATCCAGTGCGTTATCTTTCCAATAGATCATCAGGCCGTATGGGATTCGCCATGGCATCCATAGCACGGGAATTGGGAGCTGCTGTGCAATTGATAAGCGGGCCCACTCACATTGAACCGCCCACCGGCGTTGAATACATCCAGGTGCGTTCGGCTTCCCAGATGCACGATAGAGTCCTCTCGAGCTTCGAAGACGCAGACATTACTGTCATGGCT
Source organism: uncultured Acidobacteriota bacterium (assembly GCA_964463145.1). Taxonomy (GTDB): domain Bacteria; phylum Acidobacteriota; class UBA6911; order RPQK01; family CBDAPI01; genus CAYXBG01. The sequence continues at coordinate 6,325 of CAYXBG010000021.1, forward strand.
GCCGCAGTATCTGATTTTTCGCCAACACAGATCTCATCTCAAAAGATGAAAAAGGAAACAACCCTCCCAGTCCTATCGTTGCGGAAAACCCCCGTCATTCTGAAGAA
>CAYXBG010000021.1:6441-24421 GCA_964463145.1 uncultured Acidobacteriota bacterium
TTGGTAAATGTAAAAGACAAGGTCAATTGTTAGTGGGTTTTGCGGCAGAAACCACAGATATAACCGACTCCGCTAGGAAAAAACTATTCACAAAAAATCTTGATCTGATTGTGGCTAACAACATCGCCGAACCGAATCAAGGGTTTGCGGCCGAGTTTAATAAAGTAATATGCCTTGACCGACTAGGAAACCAATATTGTTCAGAACACTCACCCAAGCCCGATGTCGCACGTTTCGCATGGAATCAGATTCTTCGCCTCAAAAAAATTTCCGATCCTAAGAGCCTCTCGGCTTCTAGTTGAGCTCCCTGATGGTCGAGAACAACACCCCTGCAACCCAACGTTGTGGATTCGTGGCCCTTATCGGGAGGCCCAATTCTGGGAAATCAACTCTTCTCAACCAATTAATCGGTCAGAAAATCGCGATTGTCAGTGATAAACCCCAAACTACACGTGATCGTATTCAAGGAGTACTCCACCAAGGCGCCGCACAACTTGTCTTCCTTGATACCCCAGGAATCCACCGACCGGGCTACCTCCTGAATGAACGAATGATGGAGACGGTTTACCAGAGTTTAAGGGAAGCAGATCTTGTGGTTCATCTGGTGGACATCACGGAACCTTTTGGTAAGGGGGAAAAATTTGTTTTGGAAACGCTAAAAGGTCTCGACCAGCCCTGCCTCCTGGCCCTAAACAAAGTGGATGCTATTAACAAAGGTCGCATCCTCCCTATTATCGATTTCTATAATGGAAAGAATGTCTACAAAACAATCGTTCCAATTTCAGCCAAATCAGGTGACAATCTTGACCCCTTACTCGATGAGATCATTTCCCGATTACCAGAAAAAGATTGGTTATACCCTCCTGATTATTTAACCGATCAGACCGAACGCTTCCTGGCTACCGAAATCATTCGCGAAAAGGTACTCCTCCACACTCATGGAGAAATACCCTACTCCACAACAATAGAGATCGACGCATTCGACGAATCCCAGCGTAAAAACGGATTCCTGCTCATTGCAGCCTCGATAATTGTTGAGAGAGTAGGACAGAAAAAAATAGTTGTCGGAAGAGCTGGGAAAATGATCAAACAAATCGGAATTGCAGCTCGTAAAGAGCTTCTAGCAACGATTAACACCCGGAGAATCCACCTGGATCTACATGTGAAGGTGGTACCAGGATGGCGCAATACAGAACGTTATTTAAGCTCCCTAGAAGTCATGTAGCTCTATAGGCAGGTGAAAGATATCCTAGATTGGGACGTTTCATGGACACTCTTAAAAACCAACTCAATTTCTTCGGATCCTTGGGCGTAACTCACTTCGAGATCTCTAACCCTAAGCGTAGCTCAGACTCCAACCTGACATTGGAAAATATACGAGACGAATTAGGAGATTGCCAACGTTGTAAACTTTGCAGTACACGGAAAAATATAGTTTTTGGTAGTGGCGATACCGATGCTGATCTCATGTTTGTCGGAGAAGCCCCGGGGAGGGATGAGGATCTTGAAGGACTGCCCTTCGTCGGTAGGGCGGGCAAACTTCTAACACGTATAATCCAGGCTATCCAGTTGCAAAGACATCAAGTTTACATAGCCAATATACTGAAATGCCGACCTCCAAAAAATCGCGATCCGGAACCGGATGAGGTCCAAAGCTGTGAGGGATTCCTATTCCAGCAAATTGATTCTGTAGGGCCTAAAATAATTGTTGCACTGGGACGCCACGCAGCCCAGACTCTTCTCCGTTCTAAGGTCCCCATTTCAAAATTGAGAGGGGAATTTCATGATTACCGAGGGACCCTTCTCCTACCTACATTCCACCCATCCTATCTACTTCGAAATCCAAGTGCTAAAAAACAGGTGTGGGAGGATATGAAGGCGGTGCGCTCAAGACTCAAAGAACTAGGGAGTGACTACTATACCGGGGACTGATTTCATGAAAGGGAAACCCCAAGCACACGATTAATGCTGTCAAACGAAAAGTACGTACTGGTCGAGGTCGCTCTCCCGGTACCTTCCAGAAAAACCTTCACTTACCTGCTGCCAAAAGGCCAAGAAAAACAGATTACTGGGAAAAGAGTAATGGTGCCACTTGGTCCTCGCACTGTAACTGGCCTAATCCTAGGCCCCAGACCTCAACCCTCTTCGCATAACAGCCTAAAAAAAGTCTTCAGAGTACTCGACAAGGAACCCCTGCTCTCGAGAACAATGATTGATCTTGGACAGTGGATCTCCGACTACTACATGTCTCCAATCGGTGAAACCCTGCGAGCAATGCTCCCACCAGGACTTCTTTCCCGCAAAGTCAAACTCGAACAACAAGATGAACGCCTCTGGCCTACGTTAAAACAACAGTCAATCACGGCTGTTTCTACCCAAAAGATCAGCAATCTCACCAGCAGGCAGCGAGAGATCCTAAACCAACTTTCAGAAACACCAAAACCTATCTCAGTCCGAGACATCCTGGAGAGAACTGGATGCAGTCGAGGAATCTTAACCCGTTTGGTCGAGAGAGAAGCAATCTGTATCGAAGAAGTAGAAATATATCGGTCTCCTTGGAGTCCAGAAGAACCTCATCCTGAGAGGAAAATGTATTCTCTTAGCCCTGACCAAAAACGTATTGGTTCAGCAATCGATAAAAAACTGCAATCGTTACAGTTCAGTTCACTTTTAATTCATGGAGTGACCGGGAGTGGTAAAACAGAGGTGTACCTAAACGCAATCTCCGAGGCTGCACGCCAGAACCGATCTGCCTTAATATTGGTCCCCGAAATAGGATTAACTCCTCAAACCTCTAGCCCCTTCCGGGCCTGGTTTGGAGATCGGGTAGCCATCCTTCACAGTAAACTATCTAAAGGCGAGCGCTTCGACGAATGGCGGAGAATTAGGGCTGGTATTGCAACTGTTGTTATAGGCACACGATCTGCAATCTTCGCTCCCGTAAAAAACCTGGGAATCATAATTGTTGATGAGGAGCACGACGGATCCTACAAACAAGATGAGACCCCACGTTATAACGCTCGTGATGTAGCATTTAAAAGAGGCCAAAAAGAAAATGCTCTAGTAATTCTCGGAAGTGCCACACCACAACTCGAAATCTCGTATAAGGCTCGCTTCAGAAAATCACTGGACCTCGAATTAATGCCCTCGCGAATCAATCAGCGGCCACTACCCACTGTACATGTTATTGACATGCGACAGGAGTTCCTTAAGTGCGGCCATGACCAAATCTTAAGTGGACCGCTGCTAGAGGGGATTAGGAAACGTTTAGACCGAAAACAACAAGTACTCCTACTTCTAAACCGGCGTGGCTATTCGGTCGCCTTACTCTGTCGTTCCTGTGGTTACAGCGAAGGCTGTCCTCATTGCAGTATAAGTCTGACGTTTCACCAACACCGAGACCTTCTCAGTTGTCACTGCTGTGGATACTCTAGAAAAGTCCCTAAAATATGCTCCCAATGTCATCGTCAATATCTCCATTTCCTAGGCATTGGCACCGAAAAACTCCAGGGACATCTAAAGGAACTGTTTCCAAAAGCTCGTGTGGGGCGTCTGGATAGAGATACAACCCGCCGCAAGGGCGAAATGCAACGTATCCTAGCAAAGTTTACTCGAAAGCAGATCGATATTTTGGTAGGCACTCAAATGATAGCAAAGGGACATGATTTTCCAAAAGTTACCCTAGTCGGGGTTCTTGCTGCTGACCAAGGGTTACGCTTAGCTGATTTCCGAGGTGCTGAACGCACATTTCAACTACTGACCCAGGTGGCTGGGAGATCGGGACGTGGAGATAGCCCGGGAGAGGTCATAGTTCAGACTCATTTCCCTAACCATTACAGTCTCAAGCATGCTTGCTCTCAAAACTATGAAAGCTTCTACCAACAGGAACTACAATTCAGAAAGCGGTTTCTGTACCCACCTTTTACGGCCCTGGCCAACCTCACCGTAAAAGGGAGTGACGAAACCAGAACTCGTACTATTGCAAAGAGCCTCGCGGAGAAACTTATCGAATTCAGAGATCTACATTCTGATCCACTCCGCTTGCGAGTATTGGGACCAGCTCCCTGCCCTCTCGAAAGATTAAAGGGAAACTATCGTTTTCAGGTACTCTTGAAAACGACACAGAGATCCGAGCTGAATTCTGTAATTATCGATACGATTGAATCTTTACCAGCTGGGGTCCGTCGCCAAATCGCCGTTGATATCGATCCTATTAACCTGCTGTAATAAAGTTGTGTATATTACTCAGACTATCCATGACTCTATGATTAGGCATGCTCTAGAAAAAGCCCCTTTAGAGTGTTGTGGCCTACTGTTCGGTCCGTCGTCCACAACACAACACATCGAATCAATCTCTCCAATGCGAAACATCATGGAAAGTCCTACTGAGTTCTCAATCGATCCCCAGGAACTGATTAATTCTTTGAGGAATCGTCGTTCCTCCGGACAACAATTAACAGGAATTTATCATTCCCACCCAAACTCTAAGGCTTTGCCTTCCTTCAGAGACACATCTGAGTTCTACTATTATGATGTCAGTTATTGGATTATTTCACTAATATCACCCACCAAACCCTCTCTTCGGTGTTTCAGATGGCTAAATGGAGGCTTTCTCGAACAAAATTATTCTATAACTACAAGTCCTTATAAAACAGACAGATACGAAGAAAATTAAACTCAAAATGGACACTCTCTCAAAGCTTCGTGATACGGCTCCAGATGAGCTTCTCGATTTACTGAACCAGGTCCTGCGCTTCTTTCCTGCAGAGTTACGGTTCCGCCTTCGGCAAGTAGTTGCAACTCTTCCAGATGAAGGAGAGAACCTGCACAAGGTCCTTGACCTAGTCCGAGGACAATGGGAAGGCCTCCAATCAAAAGACAAGGCGTGTATAGCAATCGTTGGGCCTTCCCAAACTGGCAAGGCTTCGATCCTAGAAGCCATTAAATCAGGCCAGAATACGAGATCTACATCTATCTTCTCAGTGGTTGATACCACAGGCCTGAACGAATTTTTGGGTTATGAGAAATCTCCAAACTCTCCTAACCTCTTGGATACTAGCGATGTCCTTGTGCTTCTCTTGGACGGTCGCTACAAGGTTTCTTCTGAAACCAAATCTTTGGTCGAACGTTTATGTCTTCTCAACAAGCCTCTACTTATTGCTCTAAATAAGGCTGACCTCATTGAAAATCCGGCGAAAACTGCCGATCAAGCCCAGAAGAAGCTTGGCCATCAGGTTCTTACTGTTTCAGCCTTCCAAAAAGGTTCAATCAATCGACTACTACGAGCTATAGTCACCTCTCATCAAGGGACTCTATATCCGCTCACTCGAAACTTTCCAGGATTCCGCAGTGCTATCTGTTCTGGAATCGTGCATCAAGCTTCCATCGCATGTGGGCTGGTCGGTGCTATTGCTATACCAGTTAGCGATTTCTTGCCTATCACGGCTATACAAACAGCTATGATTCTAAAACTCGCCCGTGCATTCGGGCACCCACTAGATCGCCAAAGGGCTCGAGAGCTAATTCCGATGCTTGCTTCTGGCATCGTCATGCGCAAATTTGGCCATCGACTAAGGGAAAAACGGCCTCAATACGGCAACCTAATCGAGGCTACCACTGCCGGAGGTTCTACTCTGTTACTTGGGCGAGCTGCTATACACTACTTCGAGGTATTTCTAGAGAATCCGGAGATTCAAGAAAGTCAAAAATTACACGCAGTACCCAAATCTTAACGTAGGACGTAGGCTTGATAGTCATTCCTATTCCTCCTCGAAATGCTTTGCATTTATCTCTGTAAAATGCACCCAGTTATCCGGAACCTCATCCTCAGGGAAAATAGCCTCCACAGGACATTCTGGGACACAGGCTCCGCAGTCGATACATTCCTCAGGATCAATAAAAAGTTGTTCGATCGTATCGAACCCTTCTTCATCTTCCCGAGGATGTATGCAATCAACCGGACAGGCATCGACACAAGCAGTATCCTTCTCGCCAATACACGGCTCAGCGATAACAAATGTCATACACGTCTCTCCTGATTATCCAATAACCAATTAATTTATTCTAGAGGCTGGGTCAAGCCGTTTTTACTTCTTTAATCACCTAGCATCTCTCAGGCATCTCCGAATAAACAGCATTTCACCTACAGATATAATTGTCGATCCCCTCATCAAGATTATCTATTTTATATCCAAACGATCAAAATAATCCTCAAGTCATATGAACTCGAGTTGCCCTTTCGTGTCGCTTCTCATAGACTACATCCGGTGAATCGAACCGAAAGACTTCTCGATCTCATCACCTACTTACTGAATGCCAAAGAACCAGTCTCGTGGCAGGAAATCAAGAACCATTTCCCTGAGGATTACGGGCGGGGGGTTGAGGAGTCAAATCAACGTAAATTTGAACGAGACAAGGCAGAACTCCTCTCTCTTGGGGTACCGATCGACTACCAGAACGGTTCGGAGATCAAGAAGGAGGGCTATGTCATCCAAAAGGAGCGGCTCTTTCTCCCTGAGTTACACTTTGATCCTCCTGAGTTCTCTCTCCTCATGCTTTCCGCAACTGCTGTTCTCGAAAACGATAACTTTCCCTACAGAGACTCCTTGGAATCAGCCCTCCACAAGATTGTCTGCCTGACACATGCCTCAGATCTTTCATCCAGCGATATCAAAATTACTTACTCGGGGACTCAAGGCAATGTCCCCAGATCACCTTGGCTTCCTAGAATCCAAGATGCACTGGAACGACGAAAATGGACTGAGTTCACCTATAACGCTTTTACCACCGGAGTAACCTCCAAAAGAAAAATTAATCCCTATGGACTGATTTTCCGGCGTGGGAATTGGTCACTCCTAGGTTGGGATCATCTCCGCCAAGACATTCGCTCTTTCGTCATAACTCGCATTCAAGATCTTGGGGTCAATCCCAAACGCCCTGGAACACCTGATTACGAGATACCTTCTAATTTTTCTCTCAAGAATTACCGCAACCTACAACCCTGGGAATACAGTTTTCACGAACCTGTTCAGGTAACAATTCGAGTTGAGCAACACCGCCTTCCCGAACTGCGCTCCCAGCTAGAATCTGCCCGACAATTAGGACCCGATACTTACCAATTGTCCGTTAGTAACCGCAGTGGTCTTATATCTTGGCTCCTTTCACAAAAGACGGATGTACGAGTTATAGGGCCCCTTGAGATCCAAGGTGAACTCATTGAAGCAGTTGAGACTTTATTATGAACGTGACCGATCGTATAAATCGTATTCTTTTCATCATGAGTTACGTCTCCCAAAATCAGGGCGTAACAGTGGATGAATTAGCTGCTCAGGTAGTACTAAAACCACGTGAACTACTGAAAGAGATCGACTTTATTTTGCTCGTAGGGAAACCCCCCTTCCAACCCGACGACTACGTGGATATCTATGTCGAGGATGATCGCGTATTCATCGAGTTTGACCAGATGCTCAATCGACCACTACGCTTTACTCAGCCGGAAGCTATCGCACTGTTCATGTCACTTCAGTTACTGGATCCTGCTGTTGACCCCAAAAAAGTTAAGTCCCTCAAGAAGAAAATCCAGAACGCTATCTCCGATTCGTTGGATACGTCAGCCTCAAACTCCTACCCAATAGTGTTCGAACAGACCTCAGCACCGGTCTCAGATCAATTCGGCCAGCTACGACAAGCCATTGACCAAAACTCTAAAGTGCAGTTGGATTATTATTCCTTGACTCGCAACCAAAAGAGGAAGCGAACGATCCACCCCTACTTTCTGACCAAAAGTTTAGGTTATTGGTATCTGACTGGGCATTGTGAGTTGCGTGACGACGTGCGTACTTTTAAATTTGAAAGAATTCTTTCAGTCCGTATTTTTCAAGAAGCCTTTCAACCACCTGCTGACCTAGACATAGATCGCTATAGGGATGAGTTTTTAGCCCAGAGTGGCCAAAACGAGATCGAGATTCATTTCGATCCTGCTGTCTCATCTTGGATCCTTGAGGCCTGGGGGAATTCTGCCCACCAAAACTCGGATGGAAGCGCCACGCTTACCTTCCACTCTGATACGTTGGAATATCCATCTCGTCTTGTTCTAAGTTATGCACCCTACGCTCATCCCATAAGACCTCAACGGCTAATTGATAAGGTGGGAGAAGATAGCTTGGCTATCAAGAAACTTTATGAGACAAACCCAGCAGGGTGAGACGATTCTCTTCGACTTCTATTATTAGTGCACATGTCTAGAATGTTATTTTTCAGCAAACCCTTTCAATTTCAAAGACCAAATGACACTGCTTCCTTCCGACAATTCAGTCTCCCGCGGTACAATGTTATCTCTGAATTAATGAGAATCGTACATTGAAAGAACTCGGCTGCAATCCTAGCTAAGAGATCCAGTACGGTGGAGAATATATGCCAAATGCAGTAGTCGTAGGTACACAATGGGGAGATGAGGGGAAAGGTAAGATTGTTGACCTATTGACCGAAAGTTTCGATGTTGTGGTCAGATACCAGGGAGGCAACAACGCCGGACACACTGTCATTATCGACGGCAAAAAAACGGTCCTGCATCTGATCCCATCAGGCATTCTGCGTTCAAATAAAATGTGTGTGATAGGGAATGGAGTGGTCATCGACCCTGATGCTTTGTTAGAAGAAATCCAGGGTCTAGAGGACGTCTTTCTCCAAAATCGCCTCTTGGTAAGTAACAGAGCCCACCTAATCATGCCCTATCACAAAGCTATTGAAAGTGCCGAAGAGGCTTCCCGCGGTGCTTCTAAAATAGGCACGACTAATCGAGGCATTGGTCCATGCTACGAAGACAAAATGGGACGCAGAGGAATTCGGATGGGGGATCTTCTGGAACCTGACTTATTTCTCTCTAATTTGCAGCGTAACCTTAAAATCAAGAATCGTATACTCGTCAATCTCTATGGAGAGGATCCTCTGGACGAATCCTCTATCTACTCACACTATGTAGAACTTGGAAGACAACTCGCCCCATTTATCCAGGACACAGTAGAATATCTAAGCAAGGCTTGTAAGGACGGCAAAAATGTCCTCTTGGAAGGTGCTCAGGGAACCCTACTCGATATAGACCATGGGACCTACCCTTTCGTTACCTCTTCCAACGCTAGTGCCGGCGGGGCTTGCAGTGGAACCGGGTTAGGCCCCACCTCAATAAATGGGGTCATTGGCATAACTAAGGCATACACAACTCGAGTAGGGGCAGGCCCCTTCCCTACAGAATTAGTTGATAGCACTGCCGACCATATCCGAGAACGGGGTGCAGAATACGGTGCCACAACCGGACGACCTCGACGCTGTGGTTGGTTCGATGCTGTGGTCGGACGATATGCCCGTCTAGTAAATGGATTGACCACACTTGTAGTGACTAAACTGGACTGCCTAGATCAATTGAAAGAGGTAAAGATCTGCACAGGATATCGACACGAAGGTAACCTTCTGCAACATTTTCCAATTGATATGGGAATACTAGATAAGGTAGAACCAATTTTCGAAACTCATCCAGGTTGGATGGAAAACACCTCTAGCATCACTTGCTATCAAGATCTACCAGACAAAGCCAAATCCTACCTGGATAGAGTAGCCACGCTAGTAGGAACTGATATTTCCATAATTTCCATCGGGCCAGACCGCAAATCAACCATTATCTTAGAAGAAAATCCTCGGTTGCGTGACCTAATAGGGTAGGAGCTGGCTCAGATGGGTACCCTTATGGTCACTAGAGTCTTGATGGGCCCCGAAGATGCCTCACTAGCAATAGAATCCTGCCCCCGTTAGACTTAGCTTTCGATTAGTTCCCGCATCGAGGTTCACTCTGCTGTTGAGGGGGGCGCAGTCTTAGTTAATCAGTCCAGCCGGAGACTTTAGAGCTGTGCATCTATCATTCGCTCGATGTTATCTTTGGATGTTGCTCCAACTACCTGGTCCTTGATTACTCCATCTTTAAAAAGAAGGAGTGTCGGAATTCCCTTGATATTGTACTGCGCCGAGGTAGCAGCATTCTCATCCACGTTCAGCTTAACCACCTTTGCCCTATCTCCGTAATCGCTTGCAACCTCATCAACTGTAGGGGCAAGCATTCTACACGGTGCACACCAACTCGCCCAGAAATCTACCAGGACAGGCTTGTCCGATTCGATTACTTTTTCCTGAAACGTCCCATCTGTTACTTCTTCTACCTTACTCATCGATCCTCCATCCCTACTTCTACGGGAAACATCATCTCTACCCTCAATAGTACCGGATGCATATGCTAACATGGCACTTCATTGCTTGAAAAAATTCCGCCGCTCAAAGATTGGGGACAACATTTTCTCAGTGATCGCTACTGTCAGAGAATTGTCCGTTTCGCAAATCTGACCAGCCAAGATATGGTCCTAGAGATAGGCCCGGGAACTGGACAACTCACCCAACAACTTCTGCACGTAGCCAATTGTGTGATTGCCATTGAAATCGATCCCCGGCTTGTCCAAAGCCTGCGAGAGAACAGTATTGGCACCAACACAAAAAAACTGCGAATAATTGAGGGGGATATCTTGGCAATCCCCTTGGAAAACCTCCTGCCACAGAAAGAGATTCATCTCGTCAGCAATCTCCCCTACAACATCGCCACACCCATCATTACAAAGATACTCAAAGGGGGGCCTCATTTCGCAACAATTACAATACTGCTCCAAAAGGAAGTCGCACAAAGAATTATGGCGAAGTCTGGCACCAAAAGTTTCGGATATTTTACTTTGTTAGTACAATCTCACTGTAAAATTGAAAAAGGCTTTGATGTTCCTCCTGGAGCCTTTAATCCTCCTCCAGCTGTAGACTCAACTCTCATTCGGCTGACACCAGTGATGAAGTCAACAAGCGACCATTGGGATCGTCTCGAACCACTGGCCAGTAGGGCTTTCCGACATCCGCGCAAGACCTTACTCAATAACCTCTCTCACTCTGACTTCTCACGGATAGATGTTCAGGTTGCTATGGAGAAATGTGGCCTGAAGAAACAACAGAGACCGCATCAGGTGACCCTAGACGAATATTGCTGTCTGGCTCAATTGCTAAAATTACCCTAGATTATGGGCGACACTATACAGGTAATCCCGTTGGGTGGACTCGGCGAATTCGGTATGAACTGCACGGCCATACGATGCAGGGATTCGATACTGCTTATGGATGCGGGGGTAATGTTCCCAAACGGGGGTTTGCGTGGCCTGGGAATAGATTTAATTACACCTGACATTACCTTTCTCAAAGAACACCGAGATCAACTCCTCGCAGTTTTGTTAACACACGGGCATGAGGATCACATCGGAGGCTTGCCATACATCCTAGACGAGATCCCCGTGCCCGTATACGGGAGCCGCTTATCTCTTGGTTTCGTCCGAAAACGTCTAGATGAAAAAGGCTTAAATGCTAGAGAACTGACCTCTATCCGAGCTGGAGAAACACTCGAAATAGGACCCTTTACGATCGAGCCTCTCTCAATAACTCACTCTTTCCCTGATTCCTTCTGTTATGCGATCAAAACACCTGCAGGGGCAATTATTTGGACGGGAGACTTCAAAGTAGAACTTACTCCTACAGATAACCGGCATAGCGATCTTGGAAGGCTAGCAGAATATGGAGATGAAGGGGTTCTTTTACTGGCCTCCGACAGTACTAACGCCAGTGCTTCGGGGCTGTCCCCTTCGGAACATGCCACAAAAGAACCTCTACGGGCACTTTTCAGAAAATCCGAGGGACGAATTTTCTTGAGTTGTTTTTCCAGCAGCATTCATCGAATCCAAGTAGTCGTTGACCTTGCAGCTGAATTCGGCCGTTTTATTGTACCGCTGGGCCGTAGCATGCTCTCTAACATCACAATTGCCCGGGAGTTAGGGTACCTAAAAATCGGAGAAGAACGAATCGTCTCACATAATCGATGGGAAGAATTCGCACCCAATGAACTAGTCTTCCTGGCAACGGGGACTCAAGGTGAACCCCGTTCCGCTATGAATCGACTCGCCTTTGATCAATATCGGAAAATCACCATACGACCTGGAGATACCATCATTTTATCTGCTCGCATCATTCCAGGAAATGAGCGTAATGTTTCAGGAATGATCGACTGTTTTTACCGGTCTGGAGCCACTGTCTACGATTCTCGAACAAGTGAAGTGCACTCTTCTGGACACGGTTATCAAGCTGATCTGAAAATCATGCTTAACTTGACTAGGCCAAAATTCTTTATACCCATTCACGGTGAATATCGACAGTTAGCAAAGCATGCTGCTCTGGCTAAAGACCAGGGTCTTAAAAACGACCAAATTCGCATTTTGGAGAGCGGGCAGATTTTACAGTTAGACGAGAACGAAAGCAAAATTGAGGGAACTGTCGTCTCAGGTTACCGTTATATAGACTCTGCTCGGCGGAAAGAGATCGACCTCGCAGAGATCAAAGAACGTCGCTACATGTCTGAGGATGGAGTGGTTCTCATAACAATAAACCTGCAAAAGAAAGCACCTGTTCTCAGCATACCTCCTGGAGTTGCCTGCAGAGGTATCCTCTCTGGTACAGACAAGTTGAAACTAGAGAAAAGTCTGGTTCAGCAGGTCGTCCGAGCTCTGGATACCTGCAATAAAGAAAAGCTCACTGATGACGACAAACTTAGCGAATTAATAACCCAACGAGTCAAGAAATTCCTCAAGAAAGAAGTTGGCAAAAGACCATTGGTCATACCACTGATACAACGAATGTAACTAGAACTAGCAACGCAAGAATAAATAAAAATGCCCGTCCACCCAAAACATAAGACAAACGAGCTGTTGGGATTATTACTACTAATGGTGTCCCTCCTACTAGTCTTGGCTCTTTACAGTTACAGTCCTTTCGATAGCTCACCGAATGTAGCGGCTGACAAATCTCTTCACATCAATTACATTGGACCCACAGGAGCCTGGATTGCAGATTTATTACTGCAAATATTTGGGGTCCCCGCCTTTCTCTTTCCTATAGCTCTTTTAATCTCAGGCATCCAGAGACTGCGTGGAATATCCTCCGACTACCCCATCATACAATCCCTAGGAGTAGTCGGTACTACTCTGGCTTTGTGCTCTGCCGGGTTTCTCCTTTCGCATATGCTACCGCTCCAACTCGACTACGCCGTAGGGGGTGTTCTTGGAATCCTATTAGGGTCTCTTCTAACTACTGCTTTCAACTGGACTGGAGCATTAGTTTTAGTGTTCTTTGGACTGATGTTCGCATTAGTATTCACAACCAGTTTCTCTTTTGAAGCATTTCTCGCCTGGCTAGGCCGACAAAACTGGAACCCTTTTCCTAAAATCCGAAAAAGTTACTCAGCGTGGCAAAAAAAACGAGAGGATCAAAAAGCACTGAAAAGTTTCAACAGCCGAAATGTTGTTACTCAATCACCTCCAAGACGAATTCTAGTCGATGAAAATCTGGCAGAGAACAAGGATGAACCATCCGCTTCGGAAACTTCTTCTTTCCCCTTGGCCCCTCCTCTACAGGAGGAGTCGGATGCTCCTTTCACCCGTGATTCAAATGTTCATGCCAAGATCCCCTCTCAGCATAGCCTGCCTCATCTCGAATTTTTAACTGAGTCATCGGGAGAAATCGCTATCAACGAACAGGAACTGATGAGCCTGTCTCAAAAGTTGACTGAGAAATGCGCTGAGTTCGATGTCACGGGCCGAGTTCTCCAGATTCATCCTGGCCCCGTCGTTACCACATTCGAGTTCAAGCCTGACGCAGGAGTGAAATACAGTCGGATAACAACCCTCACTGAAGATTTATGTATGGCTTTAAAGGCAGAAGCCATTCGTATCCACAGGATACCGGGGAAAAACACCGTTGGCATCGAAGTGCCGAACAGTCACAGACAAACTATCCTTTTAAGAGAGATTCTAGCTTCCCCTAACTTCCAGAAAAGTGACTCCATCATAACCCTAGGGTTAGGAAAGCTTATCAATGGGGACACCTGTGTCACCGACCTAGCCAGAATGCCACACCTTCTTATTGCGGGAGCCACAGGATCGGGTAAAAGTGTAGCTGTAAACTGCATAGTGTGCTCCATCCTGTACCAAGCGACCCCTCAAGACGTAAAATTCATCATGATTGACCCCAAACGTCTCGAACTAGGCCTCTACCACGACATACCTCATCTTTTAACCCCTATCGTCACAGATCCAAAGGAGGCTGCCAACGCTCTCGGATGGGCGGTGCGGGAAATGGAACGACGCTATAAACTTCTGGCTCAGAAAGGTGTACGTAACCTAGCCCAATACAATAGAGTAGCCACTACTCCCTCGAAACATCAGGACGATGAACCACATGAACCCCTGCCTTTAATCGTCGTCATTGTAGATGAGTTAGCAGACCTGATGATGACTGCTGGTAAAGAAGTAGAAGCCGCTCTCACCCGCCTTGCACAAATGGCACGAGCAATTGGGATTCATCTAATACTCGCAACACAGAGACCTTCTGTGGACGTCATTACTGGATTAATCAAGGCGAACTTCCCTTCTCGCATCTCCTTTCGAGTTTCTTCCAAGACAGACTCCAGAACAATCATGGACATGAATGGCGCAGAACAGCTGCTGGGGCAAGGTGACATGCTATTTCTTTCTCCTCAAACCGCCAGGCCCATCCGCATCCATGGCGGTTTGGTTACGGAAGCTGAAATCGAAGCTATAGCCACGTTTCTGCGTGAGCAGGGCCATCCATCCTATCAGGAAAAAATTTTGGAGGGAGCTAACGAACAAGAGGGTCGGGTTGTTGAGATCGAAGATATGCACGATCCCCTTTACGAAGAGGCTGCACGATTCATAGTCGAGTCAGGTCGGGCCTCTACTTCCCTGCTCCAAAGACGTTTGCGTGTTGGTTATGGTCGAGCCGCAAGGCTTTTGGATATGATGGAACATGAAGGGCTGATAACTCCTCCTGATGGAAGCAAGGCAAGAAAAGTCTTGGCGTCACCTGACTATTTCGAAGAAATTGAAAAGACAAAGGACCCCTGACACTAACAAAGCATCAATAACATAGGCCACTCCAGACTCTTCACAATAGGGCACGCATACACTAGACTGGAAGGGCCACTATGTCTCCTCTTACCACTGCTGTTGCTCTCTTTAGTTTACTGTGTACGAGTATCCCAACCCTAGGACAAGGGGCTTCTCGGATTAGGGTAGATGTAGACTTAGTTGTAGCGAACGTCACGGTTACAGACCCTTTAGGTCGTTATGTCGTCGGCCTGGAAAAAGAACACTTCCGGATCTTTGAAAATAAAATTGAACAAGAGGTGATCCATTTCTCCAACGCACGTTCTCCAGTGTCCGTGGGGATCATCTTAGACACTAGCGGCTCAATGGAAGACGATATTCTTAGTGCTCGTAATTCAGTCATACGTTTTCTGAAACAAAGCCAAGATCAAGACGAGTACTTCTTAGTCACTTTCAACAATCGGACACGATTAGCCCTCGACTTCACATCCCGGACAGAAAACATACAAAACGAGATATCAATTGCCCATCCGCAAGGTAGAACCGCTTTGTATGACAGTCTCTATCTCGGACTTGAGAAGATTCGAGAAGGTCGAAATGCGAAAAAGGCGCTAATAATGATTACTGATGGGGAAGATAACCGAAGTCGTTATACATTCAGTGAGGTGAAAGACTTTGCCAAAGAATCAGATGTACAAATCTACATCATTGGAGAACGCGGAAATCTTGGTTACGGTACATCCATCATCTCTGACATTACAAGACTAACCGGTGGGCGTCCCTTTTTTCCCCATAATTTCAAACAACTCGACTACTTTGTCGACCTAATTCACACTGAGCTGAGAACCCAATATGTAGTCGGTTATAGTCCCAATCTCAGCAGGAAAGATGGTAAATGGCGCAAACTCAGGGTCCGACTTCAGCCTCCTGATGGACTTCCCCCACTAAATATACGCTCCCGTCAAGGCTATTTTGCCCGATGAAAATCGATCTGACAGTGAGCCATTTACAACTGTAGCTGGTTATGCAATGACCGCCTTTACTCTTCGATGGTTCTATTTCTGCTGGTTACTCGCGATGATAGTAATGCCGACTGGGTTGTCTGATGTGCAGTTATTTGCCCAGACAATCCCACGCTTCCATGCCGATGTAGACCAAGTGGTCCTTTACGCATCTGTCTACAACACCAAAGGCCAACTGGTTTCAGATCTAAATCGAGAAGATTTCCTAGTAACCGAAAATGGGATAACCCAAACCGTCACTTATTTCGGCCTTGATGACATCCCAGCAACGGTTGGAATCGTAATGGATAATAGCGGCAGTATGCGTGACAAAAAAGATCGAGTGGATAAAGCAACCGACCTATTCCTGAACTTGAATAACCCACAAAATGAATTATTCTTGATGTCCTTCAACTCTGAAAGCAGGCTTGATGAGGACTTCACCCAGGATGTCGACGACATTCGTGACGCCCTATACAATCAAATGGTTAGTGGGGGCACTGCACTTTACGACGCCATTTCCCTAGCAGTCGAGCATGCGCATGAAGGGAGTGAACTGAAGAGGGTTGTAGTCGTTTTTACCGATGGTGAAGATAAGGATAGTTATTACACAATAGATGAGTTGATTCAACAGGTCGAAGAAGCAGACGTCCTGGTCTTCATAATAGCCTTTCTAGCAGAAAGAAATTCCGAAAACGGTGGGTTTTTCAAGATATTAAAAAAATTTAAAAAGGAAACAGTCTCAAAGTCAGTCATCGATGTCGCGGAGGCTACTGGCGGAAAAGCCTACTTCCCGAATGACACCAAGGAACTACAACAGGTCTTTGAGGAGATTGCCTACGAACTGCGAAATCAGTACAGACTGTCCTATATTTCGAATGTAACAGAGGAAATTAGGGACGATGGTTGGCGCAATGTTCGCGTCAAGGTTAACAAGGCCAGAGAGAGAGGACTGAGAATACGCGCCAGGCCAGGTTATTACATCCGAAGGACCGAAGCTACAACATCCAATTGACTTGAATGGCAAGCCAGCCTATTCTGTGCCTACCATGTCTGAGCTTAGTGCGAAAAAGGTTTGGCACAACGGTCAACTCATCGACTGGGGTGATGCGACCGTACATGTGCTGTCACACGCCCTACATTACGGGACCTCCTGGTTCGAAGGGATCCGGTGTTATAACACCAGTCGTGGATCAGAAATCTTCCGACTGCACGAACACATAGATCGGCTTTTCAACTCAGCAAAAATCTACCGTTGTGATATCCCTTTTAGTCCAGAGGAAATACACTCTGGCATCCTGGCAACCATCGTCGCTAACGATCAGGAATCTTGTTATATAAGACCTCTTGTAATGAGAGGGCTTGGCGCTATCGGAGTAGATCCCTTACCCGCAGCTATCGAAGTCTACCTGATTACATGGGAATGGGGTGCCTATCTTGGAGCCGACGCTATTGAAAAGGGGATCGATGTAATGACATCAAGCTGGCAACGTGCGGCACCCAACACGTATCCCACGATGGCAAAGGTAGGCGGAAACTATCTCAACAGCACGCTGATTAAGATGGAAGCCCAACTACAAGGCTATTCGGAGGGGATAGCTCTTGATAGCAACGGCTTCGTGAGCGAGGGCAGCGGTGAAAACGTGTTTTTTTCATACCAGGGAGACATCTTCACCCCTCACATATCTAACGCAATCCTGCCGGGGATTACACGGGACAGTGTCATCACTCTCCTTCGGGAGCAGGGACACACGGTGAGAGAGGAGCAAGTCCCTAGGGAACTACTTTATCTCGCGGATGAAGTTTTCATGACTGGAACAGCCGCCGAGATCACGCCGGTTCGATCCATTGACCAGATCAAGGTTGGTCAAGGATGCAGAGGACCTATCACAAAAGCATTGCAAGATGACTTTTTTGCTTATATCCAAGGGGACGTGGACGACCGACATGGATGGCTAA
>CAYXBG010000022.1:0-23479 GCA_964463145.1 uncultured Acidobacteriota bacterium
CGTAGCCGGTATTCTTCCTGGAGTCCTGGGAGGTCTTCTTCTTATGGCAGTGGCTTATGGACTGGCGGTTCGACATGGATACCCGGTAGCCGAGGCCTTTCAGGTAGAACGGGTATGGAGGACTTTCAAAGAATCCTTCTGGGCGTTACTACTTCCTGTGGTCATTTTGGGAGGTATTTTTAGTGGTTGGGTAACAGCTACAGAAGGGGCTGGGTTGGCAGTTTTGGCAGCGACGATCATAGGAGGATGGGTTTATCGTGAGCTTGACCTTAAACGACTATATGCAGCAATGGTGGAGGGTGGAGTGCAAACCGCTGTAGTTATGCTCTTGGTTGGAACATCAGCTCTTTTGGGGAACTATCTTACAGAGCAACAGACTCCACAGAGCCTGGCATTGTCGATCGCAGATTTCACTCAGAATCCCTATGTAGTATTGGCCCTCCTTAATATCTTTTTTCTGGTAATCGGGCTATTTCTCCACTCAGCTGCTGCCATTATTCTGGTAGTTCCGATCGTCATGCCGTTAGTTAATCAGGTTGGGATCGATCCGGTCCACTTCGGCCTGGTAGTGACCTTAAACCTTGGGATCGGACAGCAAACACCGCCTGTTGCCAGCGTTTTGGTTACAGCCTGTTCAGTTGCTCGAGCTGAGATTTGGGATGTTACCAGAGTGAATGTCTACTTCATTTCCGTTCTTTTGATCGTACTGTTACTTGTAACCTACCTACCTGTAATTCCCTTGAGTTTGGTGGAATATTTCTACAGATAGGGATCGTGTTTGAGCTTAGGTTTCTGACAGATTTTCTCCTGCCGTTACCTACGGTTCCTATCAGGGGGTACGAGATTCGTTAAAGATACGACAGGCCCGGGTGGGATTGAAAATGCCACATACGCAGAAGCGAGCAAGATACCGAGTTGCCTCCTCCGGAGTACGTCGGCCCGCTTTCACCCAATCGAGCATTTTTTTTGCAAAGCTGAAAGAAATCATTCCGTGTCCACACATGGTAGACAATTCGAGGGTATGTTTGTCGGGTAAGCGATCTATATTGCGGCCCTGAAATCCAAGTGAATAGTTAACACTATGTCTCTCGAAACCAGAAGCACGACAGCACTCAGCAGCTTTATCTGTTAGTGATGCTACATTTACGGAGAGGCCTAGATCTAGTTCCTTAAGCTCGGCAACAAAACTCTGGAGTGCCTCGAAGTTGTCAAAAACCGCCGACACTGTACTAGGGCCATCTACTCCTTCGATGACGTCCTCAGCCTTTGGTCTAGCATCACGTTTCCAATGTACTAAAGGATTGAGTGATTTTTCACTTCGGTACCATCCCCCTTTTTTTGCATCACCCAGGTTCGCTGGGTCATATTTTAGAGCCGTCCGCAAGAATTCCTTTTGTTTTTCCACTGCCTGTCCATCATTGATGCCGCGTGTGGGCATCATGAAGATGATGAAATCGTCGCACTGGTCGTCGTAAGTGCCATAGCGATGCAGGGTATTAGTCATGTGCTGTTACTCTCATTAGTCGGATTGTGATGCCTCGGCACGACCCATGCCAAGATTGGTCTTGCCGCGGACGAACGGGAACCCTCCCTCCTGCAGAATCTCTTCTAGAGGATTTTCACCATTTTCGTCGCAACGGGTTGAGACACCAACGCTGACAACGGATTCAATCTCCTGCGAGCGTTGTTTGATCAGTTGGAGAAGAGGTTCAACATCTTCCATTTCGGTTTTGAATTCCACTATAGCTGATAGGACTTTTTCATCCAGAATGTCAGGTTTCAGGATCCCCTTATCCGTGTCTTCCATTAGGCTAGTTACCGGGTTATTGTCCTCAAAGTGAACTCCGTGGTTGGCTAGTGCCCGAGTGAAGTACTGGATGTCGGAAAATCTGACACCAATGGAAGGTCTGCCAAACTCAACTGTGAACCCTGCCTCCCCGATTTTGACCCTGTGAGTTACGTCATTGGTTTTGACTTCCTCGGTGCCCCTCCCGTGAATCCCGGTCCTTTCGTGACTTGCCTGAACATCGCTAAAGGCTCTGCGTACAACCCGAGGCCATGTCAGTTCATCAGGGACGATAGCCGAAGTAGGGCAAACATCTGGTTCTGGATCAAAGCGGATCCGAAAAAGCCTCAAGATCTTGCGCACCACCCGAACCAGGGTAGGGTTGAGTTTCTCCATGCTCATGCCTCGATAACAGGCATAACACTCAACACATTGATCGGTGTTTACGCCAGCTCGATTCGTGGCAGTATCTATGTTTATAGCGCCCATTGGGCAGATTGGGACACAGTTTCCACAGGCGACGCATTTGTCGGGATCAATCTTCAAAGTTGCAACTCCAAGGCCAAGTGTCGCCGATCATCGTCTCGATTTCAAGCATCACAGAAGGATCGTTTGAATCCTCTTTGCTGCAAGAAACCATCCGGCTCTATAACTCTCCAGAAATGAGATGCTTATTGAACAGGCTTCTACTTTTTAAAGGTTTGAAAATCAGCACCGGTTGGATTCTGGAAGATGCGGAGATTGAAATCGGGTGCTGTGGCGAGTATATGATCAAAAATATCTGACTGAAGTTTTTCGTAGTGGCCCCATTCTTTTTCCTTCGAGAAACAGTAAATTTGAATGGGGAGGCCTTTTTCTAAAGGATCAAGTTGGCGCACTAAAAGTGTCATGTCTTGATTGATCTGAGGATGACTTTTCAAGTAAGCCTCGATGTAAGCCCTGAAGGTCCCCACATTGGTCAGATTACGTGCGTTGACTGGGCAAGATGTTCCGTCACCATACTTCTCATTCCATTGGGCAAGGTCTAGACGTTTCGTTTCGATGTAATCTTGTATAAATCGAATTCCCGAGAAGCGCTCGAGCATTTCGGGAGTACATCTGCTAATGGTATTAATGTCAATATAAACTGACCGCTTTATTCGACGGCCCTGTGCTTCAGACATCCCCCTCCAGTTCTTGAATGATTCGGAAATTAGGGAGGAGGTAGGGATGGTGGTAATAGTCTTATCCCAGTTCTGGATTTTGACGGTTGTAAGGCCTACCTCGAGTACGTCGCCATCGGCACCGTACTGGGGCATTTCCACCCAATCGCCACGTGCGACCATACGATTGGAAGAAAGCTGAATGCCAGCCACAAGGCCCAGGATTGGATCTTTGAACACCAGCATCAATACTGAGGCGATCACTCCCATTCCACTGAGGAGGTAAAATGGACTTCGATCGATAAGAGTTGCAAATATGATGACGAGAGTGACGAGATAAAGAATTATTTTGGCGAATTGGACGAAGCTTTTAATAGGTAGTTCGCGAGATATAGGAGACTTGTCATAGATGTCTTGAGTGGCATTGAGCAGAGCGTCTATGGCGAACAACCCAACCACGATCATGTAGATTTCGGTGATCTCCAGCAGGATATTAACCGCAGATTCCTCCCCTTCCAAAGCCAGCGGCAGAAGAAGATAGACCACGGTAGCTGGTGCCAAGTTGGCAATCCAAAAGAAGACTCGGTGCTGAATGAGTGTGTCATCCCAATCGTTGGCAGTTCTAGTAGCTACCGTTTCGACTAAGTTCAGGAGCACTTTTTTGATGATAGGAAAGGAAAGGAGGCCCAATAATAAGACGCCGATTGAGGCCATCAACTGTGCTGCCATCCGAGCTTCACTACTCCCTAAGCCCCACTCCACTATGAGCTGTTCCAGTTGTCCAAGCATGGGATTATTGCAGCCAAGAGGGAAAACTTTTGGCGATGCTCCTGTAGGGCAGTCTAACAGAAGATGCTGCCTCCGGACACAATTCTCGTTTGCGGTTAAACTGGGAGCAGAGGTGGCCCATTAATGGACAGGATTTGAGAAACATCATGGATCTTTCTCAATGAGAACTCGTCCTCAAAAAAGTAGGATGGATTAGTTTTTGTAGTCAGGCTCCTCTTTTTCTAGCATACGCTTAAGAGCTCTGAAGTATTTCTCCCCATACCGTTCTGGATGGTGGATCCTTATCTCGGCCAGCTGATGTGCCGTTTTCTCCACAACTGAGTCTTTGAGGACGCGCAAAGCCTTGCCCGTGGATAGGGCAAGGACCTGGGCCCTCGCGGCCCGCTCGAGATAATATAAGTCCGTAAAGGCATCTGCCATAGATCTGCCAGTTACTATTACACCATGACTGGCCAGGAATAAAATATCGTGCGCCCCCATTTTTTCTGCCATTCGGTCGCCTTCCAGAGTATCGAGAGCAACACCGTTATAGTCATCGTCGTAGGCGATACGGTTATGATACAGGAGGGCGTTTTGTTCACACATTTCCAAACGCCCGTTCTCCAATAGGGTGATTGAAGTGGCGTAAGGCATGTGTGTGTGAAGTACTACGGTTGCTTTAGGGATCCGAAGGTGGATACGACTGTGAATCATAAAAGCAGACATTTCCACCGTATTCTCCCCTTCCAGTACATTTCCTTCATGGTCACAAAGGACAAGGGAGGAGGCTGTGATCTCTGACCAGTGCCATCCTTCTGGGTTGATCAGAAAAAGCTTGCCACTAACGGAGTTATTTGGGTCAGGAATTGCCATGGAAAAGTGATTCTCAACACCTTCTGAGAATCCGAGACGGTCTGCCCAGCGGAGAGCAGTTGCCAAGTCTAAGCGTGCTTGTTTTAGAGCGCTAGCTGCGTATGGGCTAGGCTTGTTGTTCATTGGGGTAATCTCCGATTTCGTTTACTAGCTTTCTCTTAGTATTTTTGTAGACACAAATCGAATATATACTCCAGATAATTCCATTGCAAAGCTTGTCTGGCTTGACCGTAATGATGAAATGCAGTATCAGGGTGAGACTTTTAGTATTCCCGAAATTATTCTTTCGCCCCAATCCAGAGGGATCCGAGTAGCTGTTCTCGTCCCAAAAGAAGTAGGACGGAAAAGGAGTAGCCTGTGCATCGAAGAAAATTTCTCCAAGCTGCTGGTGGAGTGGCTAGCAGCTCACTTCTTGGTTCCACAATAAGTGGAAAATCGAAGATTTCTCCCAACGATCGGATTTCCGTCGCCCTGATGGGAGCTCGCGCCCGGGGCGTAAGCCTTGCTAGAGCTTTCACTTCTTTACCCGAGGTGGAAATCTCCTATATATGTGATCCAGATAGTAACGTTGTAGATCGTTGCGTAGAAATCGTCACCCAGAACAAAGGGCGGGGGTTCAAACTCGTGAAGGACGTACGGATTGTGCTAGACGATCCAACGGTAGATGCGGTGGTTATGGCTACTCCCATTCATTGGCACGCTGCCGGTACTATATTGGCCTGTGAAGCGGGTAAGGATGTTTATGTCGAAAAGCCCGCATCCCATAACGTTCGTGAAGGACAGCTAATGAAACAAGCTGCGCGCAAGAACGATCGAATCGTTCAGCTGGGGACACAAAGCCGTAGTAGATTATTAACAAGTCGGTTCGTGGATTATGTTAGGTCTGGAAAGATAGGCAAGCCTTTGATGGCAAAGGTTGTGAATTGTCAGGGTCGCTTTCCTGCCATGGGGATTGGGCACAAAATGGACGAGCCGGTTCCCGAAGGTGTCGACTATGACATTTGGACTGGGCCAGTTCCTGAAATGCCCTTCAATAGGAATCGATACCATGCGACAGTGAACTGGAACTGGCATTATGGTACGGGTGATATTGGTAATGATGGAGTGCATTGGTTAGATGTGGCTCGTTGGGTTATGAATGTTGGTCTACCTCTTGAAGTCAGTGGCATGGGACGAAAGCTCGCCTTTGATGATGACCAGCAAACACCTGATACTCAGAACATCGAGTTCAACTACGACGACAAACTAATAACGTTCGAACAGAGGTTGTGGAATCCTTATCTGCTTGAAGGAACAGACAATGCAGTCTTTGTCTATGGGACGGAAGGGACTGTTCAGATTGGACGATGGGTTGAAGGGCGTTTTGCCTTCCGACACTTCGACAAGCAGGGGAAACTGGCTTACTATGAGCAGGAATCCAATTCCGATAATGCGACGGTAGCCCATGCTCAGAATTTTCTTGATTGTGTGCGCACACGAGCTCTCCCTAACGCGGATATTGGCATTGGGCACAAGTCCACCCTTCTTTGCCATCTCGGGAACATTGTCTCAAGAACAGGCCGTAACATAAGTTTCGAACCTGATACTGAGACCATTGTCGAAGATGAGGAAGCAAGTCGCTATCTCAGTCGCGAATACCGAAACCATTGGTCGAGCCAGTCGCTACGCTCTAGAAGTTGAACAAGAGAGAGTAACTATAGATTGGATACCTAGGAATTACCCTTTATTTCTACCTTGGGGCGTGTGTATTTTTGGACTGCTTGACAGCTATAGAGTGTAGTAAGGTTGCCCTGAAGGAGCAATGGTACGTCCCAATATTGACTGTTTTGGAACTAGAATCCCTTGGTGAGTGGAGATAGTAATTGAACTCGGAACTTCATCCAATTGATGGCATCGTGATCCTAGTCTACCTAGCTGGGATTATGACAATGGGCATCTGGGTCTCTCGCCGTGTCAAAAATATCTCTGATTTTCTGATGCCTCGTCGTTTTGGAAAATTTATGATGGCGATGCACGCTTTCGGAACAGGGACGGCTTCCGACCAGGCGGTATTGGTAGCAGCTGCCACTTTCCGATCAGGTTTGTCCGGGATCTGGTATCAGTGGTTGTGGTTGTTCTCGACACCCTTTTACTGGCTTATAGCCCCCATTATGCGACGTTTTAGGGCAGTCACTACTGCCGATGTGCTCACCTTACGATTTAACCATAGCGTTGCCGTGCTTTTTGCAATTGTTGGGATCATCGGTACTTCGGTCAAGATAGGGCTTCTCCTCAAAGGTTCTGGGGCTCTCATTGATTCAGGTACGGGAGGATTCGTGGATGCCAACCTGGCGATTATTGTTATGACAGTCCTTTTTGTTGTATACGGTGCCGCCGGAGGTTTGGGTGCAGCCATTCTCACTGACTTCATTCAAGGACTGCTCACTATTCTCTTTTCTATTATGTTACTCCCTTTCGTTCTTTCAGCGGTGGGAGGAATGGAAGGGATACGGGCCACCATAAATGATCCGGCAATGCTCTCTCTAGTGGCACCAGGACAAATAGGGGTGTTTTTCATCGTTATGATTAGCCTGCAAACGTTAGTTGGCATCATAGCCCAACCTCATATCATGGGTGTCTGTGGAGCAGGGCGAACGGAAATGGATGTAAGGTTCGGTAAAATGGCAGGTAATCTGATTAAACGTTTTTGCACAGTTGCCTGGTGTCTTACCGGCATAGCTGCGGTTGCTTGGTACATGAACCAGGGGGTCGAAATAGCTTCGATTCACCCAGATAGTGTTTACGGTAACATAGCTCGTGAATTTCTTCCGAGGATCTCTCCCGGGCTCTTGGGGATTTTTATGTCAGCTCTTTTAGCCGGGGTCATGAGCTCTTGCGATTCTTTCATGATAGCTGCAGCCGGGCTGTTCACCGAAAATATATATAGGCCTTATTACCCAGGTCGTTCGACTAAGCACTATCTTTGGATCGCAAGAATTGCTGGAGTTGTCATTGTGGTCGGGGGGGTAGTTTTTGCTTTTTGGATCTCGAGTGTCGTTGAAGGCTTAACGATTTGGCTAAGGATAGCACCGATGATGGGTATTAGTATTTGGATAGCTCTTTTCTGGCGTCGGCTCACCGTTGCAGGAGCTTGGGCTGCAACCTTCACAGGATTTGGGGTATGGTTCATCACCAACCAGACGATCTTTATCAGTGCTCTGGGAAGTTTACCAGGGGCTGAGGCCTTGAATTTTGTCGTGAGACAGGGATCGTCTCCGGCCCAAGTGTATGAACCTTGGAAAATCCTCTTCTATACTCTAGCGGCTGCTCTAGCTGCGGTAGTGGTGAGTCTTGCCACTAAACCAGTGAACCGTAATAAGGTGGATCGTTTCCACGACCTGATGCGGACCCCTGTCGGTCCTAATGAAGAGATTACCGAACCCTGCAGACTTCCACCGGGTGTTGAACCAGCCCAGAGGTCCTACCTGGTGCGTCGATTTGGTTTTGAGATAATAAGGCCATCCGCAACCTCCGTGATCGGATTCTTAGTCGGTTGGGTAGCCGTAGGATTTCTAGTGGGTGGTTTTTTCTGGTTTGTTAAAGGCTAGTGTATAAGATGGGCAAAACAAATATGGAGAAAGAATCTATGAACTGGCGAGAGATACCGTGGGGAGGGTTATATGCGGCAACATTGTGTGCCTTTAATGAAGATGAGTCCATTGACGAAGAAGGTCTGAGTCAATACATGACTCGGTTGGCCAACGTCGAAGGTATTAGAGGCCTTACTTGTAACGGCCACACGGGTGAAGTTATGTCCTTACGGCCTGAGGAACGTGCCCGTGTCACCCATATAGTGGCTCAGGCCGTCATCGAGGCCCAAAGACCGGTGAAGGTCATCTCCGGGGTATCCGCCGAGGGTAGTTTGGAAGCGATCGACCACGCACTTGCAGCCAAAGAGGCAGGAGCGGACGCGATATTATTGATGCCTCCTCATCACTGGCTTCGTTTTGGGCGCAGTTCTGAGACGGCAGTAGGCTTTTTCCAAGATGTAGCAGAAGCCGCGAACCTGCCGATCATAGTCCATCAATACCCTGCCTGGACTAAGGCTGGATACACGCTATCTGAGATGCTTGAGATGGTGAAGCTTCCACAGGTGGTTTCGATAAAGATGGGAACTCGAGACATGGCACGTTGGCTTTATGATTATGAACGACTGAAAGCTGCGGCTCCCCGGGTCTCTATCATCACTTGCCATGATGAGTTCCTTCTCCCCACTTTACTTGAGGGCTGTGATGGTGCTCTTATCGGATTTGCAGGATTTGCACCTGAGCTAATGGTAGATGTAGTCCACGCGGCATTGGATGGCGATTTGGTGCGTGCCAAGGAAGCACAAAAAACGGTAGCTCCGCTAGCAAGAATTATCTATAACTTTGGTGAGCCCGGTTGTGGTGCTCATCAGAGAATGAAGACGGCGTTGTGGTTACTTGGGAAATTCTCTAGCTTGAAATTTCGGCGACCTGTGAGGCCGTTGCCACCATCTGAGGTTCAGGCAATTCGAGAACAGGTAGAGGCCATAGGATTTGAGTGCCGGAAGCCAGTTCTTTAAACGTAATTAAGAGAATCAAATAATGAGCTCTCAGAGATGCCTAGATGTGTTCTGTCATTATTTGCCCCCCTCGTTTTGTCAAGCAGCTAATCGTCTACAAACACGTCCGTTGCTAATGTTTGAGAGGGCCCAGGGGATTCCTGTGATGGTCGATTTGGAGGCGCGGTTGGAGCTGATGGACCAGTTTCCAGGGTATAGCCAGATATTGAGCTTGGCTTCTCCTACTATCGAGAGTTTAGCGGATCCCCAGGGATCGCCGGAGCTGGCACGGATTGGGAACGATGCTATGGCAGCTGCCGTTTCCAAACATAAACACCGTTTCCCCGGGTTCATTGCCTCCCTTCCCATGAACAATCCAGAGGCAGCCTTGACGGAGGTTAGTCGAGCTGTAGAAAAGTTGGGGGCTGTAGGTTTCCAAATCTACACCAATGTTAACGGGCAGCCAGTGGATAAACGAGAATACCTGCAGGTTTTTGAAGCTGCAGGCGAGTTAAGGGTGCCAGTTTGGTTACATCCTGTCCGTTCGATGATGACTGCCGATTATTCTGAAGAGAGCTATTCCAAGTACGATCTCTGGTGGGCTTTTGGGTGGCCCTATGAAACCAGCATCGCCATGGGCCGACTGGTTTTCTCTGGAATTTTCGACCGTTATCCAGATCTGGTGGTTATTACCCATCACGTCGGAGGTATGATACCTATGATGAGGGGCCGAATTGAGTCTGGCCTGTCCTTAATGGGTACGAGAAATCCTCCTGAGCTTTCAGAAGCAACCGATACTAATCTCAAGGGACTTCCCCTGAAGGCTTTCCAGAAATTCTATGCGGATACGGCTTCGTTCGGTTCCCGAGAAGCGATTGAATGCGGTCTCGCATTTTTTGGAGCTGATCGGCTGCTTTTTGGCACCGATATGCCTTTTGATCCCGAGGAGGGTATCGGGTATATTCGCGACACCTTGAATGCGATAGATGAAATGGCGCTAGAACTTGAAGAACGAAAAGCCATTTTGTCGGGGAATGCTCATCGTTTGTTGGGGCTGAGATGAATAAAGGCCTCTCCAAAGGGAAAACCTACCCGTCTGAGGCTACTACAAGAATTGATTCTAAAACCGGTATCGCCATTCGTCAGGTTACTGGTCATCCGAGCATTCAGCACCATCCCTTTTACTATCTGCCAGCTTATGACGATGCCATGCGATGGCTTTTCTTTATATCTCACCGCACAGGGAAAGCACAGATCTTTGCCGAGGAGCGGGAAAGCGAGAAGTTGATCCAGTTAACTGATAGGCAAGATTTGAATGAATGGTCCGTTCACCCTGCTCATGATGGTACTCATATTTACTTCACGGCTGGGGCCAAGGCACTCCGGTTGTCGATGGAGACTTTCAAGGAAGAGGTTATGGCGGACTTTGGAGATTCCCCGATGCGAGAGAAAGGAATGGTCGGTGCGGCAATGGGAACCACAACACTAAGTCGCGATGACAAGTGGTGGGCGGTTCCTGTCAAGATCGGGGAGGCTTCCCAGATGAAAATCATTGAGACTGGTACTGGACGGGTAGAAACCATACTCGAGAGGGATACCATCGGGCATCCTCAGTTTCATCCCGATGATTCTTCCTTACTACGATACGCAGGGCCCTTTTACGAGAGGATGTGGATCATCCAGCGAGATGGTAGCAATAATCGCCTAGTCTACGAACGCGATACTTCAAAAAAGGAATGGATTGTCCATGAAACTTGGATGCCAGGACGACGGGAGCTGCTTACGACATGTTGGCCTCATGGCGTGATCGGGGTTCATGTCGATAGTGGAGAAGTGCGAAGGGTAGCTTCGTTCAATGTATGGCACCCTATGGTCGATCGAGCCGGTACTCGGATGGTTACGGACACTCGGAACCCAGACATTGGACTGCGAATTTTCGATCCACGGATAGAACAGGGATTCTGTCAGGAGCTTTGTTATCCGGAGGCTAGTAATGCTGGTGAGCATTGGAATACCGACCACTGTCCATATGATGATGGGCCTGTCCAGGTATACGCTCCTCAACACACTCACCCTCACCCGAACTTTTCCCCGGATGGTAGACAGGTAGTATTCACCACTGATCGCGACGGACACGCGCAGGTTTGTGAAGTCGTGTTAGAAGATGTTTGAAGCAGCCGAGGCCATGATGAGAGCTTATTGCTATTTTGGGTCAAGGGTCATGTTCAGAATAGAAGATATCTCCTTATGGACGTATCCGTTGCTAGCCAGGATCTCTTCCCCTGAAACTCCACAAGCAGTTTCATCGAAGTGACTCACGACGCCTCCTGCTTCTTGGACGATTAAGAGGCCGCCGGCTACATCCCACGGGTTAAGACTTATTTCCCAAAAAGCCTCAAATCTGCCGCAGGCCACGTAGCATAGATCCAAAGCTGCTGATCCGTCCCGTCGTACAGCCCTGGCCTCGAGCATAATCTGATGGAACAGGGCAAGATTTTTGAGGATTTTATCGCGATTGTAAGAGAAACCTGTACAGACAAGACTATTGCTTAGCTTGTTTTCGGATGAAACTCGGATTCGTTCTCCATTGAGGAATGCTCCTCCGCCTCTCCGGGCAGAAAACAACTCGCCGGCGATCGGATTATAAACGGATCCGACTGCCAACACACCGGAGATTTCAAGGGCGATCGACACAGAAAAGAAAGGGTACCCGTGGGTGTAGTTTGTGGTCCCATCCAGAGGATCAATGATCCACCTGAAAGTTGAATCTTTAAGAGACGTGTGAGAAGTTCCTCCTTCCTCCGCCAGGATGGAGTGTTCTGGCCACTTGTTCAGAATCTTTGAGACTATCCAGGCTTCAGACTTGAGGTCTACCTCTGTGACAAGATCTCTGAGTCCTTTCTTTCTGACTGTGAGCTGAACATCTAAGTGATCAGTCAGGATTTTGCCTGCTCCAAGTACCAGCTCCTCCGCGAACTTCAAGGCCTCCTGTTCATCGAATTCCATTAGCTTTTATTCCCAAAGGTATCAAAGAAACAATCACCTGTGCAGCAAGTCCTTCTCCTCGACCGATTGGGCCTTTCCCCTCCATAGTTGTAGCCTTTAACCCAACTTGGGAGGGGGCTAACTGTAGAACTTGAGCTAGGTTCAACTTAATCTGCTCGACATAAGGCTTCATGGTTGGTTCTTCTGCCAGGATAGTAATATCGATGTTCCCGACTCGATATCCTTTTTTTTCGCTCTGTATCAGCACATCATGCAAGAGAGAGAGACTCGAAATATCCTTGTACTTAGGATCGTCATCTGGGAAAAGTGTGCCGATGTCTGGAAGTCCACTGGCCCCCAAAATTGCATCACAACAGGCATGCAAGAGAGCATCCGCATCCGAGTGACCATCAAGACCTTTTGTGTGAGGAATGGAAACCCCTCCAAGAATCAAAGGTCGTCCGGCTTTGAATGAATGAAAGTCGTAGCCGTTCCCGACACGAATACCAAAAATAAGATTTTTTTCTACAGCCATTTCCCAGTCTTCCTCCCAAGTGATCTTTACATTGCGGCGGTCACCTTTGATAACGAGAACCTTTTCACCAAGAGCTTCTACAAGTGTCGCTTCGTCAGTAGCTTTAGTCAGATTTCCCCCAGTAGAGGCCGATTCGAACGCACGGGCTAGAACAGATTTCTGGAAAGCTTGAGGTGTTTGTATGAGGCGAAGATTACTGCGATTTAGGGTATTTCTAACCAGGCCAGATTGCACACTTTTAACCGTCTCGGCGACTTCGATCCCAGGGATACAAGCAGCAGCAGAACTTAACCCCTCGATCGTGCGTTGCGCCAGATCGGCAGTGACAAAAGGGCGAGCCGCATCATGCACAATTACGCGTGAGATTCTTGTTCCTAGGCAATCAAAACCGCGGAGCACCGACTGTTGCCTTGTGATTCCTCCAGACTTCACAATAATCGACTCCGAGGCAGATATAGTTTTCACCTCTTCACTGACTCGATCAACCCACTCGTCCGGGACAACAACTACAGATTCCTGGCAAAGTGGCGATAGAGTACGAAGAGAGTGTAGGTAGGTGGGCACCCCTGCCAAGGACAGGAACTGTTTTGGTGTGCCAGATTTAAGGCGACTTCCTAGACCTGACGCTACCAGAATTAGACCAATCAAAATCGAGAGACTCTCTCGCGAGGGCGAGGGCTATTTTCACTAGTAGCTCTGCCTGAATGGTACCGGATGAAACTTGTTTTCATGGCAGTTTTTCCTAGGATCTTGGTGGAAGAACCTCGGGCAACCCGGACTCATTTTAGCATGGCTATATATGGTGGCGCACCGAGAGGGTGTTGATTACCGAGAACGTAATAGTCAGAAGGTTATCTTTACGTTAAAGTACGGGTACTTATCTACAGCTGCGGGGAGCTACTAAGGGAAGCTTATTGGGGGTAACATGACCAGGCAGGACGACATCTTTTCCGGCGAAGATGAAATTGAAACCAGCGTAGTTCACGATGGTGAAAAGAGGCCCTTGGTTGAGGGAGCTGTCACCCTCCCCATCTTCCAATCCTCAACTTTTGAGTACGCCGGTGAAGATAATTATGACGATATTCGCTATATCCGACTGAACAATACTCCCAATCATCTGGCCCTTGGGGGGAAAATTGCATCCCTCGAGAAAGCAGAAGCTGGAATGGTCATGTCCAGTGGTATGGCAGCGATTTCTACCGCCTTGATGACCGTACTGTCACCTGGGGATCACTTGCTGGCCCTGGCTGGACTCTATGGGGGAACGCACGACCTACTGTCCAATTATCTCAGTCGTTTTGGAATTGATCATGATTGGGTAGATGGGCGAGATGTATCTGAATGGGAAAGAAAGCTACGACCTGAAACTAAGGCCTTTTACGTTGAGTCCATCACGAACCCTTTGATGCAGGTGCCAGATCTGCCTGGAGTGGTGGGTTTTGCTGCCGATAACCAGCTTCTATCCTTGATTGATAATACCTTTGCGACACCGGTAAATTTCAGACCCCTAGAATTGGGATTTGATCTCGTGCTGCACAGCGCTACGAAATATCTTAATGGCCATAGTGACATTGTGGGGGGTGCAGTGGCCGGATCAGGGTCACTGATCAAAAACATCACTTCCAATTTAAATCTTTTGGGGGGCTCCATGGATCCTCACACATGCTTTCTTTTGCACCGTGGGATGAAAACTCTGTTAGTACGAGTGCGGCATCAAAACACTTCAGCGGCCAAGATTGCTACATTTCTGGACCAACATTCTTCTGTGAAAAGGGTGTATTATCCCGGACTGGTAGGTTGTTGCGGTCACTCCACTGCGAAGAGTTTTTTTGGAGGCTATGGAGGGATGTTGAGTTTTGAACTTTCAGGGGGAGAGGAAGACACAAATCGTTTTATGGAACGTTTACGCCTTCCCATCCTGGCGCCAAGTTTGGGAGGTGTGGAATCGTTGGTGGTTTTACCAGCGAAGACTACTCACGCGGGTCTTTCCGCTCGTGAGCGAGAGGCAATAGGAATTCCTGAAACGCTCATCAGGTTTTCCGTAGGAATTGAGTCTACATCAGACCTGATCCTTGACCTCGAACAGGCGTTGGCCTGAGATTGCATTGAAGATGAGGCGTTACTTACGCCAAAAGGAACGGGATAGGATCACCAGGAATACGTAGAATTCTAGTCGACCCGCCACCATATCGAACATAAGAACCCATTTAACAGGGGCCGAGAAGCCGCTATAATTTTCGGCGGGCCCAACCTGTCCTAGCCCTGGACCTATGTTGAACATTGATGCAGCCACTGCTGTGATAGATGTGAATACGTCGACTCCGAAAGCAGTGAGAAGTAGGCAGGAAGAGAAATTAATGATCAGTGCCAGGTATAGTAGATTCAACATTCCCTGAACTGTTCTTTCAGGAACCGCAGCCCCGTTCATATGAATTGAGAAAACTCCGCGCCGTTCGACCATTCGGTGGAATTCGCGGCGGATGACCTGCCAAAGCATGTCTATCCGTGCGATCTTTAGTCCTCCAGCCGTGGATCCTGTGCAGCCCCCGGAGAACATTAGTACTAGCAATAACAACTGTGCGAAAGGGGTCCATTGAGCGAAATTAGACGACGAGAACCCAGTGCCCGTGCCAATTGAAACGACTTGAAACAGGGCAGATCGGAAAGCAGTACTCAGAGGAACTGAGAGCCCGGTTGTTAGTGATACGGTGATCAAGATCGTCGATATTGCAATCAGTCCTGCAAAAACACGCAATTCGCGGTCTCTTAGAAATCGTCGGAGGCGCTTCTGGCGGAAGAGTCGATATTGAAGAGCGAAATTTATTCCTGCTAGGAACATGAACAGAATAACGACGCCTTCAATGGCGACACTTTCAAAGGATCCAATACTGGAGTTACGAGGTGAGAACCCGCCTGTTGCCATAGTCGAAAAGGCGTGAGCTACTGCATCAAAAAGGGGCATTCCAACCAGGGAAAGCGCGATAATACAGACCAGGGTGAGTGAACAATAGATGCCCCAGAGAGACAGTGCGGTTTCAGTAATACGCGGTTTGAGCTTTTCTGAAATCGATCCGGAAAACTCGGCCCGATAAAGTTCCATACCTCCAGTCCCTATCAGGGGTAGGATTGCAATACCGAGCAGAATGATGCCCATCCCACCTAGCCACTGTGTGAAGGAACGCCAGATCAACAGGCTTTTTGGAAGCGACTCAATCTCTTCTAATATGGTGGCTCCAGTTGTAGTGAAGCCAGAAGCTGATTCGAACGCGGCATTTGTTAGTCCTCCGAATGAGTTGGAGAAGTAGAACGGTAAGGACCCGAGTCCGATCACAGTCAGCCACGCTAGCAGCACCATGATAATGGCCTCTCTATGGCTGAACTCGATAGTAGGTCCTCGAAAACAACCAATTAGAAATCCTGCTAGGGTGAGCGCCCAGAAGATTGCATAGAGAATAGGCCAGAGGCCATTATCACCAAAATAAAAGGCTGTGGATAAAGGTAAGAGTAGGGCCACAGCCGTGGCCAAACAGAAGTACCCTACTAATTCGAGGGTTTTTGGCCATCGGATGATAGATCTCATGAGTCGGTGATGAAGGCGGACTCCAATTCCTGGACTACAGTCTCGAGACAGAAAAAGATAACACGGTCGCCAGCCTTTATGATTGCTTCACCGCGCGGAACTGTAATGTTCCCATTGGGGCATGCGATGGCACCGATGATGGCCCCGTCGGGTAGATGGACATCGGAGAGTTTTTTCCCCACGTAAGGAGAACCCGCTGTTGCGACTAATTCGATTGCCTCTGCCTCTTCTTGCCGAAAGGTATGGACGGACAGAACCTGACCTTTCCGTACAAATTGCAGTATTCGGTCAACGGTTACTAGGCGAATACTCAAGCTCGCATTAATACCTATCAAAGGTACTATGGGAAGCAGATCCAAGCGGTTGATTAGCGCTATGGCCTTATTAGCCCCGAGTCTTTTGGAAAGGAGCGAAGCGATAATATTGTCC
This sequence comes from uncultured Acidobacteriota bacterium, assembly GCA_964463145.1. Taxonomy (GTDB): domain Bacteria; phylum Acidobacteriota; class UBA6911; order RPQK01; family CBDAPI01; genus CAYXBG01. The sequence continues at coordinate 16,663 of CAYXBG010000022.1, forward strand.
TCATCGTGGCCTGTCAGTGCCATGTAGGCATCAACACCCTCAACATTTTCTTCAGCCAGAAGCTTCTGATCCGTTCCGTCCCCGTGAATTACTACAGTACGTTTAACGAGGGTAGAGATTTTTTCACAGCGGGCTAGATCTTTCTCGAAGAGTTTCACCTTTACACCAGATTCCTCAAGATGTTGAGCCATCTCAATGCCGATTTGTTTTCCTCCTAGGATAAAAACACGTCGGACTTTTGCTTCCGGGGTTAGCCCCATGAATTGGAGACATTCCTCGAATTGATCTTTAGTAACAACGATATAGATGTGGTCACCGGCTTGCAGTCGATCGGAACCTTTCGGGATGATTACACGATGTCCTCGAAAGATCATACTGATTAAGGAATTACTAGGAGGTGCTGCTTGGTCGAGTTCCTTCATAGATTTGCCAACAACCCAGCTGGTGTCAGTTACTGTCATGCCAAAAAGGCTTACCCTGCCGTCAATAAACGTTCGTAGGTCGGATACACCTGGTAGAGAAGCGACCCGGAGTAGTCTGTTGGCCGCCTCGCCATCTGGATGGAGTACCAGGTCTACCTGTAGGCCTTTTCTGTTGGCCATTTCTTGCCAGCGCTGGGCCTCATGAGTCCTGAGCCGCATTATCTTAATCTTAACGTTGGAATAATTCTGCGCGATTAGGCAACCTATGACGTTGGTGCGGTCACTGTCCGTAACAGCAATTACCATATCAACTTGGTCGATATAAGCTTGCTCGAGTGTCTCGATACTGGCAGCGCTCCCGAGAACTATTCTAGCGTCGAGGCGTTCTTCCAACTCGGCGCAGCGCTCCTCATTGAGCTCTACGATAGTGATTTCGTTTTTTTCTCTGATCAGGCGGCGGGCCACCAGGTAGGCTACATCCCCGCCTCCAAGGATAAGTACGCGCATTTCAAGGCCGCAAAGGATATATTGAACTCTCTCCAGAGTAAAGTGTAGTTGTTGCTTCTTGTGTTTTATGTTCTTGGCTAGGTGACATTTCAGTGTTCTCTCGGGGGTCAGATAATTGGATCAGAAGACTCTTTAGAAATTTTAAAACTGGGCTAACTCTAGGATAAAGCAAGCTAGTGACCGTTTATGGGGTGTCTAGGTGAGGCGCTGAACCTATTTGATTGCTCAATCCCAAACCATCCCAAACCATGTAAAAATTCTAACATGTAATTGAGTTTCCCCCCTCTGCTGGATTATCCTTAAAGGAGATTTTTCCCAAGGATTTTGAGGGTTGAGTGCCTTGTTTCTGAACACTGCAGATAAAGAGTCAGTGGAGATCCGAAAGCGTTGCGTATGAGTGATAGCAGTTTGAAGGTCACGGACAATAGGACTGGCCGGAACTATCAAATAGAGATAGAAGACGGAGCCGTGCGTGCACTGGATTTCCGCAAGATCAAGCTGAATGATGATGACTTTGGATTGATTACCTACGATCCAGGCTTCTCAAATACCGGTTCCTGCAGGAGTCGGATCACCTTCATAGACGGAGAGAAAGGGATTCTTCGCTATAGAGGTTATCCGATAGATGAGTTAGCCAAAGGAGTGTCTTTCCTTGAAGTCTCTTATTTGATTTTTCATGGAGAACTTCCCGATAAGGATCAGTTAGATGAGTGGACCCTGGCGATTCGATCCCATGCTAATCCCCCATCAAAGATTAGAGAATTGATACAAACTTTCCCCCCTGAGTCTAGTGCAATGGGAATGTTGATGAGTGCTGTGGCTGCTCTCTCTGGAATCTATTCTGAAGCGGTGGATGTGACTGACCGAGAAAACCGACGTATCCACCTCACTCGCCTGATCGGTTCTGTTCCAACTATAATTTCTTTTGTATACCGCCATAAGATGGGTCTCTCGTTGCTAGATCCTGATCCAGACAAACCCTTTGTCGATGATTTTCTCCGGCTGGTTTTCGAAGAGACCGAGAACCGAGTCGACTCTGTGTTTTCCGAAGCTTTGGATGTTTTGTTTACACTGCATGCCGACCATGAGCAGAATTGCAGTGCCAATGCAATGCGGAGTGTTGGCAGCAGTTTGGCCGATCCCTACATGGCAACAGCAGCAGCAATGGGTGCTCTAGCCGGAACCCTACACGGAGGGGCAAACGAAGCCGTTCTGAAGATGTTGGAGTCCATAGGTTCCGTTGATCGGGTTGGCGACCACATGGAGAGGGTCAAGAAAGGTGAGATCCGGCTTATGGGCTTTGGCCATCGAGTCTATAAAAACTATGATCCGCGGGCTAAGATTATTAAGAGACTAGCGGATAGTGTTTTCCAAGTAGCCAAACCGTCGCCGTTATTGGACCTTGCCCAGGAACTCGAAGCGATAGCCCTGAAGGATGACTATTTTTTGAAACGGCGGCTCTACCCCAATGTCGACTTCTATTCAGGAATAACCTACCGTGCCATAGGGTTTCCAAATTGGATGTTTACGGCGTTGTTCGCTCTAGCTCGGACTAGCGGTTGGGTCTCCCAATGGGAGGAATTTATGAGCGATCCGGACGGCCGAATCGCTCGGCCGAGGCAAGTTTATCTAGGCTCCGATCTGCGCCACTACTCATGACATACTTTTCTCCCTCTAGGTTAGGGAGTATTAAGAAAATTCCCAATAGGGGTTAAAAAATTTTCACTAGCAGAGGCCTCCTCTGCTAGTGACGTATACGAGAAGATAACAAACCCCCCCACTCCTAGTGTTCGGGTCAGCTGGATTTGGGCAAGGACTCCGTCCGAATCGAGTTTATAAGAACCTATTCCGGCCCAGACTTGGTGGCCAAATTTAGATCTTCGAGCCTCTTCGATTTCTTTTTTGAATTGTTCGTTATCGGTCCGGTAAGCCATCGGGCATACAATATCCACGATACCTTGTTCTAGCCACTCGAACCAATCCTGACCTCGGAGTGTCAGCGCCTCTTCTCGGTTAGCGATAACTGCTGCCGACATCAGAATTTTTGGCCGTGTTTGTTTGGCGGCAATTGAGATTTGGCGAGTCAGCTCCGTAATACTATGTCGGCGGAAGGCTGCCCATAGATCTGGATACTGTTTAGTGACAACGAGAGGGTCAGATACCTGTCGCGAATTTTCGCGGAGTGTCTCAGGTATAGACTCCTTGAAAAGTGCGATAGCTTCAGGGGTGAAGGTTGCCTTCGTATCGGGATAGCGAATGTAATCGAGGTGTAATCCATCAACCTTATATTTATTAAGAAGTTCCTTTACCACGTTGACCAGATGTGCCCGTGCACCTGAATTAGTAGGGTCTAGGAAAAGGCCTTGGCCTCTAGTTTTCCGGAATTCTGCCTGGAGCCTGGATACCTGTTGCTTGGCCGGTATGGAAGTATCTCCAAAAGAACGGTACAAGCTCTCGGGTCTCAGTAACCACTCTGGATGTTGAAGTGTTACATGCTGGTTGGATGTCGGAACTTTAGAAAGATTACCTACCAGGCAGACGTTAAACCAGGCGTGCACCTGCATACCCTTGTCCCTTGCCTCAGCGATTACTACACTTAGAGGATCAAAGGATTCAGATTCTCCACTAAGTCCCTCTGCCTTTGGGACCAGTTGTGATTCGTAGAACGCGTCTCCTCGGCCACGTATTTGTACGAGAAGGGTATTGAATCCAGCCCGCTTAGCATCGTCTACCATTTTTTTAATACGCTCTTCACTTTTCAGTGTGTGACGAACTACCCAGAGTCCTCGGATTTCTTCTGGATAGTGCGCTTGACAAGAAAAAGTCAGAAGTGCCAGTAAGAGGATAAAACCCCTCGATGAACAGAACATCCGTAAATAGTAGCGAATGAGGCTGCTCCTATTACATTTTGTTTCCCGGAAGAGGTATCCTTGCGAGCTACAGATCTTTGAAAACAGGCTTGTGAGAACTTTTGAGATCTGTAGTGTGGTACGTGAAGGTTGCTAAAATAGACTGATGCCAATATTTGAGTACAAATGCACGGTTTGCGGTTCTCGGTTCGAAAGGATTTTGAACAGGGAAGCGAAGTCTATTCAGTGTGTTGCTTGCGGCAGTGTGCAAACACAAAGATTAATCTCTGCGTTTGCTGTTTCTAGCCGGTCCTCAGAATCAGCGGCAATTGGGCCTGGTCCTTGTCCCTGCGGCTCTCCGCAGCGGGGGATGTGTGGAGATGGATAGACGGCCCTTTAAGAGCCACTGTGTTGTGAATACGAATGGAGCTGATCTCGATGCTGTCTAGTGTTTTAGCCCTTACTCCTATTCTTGTGGTAACGCTTCTGTTAGTGATACTGCGTTGGCCTGCGCGTCGTGCTATGCCAGTAGCCTATGTTGTTACTCTAGGAGTTGCTGCATTGGTTTGGGGAGTGGAAACTCGAGTGTTGGTCGCGGCATCTCTACAAGGACTGATACTGGCGGTGTCTTTACTCTATATTGTTTTTGGGGCGCTACTTCTTCTGGCAACCCTAGCCCAAAGCGGTGCTATTAGCTCGATTCGAGCATCTCTCACTACTATTAGTCCAGACCGTCGAGTCCAGGCCATCATAGTTGGGTGGCTTTTTGGAAGTTTTATCGAAGGGGCATCTGGGTTCGGTACACCTGCTGCTGTGGCAGCACCACTATTAGTAGCTCTAGGCTTTCCAGCCCTAGCAGCAGTGATGGTTGGTCTAGTCATCCAGAGCACCCCTGTCTCATTTGGTGCTGTAGGTACTCCGATCCTTGTAGGGGTCGCAGGAGGTCTTGATTCAGAGATTGTTGAACGTTTTCTCCTCCAGGATCAATTAACGGTACAGGCAATGCTTCAAGATGTAACATTCCGTGTTGCCTTGTTACACGCCACATGTGGATTGATAGTGCCATTGTTTCTTTGCGGTTTACTAACTAGATTTTTTGGGGCTAATAGGAGTTTTAGAGAAGGTCTCCAAGCTTGGCCTTTTGCCCTTTTCGCTGCAATCAGCTTTTCACTACCTTATTTCCTTTGCGCTATATTCTTGGGTCCTGAGTTCCCTTCGATAGTTGGTGCAGCTATTGGCCTAGCCATCGTAGTACCCTCAGCAAGGTGGGGATTATTTACTCCAAAAAAAGTTTGGGATTTTCCTCCTAAGTCTGGCTGGGATTCCGATTGGAATGGACGAGAGGTTGTTCAGGAGAATTCTTTCTCGCGTCCCATTGCGACGGTTGTTGCATGGCTCCCTTATGCCATTGTCGCTCTACTTTTGATGGTGTCAAGATTACCCATGTTAGGTCTCAAGAAGGTTTTGGCCGGTATTTCTGTGGGGCCTGTTGACATTTTGCAAACCGGGATCGGCCAGACTATTCAACCCTTCTATCTTCCCGGGTTTATTCTTATTGTTACCTGTGTACTGACATATCTGTTGCATGGAATGGGTTGGAGCCAGATAGGAGCCTCTTGCAGGGTGGCTGGAGGTCAGGTTATCGGTGCTGGAATAGCATTAGTATTTGCTGTGCCGATGGCTCGAGTGTTTATTCTCTCGGGTGCCCAGTACAACACTTCGGGCCTGGAGAGTATGCCTCTACATTTGGCCGAGTCCGCTGCCAGTATGGGGGGTGCTGGATGGCCATTTTTGGCTCCCTGGATAGGGGCGCTGGGCGCTTTTGTGGCCGGTAGTAACACCATTTCGAATCTAATGTTCTCACTATTCCAATTTTTGACAGCACAAAAGATCCAGGTTTACCCCTTATTGATAGTGGCAGCGCAGGCAGTGGGTGGAGCAGCCGGTAACATGATCACTGTTCACAACGTGGTTGCCGCTTCGGCAACAGTGGGCCTAGTAGGACGGGAAGGGAGTTTAATCCGCAAAACTATCCTGCCTATGAGTTTCTATTGTCTGCTTGCCGGTGCCCTGACCTTGGTATGGAGTTGGTTGATCTAGCTCCGTAGAGAACTGCCCAAAGGTCGAGAAGACAATCAATGGGGTTTTTCATGGGAATAAGCTTTCGAGTTCTTGTTCGATCTTCTTTGCATTGATTCCTGATTCGGCCTTGAAGGGAATTCCGCGGGTAGCAGCCACTCTGTCAATGAATATCAGGCCCATTGGGCCCACATAGTTTTCCTCAGTCTGATAAGCGGGATTATTAAGAGCTTCTTGTAAGCTAATAAATATATAGCCTCGGTTTTTCAACGCTGCAATAAGTGGATCCAGCATCGTTGAAATAGCGATGCCTGTGTGCAGTTGGAGGATATGGGGTATGTTGTTCCCGAAGACAATCCGGCTCTGAGATTCTGAATAATCTAGAGAATCCAGTACATGCTTTAAATAACGATTTTTAAGTACTTCGATGCTGTCGCTATGATTCTCCTGGAGAGACCTAGCGAAGGGGCGGTTGAAAAAGTTTGTGGCAGTCTTTACCGAGACGTGCGCCACTTGATAGCGCGCGCGCTCGATCGCCCGCTTGACACGTTTCTTTTTTTTACTTTTTTCTCCTTGGTGCAGGTTTGGATAGCGCAGAAATCGATAGTTTTGTGGATGGGATCTAGTGATGTTACGGAGATATTTATGACCATCTGCAATATGTTCAATGAAGTGTTTAGCCTCAATAGAATTGAGATCGGCATTACCCCAAGTTTGGTTTCCTAGGGTGTGCTTTCTAGATACCCAGTCGTCGAGGATAACGTAGGTAGATGGGTCATCTTCCACCTTCTGCTGGATAACAAATCCTGCGGCTTTAATGTGGTTTTTTTCAAGAGTGCGTAGTATTTGATTACTGATTTCCCGGGGCCTCCAATAACCCATAGGTTTCATGAAGGGTAGATACTCGAAGGTAAACGCTAGACGTTTCTCGTTTTTCTCCTGAGCAATCAGAGCGGGTGC
>CAYXBG010000023.1:0-23203 GCA_964463145.1 uncultured Acidobacteriota bacterium
TGACCAGGGTAATCTGTCTGTGGGTATAGTCCGCATGGGTGTCCCAGTCGGAGATATGATTACTGGGCATTCTGTCTGAGGAAATCGACGATTTCTTTAGTATGGGTTCCGGGCTGGAAGATGGCCCGAACACCTGCTGATTGAAGGACTGGTATGTCATCGTCGGGAATGATTCCACCTCCAAATACTAGAATTTCCTGGGCATCTCTTTTGCGTAATTCTTCTAGTAGAGTCTGGAATAGGTGCATGTGAGCTCCGGAGAGGATGGAAAGTCCTATCGCATTAACATCTTCTTGAATGGCAGCTGTGACAATGCGGTCAACCGTTTGACGAAGGCCTGTGTAAATAACCTCCATTCCGGCATCTCGTAGAGCGCGAGCTACTACTTTAGCTCCTCGATCGTGTCCGTCCAATCCAGGTTTGGCTATCAAAATTCGAATTTTGGTTTGCGACATATATTAGCTCTGTTTTCTACTTCAGAAGTTGGGTTCGACATATGCTCCAAAAACATCTTTGAGAGTAGCACTGATCTCACCCACAGTGGCGTAATCTCTGACTGCATCCAGGATTGGGGGCATGAGATTGCTGTTGCCTTGAGCGGAAGCGCGAAGACTGGCTAATCTTTGTTCGACCAAACCCGAGTTCCTTTCATCTCTAAGGCGGGAAAGCTTTGCTTGCTGTTTTTTTCGGATGTCATTGCCGATTTTCAAAGTAGGGATTGATTCTACCTCATCAGCGACATAGGCATTGACCCCTACGACTATCTTTTCCTGTTTTTCAAGTGCTTCCTGGTAGGCATAGGAGGCTTTGCCGATCTCGCGTTGCGGAAAACCTTGCTCTATAGCGGGGATCATGCCTCCCAGAAGATCTATCCTTTCGATGTATTCAATAGCTTTTTCCTCAAGACGGTTGGTCAGGGCTTCAACAAAGTGTGATCCCCCAAGGGGGTCAACGGTGTTAGTGACTTCACTCTCACAGGCAATCACCTGCTGAGTTCTTAAGGCAAGGAGTGCTGACTCGCCGGTGGGAAGTGCCAGAGCCTCGTCGTATGAGTTGGTGTGGAGCGAGTTGGTTCCACCTAGTACTCCTGCAAGGGCTTGGATTGTAGTGCGCACGATGTTGTTATGTGGTTGTTGTGCTGTCAAGCTGCAGCCGGCAGTTTGCGCATGAAATCGGCACTTCATTGATCGACTATCGAGTGCTCCAAAACGTTTTTTCATGAGCCGTGCCCATAGGCGGCGGGCAGCTCTGAATTTTGCAATTTCCTCAAAAAAGTCACTGTGTGCATTAAAGAAGAAAGAGAGTCGCGGTGCAAAATTGTCAACCTCGAGACCTGAATCTATAAGCCATTGGACATATTCGATACCATTGCGGAGAGTGAAGCCCAGTTCTTGGGCGGCCGTCGAGCCTGCCTCGCGTATATGATAACCACTGATAGAAATACCGTTGTACAAAGGTAGTTCTCGAGTACAAAACCGAATTGAATCTACTACCAGGCGCATGGCCGGTCTGGGTGGATAGATCCACTCTTTTTGGGCGATATATTCTTTCAAGATGTCGTTCTGAAGTGTTCCACGGAGTTTATCTCTGTGAACTCCTTGTTTTTCAGCCACTACTACGTACATAGCCAAAAGTACGGCGGCCGGAGAGTTAATCGTCATTGACGTACTAATATCGGCTAGCGGAATATCCCGGAAAAGATCTTCCATGTCCCTTAGGGAGTCAATGGCCACACCACACTTACCCACTTCCCCCATGGATAGAGGGTGGTCTGAATCTAGCCCCATCAGTGTTGGGAGGTCAAAGGCTACTGATAATCCTTGTTGTCCTTGCGCCAAGAGAAACTTGAATCTCTGGTTCGTTTGACTAGCACTCCCAAACCCGGAGAACTGGCGCATTGTCCAGAGCCGTTCACGGTACATTTCGGGGTGAATCCCGCGAGTGAAAGGGAATTCCCCCGGTAGAGAACTATCTGTGACTTCTTCGGAACGGGCTGAGTAAAGTGGGGCTACTTCGTCACCTGAGATAGTGGTGAAACGCCTTTTTTTACCTCGAGGTGCGCCTTTAACTTCAAAGGCAGGCTTCCTTTTCATCATTTTGATTAGACAGGACCGAATGATTAGAGGTCAAGCGAGGAAAAACTTTAGAGATACCTTCATCCTCAGCTGATAATCCAACCAAGAGCATGATCGCTAACTCATAACTATGCTGCAGATCGAGTGTCTTGCAGTGAAGTCGAAGGTGCTGAAGAGCTCGTTACTTGTGGTCTCCCCGCCGCTTTGCGAGCTTCGACCGCGAGCCTGATCAGTGTTTTGGTATCGCTCCCCTGAAATACCTTTCCCGCAACTCGGACCTTGTAACACATCATCTTTCCTTTCGAAGTAGGAGTGATCTTTCTAATAGCGGCGTATAACCCCGGTGACAATACCTTGAATTCTAAGTCCGCTTTCCTTTACATAGATGGGATCCATCACTGGGTTGGCTGGTTGGAGACGTACCATGTTTTTTTCACGGTAGTATTTTTTGAGGGTGGTCGTCTCGTCATCAATTAACGCCACCACGGTCTGTCCATTGTGTGCTTGTGTCCGTTCCGAGACAATTACGAGATCTCCATCACGGATCTGCTCATCAATCATGGAATCCCCACGAACGCGCAGCGCAAAATGTCGACCTTTACCCAAAAAATCTTCCGGTACCGCGACTTCTTCATTTTCAGTAAGAGCTTCTATGGGCGTTCCTGCAGCAATGGTCCCGAGCAAGGGGAGGGTCGCCTTGCCTATCTGGTCGGGATTGCACAATTGAATGGAGCGAGCCTGATTTGAAAGTCTACGTATATAACCCCTCTGTTCTAATGCTTGGAGGTGTTTATAAACCCCATTCAGTGAGGAAACCTGAAGATAGGCTGCTATCTCCTCAAAAGAAGGAGAGAATCCCTTCTCTTGCAAGTAGTGTTTTAAAAAATCCAAGATCTGACTTTGACGACGCGTGAGTGACATATGTTCAACCCCCAGAGATAATGATGGTGAAACAAAGGTGAAAAGTCAAGAAAAAAGGGAAAAGAAAGGTGAACACCTAATGAGCTAGGATAGTGCTAGACTGAAGGACTAGTGTTGTAATCTGGGCGAGGAGGAGCTATGCGAGGGGTTATCCAGCGAGTCGAGGAAGCTTATGTAAAAGTCGAAGGTCAAACTATCGGAGAAATCGGGCCGGGATTATTGGCTCTCGTGAGCGTTGAAAAAGATGATGGGCCACAAGATTGTGATTATTTTGCGAGAAAAATTCTCAATATGCGGGTTTTTTCTGATGATGCTGGGAAAATGAATCATTCGGTATTAGAGGAGAAAGGGCAGATCCTAGTAGTTTCCCAGTTCACCTTGCACGGTGACTGCCGTAAGGGAAATCGGCCTGGTTTTAATTTAGCTGAGAGCCCTCCGAGAGCCCACGTTCTTTTTAGGAAAACCTTGGAACTATTACGTCAGTCGGGGTTACTTGTGTCTACAGGTAAATTTGGTGCATCAATGGCTATTTCATCGGTTAACGTGGGTCCGGTTACCATTCTTCTAGACTCACGTCGGCAATTCTGATTTCATGATTAGTTACTCCCTGTGTACTTGCTCAATTATGATTTGAGATGAGCAACGTTTATCGGTACAGGGTGTCGATAAACGAAGAATAAAAGGTGGAGTCTGCCTATTAGCTATCTTTACAAGCAACGTCTTGAGGAATAATTTGTAGACGGCTTGAGATGATCTGATTGGAGATACAGAAGTGAGAAAGAAATACCCGCTTGTTGTCCTTGACAAGAATGTGAAAACGCCTTTCCTAAGAGGGCATCTTACGCACTCACTGTTGAAAAGAGGCTTGAGTTTTAAAGAAGCATACACAGTTTCCAACAGTGTCAGGAATCAATTCCTTCAGCAAGGAGAGGTGGCCTTGGAAGAGTTACGGGAAACCGTATCAGAATTGTTACTTAGGGAATACAGTTTGAATATACAAGTCGAGAGCCCGGAATCAATTCCACCGAAAATTAGAGTTGAGGATGGACAGGCAGGGCCTTTCAGTAAGGGGATTTTAACGCGCTCACTTCAGGCCGCCGGATTGGATCCCTCTGTTGGATATGGGATTGCCTTCAAGGTTCAGGAAAAGCTCTTAAGCAGTTCCCGGAAATCGATCCGAAGAAAGAAACTCCGCCGTTTGGTTTACGAAACATTGTCCGAAATCCACGGCCAGGAGATAGCCGAGAGATATCTTCTATGGCGATATGTTCACTCTGCAAGTAGGCCTGTGATTCTTCTCTTCGGAGGTTCTAGTGGTGCCGGAAAAACCTTGCTTGCGACAGATGTAGCTCACCGTCTGGGGGTAGCTCAGGTAGTTTCAACGGATAGCGTTAGAGAAATTATGCGTATGATGTTTTCTAGAGATCTTTTTCCTGCCATCCACTACTCTTCTTATGAGGCTTGGAAATCCGAAGAATTTAGATCAGAAGAAAAGTCGGGAGTCATAGAAGCCTTTAAACAGCAGGCGCTTCGAGTACTGGTAGGCGTATCGGCACTTTTAGAGAGAGCTACGCAGGAAAACAATAGTATGGTTATTGAGGGGGTCCATTTGGTCCCTGGCCTACTCAATGTGGACCACCTTAGTAAAGATGCTCAAATTATTAACGTTGTAATCGCTAATCTCGATCGAGACGACTATTTGGGGAGGTTTCCTGGCCGTGAGAAAACAGAAGAGTCTCGCCCGGCGGAACGTTACATGAATAATATCGACTCAATATTAGAGATTCAGGATTATATTCTGGAGATGGCATATCAGGTTCAGACGCCCGTCGTTGAAAACAGTACCAATGAGGATACCGTTCCGAAGCTCTTGAGAGTGATAGCTGATGGTTTAAGAGAGCGCCTGAATCTTGGAGGTGAGGAGCTTGTCAAGCGAGCGCTCTAAAGGTTTTATTCTTATTCAGGATGGTCTAGGTGATTTACCAATCACAAAGTTTGGAGGGGTAACCCCTCTGGAAGCTGCGAAAACCCCCACGATGGATAGGGTTGCAGCCGAGGGCATTTCCGGTAAGATGCAGATCCTCAATTCCAGAGGTGAAGCAGGGACTGATATCGGCCATCTAGCTTGGTTTGGTCAAGATCCCAAGGCATCCCAATTTTGTCGTGGCCCAATTGAGGCAGCAGGGGTGGGACTGGAGCTCAGGCGGGACGATGTAGCCTTGCGATTTAATTTTGCGACTATAGATCCACACGGACAGATTCTTGATCGGAGAGCTGGTAGGATCCGCAACGGCACTGCCGAATTGGTGGAGACCCTCAATCAATTGTTCCCCGGAGAGGCTGAATTTCATCCTGGTACGGAGCACCGAGGTGTTTTGTTGTTGCGAGGACAAGGACTGTCAAGTGATATAACTGATTCTGATCCTGGCCCACGAGGGAATAGGATTTTGACTGTTCAGTCCTCATCGATTTCTTCAAGTGCCGGGTATACTGCTACCCTTTTGAACCGGATTCTACGGAGGGCTCAGGAGTGTCTAGACGACCATCCTGTCAATCGGAAACGTATCTCTGCAGGATTGTCTCCGGCCAATGCCATTTTGACCCGTTCTGCAGGACGCCGGGAAGCTTACACTGATTTCTACGGCCAAAAAGGGATTAAAGCGATAGTAATTAGTGGTGAGGTGACAGTCTTAGGAATGGGGGCCTTGGCCGGTATGGAGGTTCTCACGAGACCGGAGTTGACAGCTAACTTTGACACAGATCTTGAGAAAAAAGCCCAGCTCACTCTCGATTCGATTAGCGATTATGATCTGATTTTCCTTCATGTGAAAGGCTGCGATATTGCGGGGCACGAGGGAGATCCAGATAGAAAAAAAACTTTTATCGAGGAAACTGATCTGGTTCTAGGTCGGCTTTTGGAGAAATTGAAACGGGCGACGGATTCTCTAATGGTAGGTTTGGTTGCTGATCATTCCACACCTTGCGAAGTTCGAGAGCATACGGCGCACTCATTTCCCGTAACGATGTCTTCCCCAGGCTTGAAAATGGATGTTGTGCAGAGCTATGGGGAGTCTGCATGCGAGAAGGGGCAATTAGGAGAAATCACTTGTTCGGCTTTCGTTGCTAGGGTCGTTAAATTCCTAGCAAGATCCCCATCCAAGGTCTTTGGGTAATGGTACTTCTGAATCTAGAATTTCGGTAGGTTTTTAGCTAAGTCGTTGAAAACTACAAACCCCATCACGAGGATGATGAATACGAAGCCAACCTTAAAAATACGTTCTTTAACGGCCATACTGAGATCGTGACCTATGAGACCTTCGATGGCCAGAAGAGCAATCAATCCACCGTCTAGGACAGGAATCGGCAACAGGTTGAAAAGGCCTAGTTGGAGAGATATAACCGCCATCAGTAGTACCAATGGTATTAGTCCTAGCGATGCTGCCTGGCCTGAGTATTTCGCAATTTCGATAGGACCAGATAGTTGTTTTATGGAAGAGGTGCCAGTTATTAATCGACCGATCGTTACAAAGGTCAATTTGGCCATGCTTGAGCATTCTTGAATTGATTTTTGGAGTGATTCAACCACTCCAAACTTTTCCATTTTCCTTTTAAATTCGACATAAGCTCCGAGCTTTGGTCCCTCATCCGTCCATTGTGGAGTCGCTGACATTTCCAGTATGTTTCCGTTTCTTAGAATCTCTATCTGAAGTGGTTCGTTCTGCGAAGACCGGATGAGTTGTAGGATTGAATAAAAGCCTCGGCCGGTCAGATTCCCACTAGATGCCGCTAGAATTAAGTCCCCTTTCTTTATCCCGGCTCGGTGTGCTGCGGATTCAGGTACAATATCAGCTACAAGAAAGGGAACGTGGGGTGCTACGCCGATACTTCCACTCCCATCCGGTAAGGTTGTGGGGGTAACGGTAGTATGCAAGACACTTGATCCTCTGAGATAACTCACCGAAATTTCCCTGGAACCGTTAACTCGGATTCTGAAATTGGCTTCCTTCCAAGTTGGAGTAGGTTTTTGATTCAAGGAAAGAATGGTGTCACCCTCAATAAGTCCAGATTGGTCTGCTGGAGCGCCCGTCTCAACTGCTCCGAGAATGGCCGGGCCACTCCGGTATTCGGGGACCTCCTGGCCATAGATATAAGCTGCAGCTAGTAGAACAACGGCGAGACCAATATTCATGGCGGGGCCCGCTACCGCGACAAAGAAACGCTCCCGCTTAGATTTGGAGAGAAACTCGTCGGGAGATCCTGCCAATGTATCATTAGGGTTTTCGCCCGCCATGCTGACGTAGCCTCCCAAGGGAATAAGACTGATACGATAGTCGGTATCCCCTCGCTTCACTCCCCACAATCTTCGGCCGAATCCAAGCGAGAAGACCTCAACTCGGATCCCGAAATAACGAGCGACTAAGAAATGTCCCAACTCATGAATAAAAATCAGAAAACCGAGGACAAAAACAAAAGCCAGCACGCTTGTGCTAAAAGAACTAAGGATTGCCAAGTCGTTTTCCTTTCAGTTTCACGCAGATTACAAGATATAGCCGTTGACCGGAGGCCTAAAGTAAACGGAAGCATCCATTTTAGCAAAGGTCAATCTTGATTTTTGATACATTCCTCTGCGAGAGCCCGGGCTTGTTGATCTGCCTGGAATACAGATTCGAGGTCGACACCGGAGAGGGCCTCGTGTTTCTGTAGTACAGTCTCCACGATCTCGTAAATCCTTGTGAAGTGAATTCGTTCTGACAGGAAAGCAGATACGGCTGTCTCGTTAGCTGCGTTAAGGGCAGCCGGAAATGTTGCCCCGGCTTCTAAGGCCTGATAGGCCAGGCTGAGGCAAGGAAATCGATTGAAGTCTGGTTCGATGAAGTCCAAAGATTGAAGTGAGAAGAGGTCGAATTTAGGCAATCTCGACTCCCATCGTTCCGGGTAAGAAAATGCATAGAGTAGAGCTACTCGCATGTCGGTTAAGCTCATTTGAGCCAAGATAGTACCGTCAATAAATTCAACCATCGAGTGAATTAAAGATTGAGGTTGGATTATCACAGCAATATCTTTTCCAGAAACACCGAAGAGATGATGAGCTTCGATTACTTCCAGGCCTTTATTCATCATTGTTGCGGAATCGATTGTTATTTTAGGTCCCATTTTCCAGGTTGGATGGGCTAGGGCTTCTTCAACCGAAATGTTTTGAAAGGATTTCATCGGCAGGGTTAAAAAGGGGCCTCCAGAAGCTGTGAGAATTAGTCGACCAACTTCCCTTGGGGAATGGGATCCTTTTAAGCATTGGTGGATAGCGCTATGTTCACTGTCGACTGGAATGATTGCTCCCCCATTGTTGCCGAGAATTCCTGTCATCGCTTCACCCGCAGCTACAAGGCTTTCTTTATTGGCCAGGGCAACACACTTCCCAGCTTTCAGAGCTGCGTAGACTGGCTTTAATCCGGCAAACCCTGAGATAGCAGCCACGACTATGTCGCACAGGTCATCGGCAGCAACACGGATAATGCCTTCCTCGCCCTCGAGGATCTTTGTGCCAGGAAGCTGGCTCTGAAGCTCCTTAGCCGAAGTGATATCTTGGACGGCTACCAACTCGGGGCGATATTTTTTAATCTGTAATCGCAGTTTTTGAACGTTCGAACCTGCAGCTAGTGCACCTATACGAAAGCGGTCAGGGTAGAGGTCCACTAAACTCAGTACACTCTCCCCAATGGATCCCGTACAGCCGAGCAAAGAGAGAGTTTTCATGACTGGAAAAGTGAAGCTGCCTGATAGAACATGTAATACCAGGGAATGGCGAATAGAAGACTGTCCATCCGATCCAGTACACCACCGTGTCCGGGGACTAAATTGGAAACATCTTTCACATGAGCTGCTCTTTTAATCATTGACTCGAAAAGGTCTCCAGTAATTGCTGTTAAGCCAAGGGTCAGTCCGAGAAGGAAAAAAAACAAGATTGATGACTGGTCTGGCAGCACAGAAGGTCCAAGCCAAGCCATCCCAAACGCAGGGACGAACATTCCTGCCAAGAAGCCCTCTAGGGATTTTCCAGGAGAAAGATTTGGTGTCACATGGTGTTTGCCCAGAGTTCGGCCCACAAAAAAAGCTGCGCTATCAGATATCCAAACTGTAACGAAAATAACAACCAGATCGTCTGGCCAATTTGAGGTCAAGCCTGGTTCCCCACGCAACAAAACAGCCAAAGAAAAAGGGATTCCCAAATAGAGAAATGCCAGCAGGTTTAGTGAGGCCGAGTGTAGAGCATTGCGGAGATTAGAGGATGCTCGTAAGGAAAGAGCCAGGATGAAAAAGGGAGCTAATAAAATGAAATTAACCCCCAAACTTTCCGAGAGATTCCATACCAGAGGGGCGGAAGCGATTAATACTGCGTTAATGACAAGCCCTGGTGACCCCAATTTCTTCATTAGTTGGAAGAGTTCCCAAATAGCCACCAACAGGAATATTTCTATAGAGAGAAGGAAGGACCATTGCGGTCCCCAGGAGACGATCGCTATTACGCATGGAATAAGCAGTGCAGCAGTGCCCAGTCGTTTAATCATCGATTGCTCCCGAAGAGGACTCAACTCCACCGTAGCGACGTTCACGCTTTTGGAATTCTAGGAGTGCCTTCACCAAATCAATTCCTCTGAAATCCGGCCATAGCATGTCAGTTACATATATTTCTGAGTAGGCTATTTGCCAAAGCAGAAAATTACTGATCCTCATGTCGCCGCCAGTACGAATCAACAGGTCAGGGTCCGGTATACCTGATGTATATAAGTGCTCCTCTATGTCTCGGTCTCGGATGGGCGCAGTCCGTCCACCTTTTAACAGTGTGTTGAAGGTATCAACAAGTTCGGCTCGACCACTATAACTGAGTGCCAGAAGAAGATGCATCCCCGTGTTGGAGGAGGTTTCTGAGATCACTTTGTCTATTTCCCGTTGGACTAGGAGGGGCAGTTCGTGTGTTCGCCCAATAGATCCAAAGCGGATGTTGTTTTTCTGAAGAGTTGCCAGGTCAGAATGGAGATAATGTCTGAGTAAGCGCCAAAGTGTACTAACTTCATCTTCGGGGCGCTTCCAATTTTCCGAGGAGAATGCATAAAGTGTTAACACAGGTATAGTCATTCGGGCAGCGTACTCAATGGTTGACTTGACAGCCGCGACACCTGTGCGATGGCCTTCTACCCTGGGGAGGCCTTTTTGCTTCGCCCAACGTCCGTTTCCGTCCATAATAATAGCGACGTGACGGGGCAGACAACTTTGAGTCAGTAGAGAGAGAAGCCGTCCTTCTTGGCTCTCGGGATCAACAACTCCCTGAAATCCTTTCAACAGAGCATTCATTGCGCCCGTTAATCTATCATGGCTGGAGCTGATTTCAATACGATGCTAGAGAGTTGCGGGTGACATTACGTGGGTAAAAGACTTTTGCTAGACACAGACCTTGAGGTGGTGCAGTCGGGCCCGCTTTGGAACGGTCCCGTGCTGCTAATAGCGCCGAGATGCCATCAGCCCTAATTTTGCCAAATCCGACTTGGATCAGAGTCCCAACAATATTTCTCACCATATGGTGTAAAAACCCATCACCTTCAACACGGTATGTGATCATTAGGCCTCGGCGGAGCATTATAGAAGAGGAGATTCTACGGATTTTATTGACAGTGCTACAACTTGAAGCAGCAAAGCTGGAAAAATCGTATAAGCCTTCAAGCACACGACTGGCCTGACACATTTTCTCGAAGTCGAGTTTTGAGGGTACATGAAGAACATAGTCGGTTACGAAAGGGGAAATTACCGGACCATTGTATATTCGATATTCGTAGCGCTTACCCAAGGCATGCTTGAGTGCGTGAAAGCCAGGAGGGGCCTTGCTCAGGTGAAAAACTCGAATATCTGAAGGCAGCACTGCATTTAGAGAACGACGAATTTTTTTTGTTTCAATGGGGGAGGATACCTGGCAGTGAGCTACCTGGCCTCGGGCATGGACTCCGGCATCCGTGCGACCAGCGCCGATCACATTCACAGTAGAGCCAAGGATTTTCTCGAAGGCTTTCTCTAAAGATCCTTGAATAGTGAGTTGATCGGGCTGGCGTTGCCATCCCGCATAACGGGTTCCCTGGTAGTGCAGTACCATTCGTAGTGTTAGCAAGCCTTGGCCCGCGCTGGGTTTTTTGTCTACAGTCAATCCAGAAAGCTTTTCGTGCATTTACTGAACCTCTCCTGCGTCGCGCGCAAATCCAAAATCCCGCTTTTCCTATCCCCTCCCAATGGCATGGCATCCCACCCCTACGATATCGGAGAGCGGTCAATGAGTGTTCTCTACATGGTAGAATGAAGGCCATTATAGAATACTATTTCTGCAAGGAGTGGGTGTATGTCAGGACATTCAAAATGGCATTCAATAAAGCATAAAAAAGCAGCAGTTGATGCCAAAAGAGGAAAGCTTTTCACGAAGCTCATCAGGGAACTGACTGTAGCAGCCCGGATCGGTGGCGGTGATCCAGATTCCAATCCTAGACTGCGAACTGCCCTGCAGTCAGCTAGGGGCGCCAATATGCCGCAGGAAAATATTAAAAGAGCCATTAAAAAAGGCACTGGTGAATTACCAGGTCAGATTTATGAGGCTGTCACATATGAAGGATATGGTCCGGGCGGAGTGGCTGTTTTTCTTGAGTGCTTGACGGACAATAGAAATCGGACAGTGGCTGAGATAAGACATTTCCTAGCCAAGCATGGAGGTAATCTTGGTGAGGCAGGAAGCGTAAATTGGATGTTTGAGCGCAAAGGCTTTATCACCCTCTCTTCTGGAAATATCTCTGAGGATGAGGTATTGGATATAGTTTTGGAGGCTGGCGCAGAAGATCTGAAGTCTAATGAGGACGTTTTTGAGGTATATACCCCTTTTGAGAATTATGAGGCTACAAAGCAGGCTCTTGAAGACTCTGGGATTGCGTTGCTTACAAGTGAGTTGACGATGATCCCCAGCACTGAAGTCAAGTTAGAAGGAAAGTCAGCCGCTCGGATGCTCCGCCTGATGGAGTCTTTGGAAGACCACGATGATGTTCAGCACGCGTATGCCAACTTTGACATTGACGAATCTGAGATGGAGGCTTTGGGTTACGCTTGAGAGACCTCCGGAGTAGGATGCGAAGAAGAATGATCAACGTATCTATTCTTTAAACTAACTAAATGATTGTCATTGGGATCGATCCCGGAAGTAGAGGCACAGGTTATGGGGTGGTTTCTCGTCAAGGTAGCCAGCTTCAATGCAGTGGATATGGTGTTGTTGGAGGCATCTGTAAGGGAGAATCTAATGAGCTTCATGACCGCTTGCCGAGAATCTATAAGGGTCTTCGTGAGTGTTTGAGTCTGCACCCACCGGATGCAGTGGCTCTCGAGGGAATATTTCATGCCGTAAATGCCAAGACTGCCTTAAAGCTAGGACAGGCACGAGGTGTTGCTTTATTGGCTGCAGCTCAGACAGGGGCTGAGATTTTCGAGTATTCTCCCCTGCAAGTAAAAAAATCGGTGGTTGGTTACGGCAGGGCTGAGAAAAGCCAGGTGCAATTAATGGTCGCCCGTCTTTTGGGTCTCAAGAAGCATCCAAAACCTCATGATGCAGCCGATGCTCTAGCAATAGCAATATGCCACACATTCCACAGTCGAGGTCAGGGCTGAAGAAGGCTAGAGTGCTGATACTCTTTTGGTAAACCTAGAGCAACACCAGTTTTCCCGAGAGCCTCATCACCTGAACTGCCTTTGAAGCTAATTAGAGTGGAAACTGATATGTCGGCAGGGTATTTGACCAGTAGTTTGTTGAGATTCAGTGGCAGAGATTGCATAATCGAAAGGTATGAGATGTCACTCAATACTGCAGTATTTTTTATTGTTTGTGGTCTTTTCCGTATCCTGTTCTGAGACTCCTCCTCGTAAATCTCAGACAAAAACAGAGCCTGGTGAAGTGGTCGATTTGACCGCCCCAGAAGAGAACGAGCAGCCGGAAAAGCCCCCCCAGACAGCTGTGATGACGACGCGCTATGGGGATATCACGATTCGTTTCAGGGCTGATCTGGCCCCTGAAACCGTGAGGCATTTCGTAGAACTTGCAGAAAAGGGATTTTACTATAACACGACCTTTCATCGAGTAATGCGGGGCAGGATGATCCAGGGTGGTGACCCCAATTCCAGAGACAATAATCCCTACAATGATGGACAGGGGACGAGCGGTAAGCTTCTGAAGGCAGAATTTAGTAAGGAGCCTTTCCGTCGAGGCACTTTAGCCATGGCTCGTCAGCCATCGGATCCTGACTCAGCAAGTTGTCAGTTTTTTATTGTTTTGAAAAGGATGTCGCATTGGGATGGGGAATATACGGTATTCGGTGAGGTTACAGATGGCCTCGATGTTGCTGATAAGATCTCCAGGGTGAAGCTGGCTAAGCTAGGAAACTTAAAAGATCGTCCGGCAGCCTCTATATGGATCAAAGATATTACGATTCAGTAGAGGTTAATTGGCCTACCTGAACACGGGCAGGGCGGAGAAGTCGATCCCCCCTTCGGTATCCTTTCTGAAGGACTGTGACGACCTTGTCTGCCATGATCTGATCCTCGACTGGAACGATCCCAACAGCCTCGGCTACCTCAGGATCGAAACTCTGCCCGATAGGCTCAAGAATTTCAACACCCAAAGCTGCTAGTTTCTGTTGAAAAAGTAGAACACTTAATTCTACCCCGGAACGCAATCCTTCTGCAGTCGTGTCCTTATCTTCAACGACACCCACTGCTCTTTCAAGGTTGTCGAGCACTTCTAGAAGGGATTTGATGATTTCTAGCGTTTCAGACTCTAGTCGCTGTTCCATTTCTCTCTTTAGACGCCCACGATATGCTTGGTTGTCGTTTTCAAGAGCTGTTATTTTTTCTTTTAGTTTCGACTCGGCTAGTTTTGCTCGTTCTTGCAATTCTACGACCACGCTTGGGTAGCGCTTCTCGCTGGGTTTGGCATCTTCTATCGCTCGCTCTCGTTCGACCCAGAAACGCTTATCGGTAACTTGAAAAGAAGATTCCTGGGATTCTTTTAAAGGTTCGTCAGTATTTTTCATCGTGTCGCTTTCAGGCCTTCGAATTACTTTCGGAATTCTGTTGAAGCAATCCTTTATTACCTAATAAGGTGTGAAAAGAGTAAAAGCAACCCTAGGTCACAAGAAAACTGGGTCGTCTGATAACTAACGGGGTTCTAAACTTTGGAGAAGGTTGATAATTTTATCGCAGACTGATTCGGGATCCATCTCATCTGTCGCAACATGTAGGTCGCACTTCTGATATGTATGCTGACGTTGTCGGTAAAGCTCTTGGAACTGAGACAGGTTTCCGGCTAGAGGGCGAGTCCCCTCCCCTGAGCAGCGTTCCCAAGCATTCCGGAACGAGACTTGCAGCCAAATACTGGTACCGGTTCTGAGAATTTGACTCCGATTCAGATTAGACATGAAAGCCCCTCCACCGAGCCCGATAATTAAGGGTTTTGAACGGCTGATTCTGCGCAGGAGGCGGCTCTCAAGATTTCGGAAGTAGCGCTCTCCTTCCTCATTAAAGATGCGGTGGATAGGCATCCCTGCCTCGGCTACGATTTTTTCGTCGAGGTCAAAAAAATCACGTTCAAGACGGTCCCTGAGTATAGGGCCAATAGTCGACTTTCCTGCACCCATGAACCCTACTAGGTAGAGATGACCCGACATCATTCCGTCACCGCAGAAAGATTTTGAAAGAAATCTGGGAAAGATATAGCACAGCAGTCAGGGTCGTCCAAGTGCACTGCGTTTAACGCAATCAAACCAGCGATTGCAAAGGACATTGCGATCCGGTGGTCGCCATAAGTCTTCACTAAGCCACCTTGAATGGTTTGACCTGGTGGGATTGTAAATCCGTCTTGGTATTCTTTTGTTTCTATGCCCAGAGCCCCAAGATTCGAAACGACAGCGTGAATGCGGTCGGTCTCTTTGGTCCGTAACTCCTCGGCGTCTTTGATAGTGAGGCCTGACTTCAGACGTGTTCCCAATATAGCCAGTATCGGGATCTCGTCGATCAGTTGTGGAATTAGGGCACCCTTAATACAACTGGGAAACATTTCTAGCAACTGCTGACTATACTTGATCCTCAGATCTGCGACTGGCTCACCACTGACAAGCCTGCGATTTTCGATGGCAATCTTCGCGCCACTTTGAGCGAGCAAGTTAAGAAGTGCATCTCGGCTAGGATTAATACCAACGTTGACCATTTTAAGATGGGATCCTGGAAGCAATAGAGCTGAGATGAGAAAAAAAGAAGCAGCCGAGAAATCACCAGGTACTATTAACTTTGAAGGTGTGGCTTCCTGACCTGGAGCGATAGAAATTGTCTGGCCGCTAACGTTGACTTGAATTCCGAATTCGGGCAGAAGTCTTTCAGTATGGTCTCTGCAAGGGGAAGGTTCGATTACGATTGTTTCCTGTGCAGCAGCTAGTCCTGCGAGTAGTATCGCGGATTTAACCTGGGCACTTGCAACCGGGAGAGTGTATTTGATTCCCGTCAGGTTGCCACCCTGGATGCGAAGTGGGGGGAACTTATCCTCAGTTGCTCTTATATGACAGCCCATTTTCCGAAGAGGCACTATAATGCGTCTCATCGGCCGCTGATTCACCGAAGCGTCTCCTTCAATGGAAGTTTCAAAGGGAAGTCCTGCAAGAATACCGGACAATAACCTGATAGCGGTTCCAGAATTGCCCGCATTTAGGATGCCAGACGGTTGAGTAAGGTTTCTCCGGCCCGGAGAAATAAGGGTTACATGAGAACCTGCACGGTCAATTTTTACTCCTAATTGTTGCAAGCAGTCTAGAGTGCTGGTGCAGTCCTTGCTGGAACTAAAGTTCTTAACGACGGACGTACCCTGAGCGAGGGCTGCGAACATGGCGCAACGGTGTGAAATCGATTTATCTCCTGGCAAATGGACGGTACCAGAAAGTCGATTTCTGGGTTCAATTTTGCCTTTGGAGGGGTTGAGATTAAGAGGCATGATGGTTTTCCTCCTGACTGGAGGACTCTTGAGAGAGCTCGAGGAGTGTTTCTCGTAGTTGCCTAATGTGGTCACGGTATTGGGCAGCTTCTTCAAAACGAAAGTCGGCGGCAGCCTTTGTCATTTGGTCCCGAAGCTTCCCTATTTCCTTCTCGACATCTGAAGTTGACTGGTACTGATCAAGTTGATCGGATGGTATTGGGACACTGTAATAGTCCATCTCAGTCATTTCCAGTAATGCGGTGTTGACTGGTTTGAGAATTGACTCTGGGGTGATATTGAATTTTTTATTGTGTTGCTGTTGCATGTCCCTACGGCGAGATGTTTCTTCGATAGCTTTTTGCATCGATCCCGTGATTCGATCGGCGTACATGATTGCCATACCGTTCAAATTCCGGGCTGCTCTGCCTACTGTCTGAATCAATGAGGTGGAACTACGCAGGAAGCCTTCCTTATCTGCGTCTAGAATGGCCACCAGTGAAACTTCCGGGAGGTCTAGGCCCTCTCTCAGTAAGTTCACTCCGACCAGGACGTCAAACGTTCCCAAGCGGAGGTCTCGCAGGATTTTGATTCGGTCCATGGTGTCAATCTCAGAATGCAGATAACGAACTGAGACTCCTAATTCAGTGTAATACTCGGTCAATTCTTCCGACATTCTTTTCGTTAGAGTAGTAACAAGGACACGTTCTTTGAGTATTACGCGTTTACGGATCTCTTCCAGGAGATCGTCAATCTGATCTTTGACGGGTCGGACCAATATCTCCGGATCCATCAAGCCTGTTGGCCGGATCACCTGTTCAACAATAACGCCATTACTACTTTCTAGTTCATATTCTCCCGGTGTTGCTGAAACGTAAATTGGGTTTGGAGCCCTTTTACAGAACTCGTCGAAGTTTAGAGGCCTATTATCAAGGGCGGAGGGTAGGCGAAAGCCAAACTCTATAAGATTTCTTTTGCGAGATTGATCGCCCGCAAACATCCCCCGTACCTGAGGGGTGGTTACATGACTTTCATCGATGAATATCAAGGCATCCTGTGGCAGGTAATCGAGAAGAGTTGGAGGCGGCTCTCCGGCATCACGGCCGGTCAAATGCCGAGAGTAGTTTTCAATCCCTCGACAATAGCCGACAGTCTTGATCATTTCCAGGTCGAACATGGTTCTTTCGTGAATGCGTTGGGCTTCGACTAGCCTGTTCTGTGTTTCAAGAGAAGTCCGATACTCCTCGAGTTCGGCTTTGATGCTCTCAAATGCTTCGTTCCAGCGGCCCTTAGGCATCACATAGTGAGATCTGGGGTAAATAGGAACACGGTCGTGTTCTCTAACGATTTCACCCGTGATGACATCGAACTGAAATATTGACTCGACTTCGTCCCCAAAAAGCTCAATGCGAATTCCTAGTTCGTCATAGCAAGGAACGATTTCAATGACATCCCCTCTTACCCTAAAAGTCCCTCGTTCCAAGTTGTAGTCAGACCGAACATACTGAATCCCTACCAGACTTGCGAGAATTTCCCGGCGCTGTATTCGATCACCCTTTTCGATCATCAAGATCATTCCATAATAAGCCTCCGGCGACCCCAGCCCATAGATACAACTCACACTACATACGATGATGCAGTCTCTCCGTTCAAAAAGGGCTCGTGTAGCAGAATGCCGAAGGCGATCGATTTCATCGTTTATGAGTACGTCTTTTTCGATGTAAGTATCGGTAGAGGCAATGTAGGCTTCAGGCTGGTAGTAGTCGTAGTAGCTGACAAAATACTCTACTGCATTCTCCGGAAAAAAGTTTCGGAACTCTTGATAAAGCTGAGCCGCAAGAGTCTTGTTGTGGCTGAGGATTAAGGCGGGACGTTGCATTTTCTCAATAACCTTGGCCATCGTGAATGTCTTTCCAGACCCTGTAACTCCTAGTAGAACTTGTCCGCCCAAGTGCTTACCAATCCCATCTGTTAATTCCTTGATAGCCTGAGCCTGATCTTCAGAGGGCTGGAAGCGGCTTTGTGACTTGAATTCTTGTGAACGAGCGAGGGCTTCCCCATAGACTATTCCTTTGTATTCGATTCCTTGGTTTTCAGACATGAGGCAACCATTATAGCTGAGGCGGTGTCTAAGAAGTTGAACTGTGGGGCCGAGCGATTTTCGGGGTCAGTAGGTTTTGCTAATGTGGTTTTGAAATGAAGCCTATATGTCCGAATTGCGGCACCGAAATGTATGACAGGAGGTGTAAACTCCATTGCCCCAGTTGTCGTTATGTTGAGACCTGAAGTGATCATGGTCTGCCGGTGTTAGCAGGCGAAACATCGGCTGGATTAAAGCCCCCGTCCCGCCCCTTAAGGAGTCCAAGATTTTCACCTGTTGGGGTAAGCTTTAAAGATGGAAATTAGAGGAATATGGGCACTGGTTTTTTTCTTGATAACGGGTGTCTTTTCCCTTGCCCAGTTAGCGGAGACACCCCGTCCTAACATCCTCTTCATCACCTTCGACACAACGAGAGAAGATGAACTCTCTCCTTATGTTGAAAACGGAAAATTACAAACTCCTCATATTCAAAAACTGGCAAATGAAGGTGTCCTTTTTGAAAATGTTTATGCCCAGGCTCCTCAAACCTTACCTAATCATGCCTCGATTTTTACAGGTCTTTATACGATCACACACAATGTCTTGAGTAATGGCCAAAAGCTAGACGAAAGAGCTCTGACTCTGGCCGAGATCCTGAAAAGGTATAATTACAAAACTGGGGCAATTGTATCGGCGGCACCTCTGATGAAAGTATTCAACCTTGATCAGGGATTTGACCATTACGACGACGATTTTTCTGCGCCAGACCTGCTGCATGGGATTAAGGGATTCCTGCGTTTTTTTTCAGCCAACAAAATTAACGTGCAAAGCGAACGTAAGGCTCACGAGACTGCTCAACTTGCTGTGCGATGGATAAACAGAGCATCAAAACAGAAAAAACCTTTTTTCCTCTGGGTCCATTTTTTCGATCCGCACAAACCCTACGATTATAGGCCAAATTTCGAGCGGCCTGAATTGATTGAGGATCCCGTCGATCTGGTTAATCGAAGCGCGACGCAAGTGGCCTACATCAATGAGATACAATTTGCAGACCACAACATGGGTAAAATCCTGGCTGCACTGGGAACTCTGGGCATAGCTGAGAGGACTCTAACAGTTTTCACCACTGACCATGGCGAGAGCCTGGGTGAACATGGATACCTAGGACATCGCCAGCACGTTTATGAAAACATTATTCGAGTCCCTCTTATCATCCGGTGGCCACAATTTCTCCCATCTGCCCGACGAATTGCAGTGCCGGCCATGTCAATCGATATTGTGCCGACTCTTTTGTCTTTGTTGGAAATCCCCTATCTTCCGGATTCGTTCCAGGGTCATGATCTATTGTCGGATCGGCAGAAAAAACCACGCAAGCTGTATTCTCTAGCGGTTAAACTTTTCACGAAGGCACCTATCCGAAAAACGATGATTTTTGGAGATTATAAATTTATCGAATTTGATCAACACGAGCAAAATGCCCTCTATAACATCCGTACAGATCCCCTAGAACAGATAAACCTGATCCAGGATATTCCTTTGGAGGCACGTCAGGTACAGTGGCAGGAAGATATTCAGCATTGGTGGGATAATAACTCAGATCTGCGGTTAAGCGATTTCGAGATGACAAGGGAGCAACTCGAACGCCTAAAAAGTCTTGGATATGTTCAGTAAGGCCGTTCTTATTGGGAAGGTTGGCCGTGGTTTGCAAGGGAACTAATGATTTATTGCATATTTCGGGTCCAAGAAGGTTTGATTGGGAACTCCTGAATTTGCTAGAATACGCCCCCGATAAGGAGTTTAATTGCTCGCATCCTACTTGCCAGTTCTGGTTTTTCTAATCGCTGCCATAACCGTCCCTGTGGTTGGCTTGCTTGTTGGTCGATTATTCCGTCCGAATAAGCCGACGCCTGTTAAGCTCAGCCCGTATGAGTGTGGGATAGAACCTGAAACGGATGCCCGTGACCGAATGTCGATCCGTTTTTACATTATTGCGATCCTTTTTGTGGTTTTCGATGTGGAAACGATCTTCCTTTTCCCCTGGGCAGTAATCTATGGCAAGCTCGCGCTTTTCGGGCTAATAGAGATGTTGATTTTCCTGGGAATTTTGATTGCGGGGTATTTCTACGTGTGGAAGAAGGGTGCTTTGGAATGGGCATAGACGAGAGAGCATTTCAACGCAATGTTGTTACGACTACAGTGGATTCGGTAGTCAACTGGGCCCGTAAGTCTTCGCTTTGGCCCATGACCTTTGGGCTTGCCTGTTGCGCCATTGAGATGATGGCTGTGGGTGCGTCACGGTTTGACATGGATCGATTTGGGGCGGGGATCTTTCGCCCATCCCCTCGGCAATCAGACCTGATAATTATTGCTGGCACAGTGACTCTAAAGATGGCTGAAGTGATTCAGGTGCTGTATGAACAAATGCCTGATCCTAAATGGGTGATTTCAATGGGTGCCTGCTCGAGTGTAGGAGGTCCTTTTGATACCTATGCAACACTTCAGGGTGTAGATAAGGTTATTCCCGTTGATGTATATATTCCTGGTTGCCCCCCTCGCCCGGAAGCTCTCCTTTACGGAGTGATGCGGCTGCAGGATAAGATTGACCAGATGAGCATTCTCGATGACAAGCGGCTGGTTGTTTCCAGCTAAAGGGCTCTGGCGACACTGCAATGGAAGACAAAAAGAAGCCCAAATCCACCTCAGAGCCAGAGAAGTCTTCCGAGTCGACAAAGGTCTCTCCTGGAGTGGGGTCGGCTGATGAAGTGGTCGGAGCTTCTGCCGAAGGGGCAGGTAATGAGTCGAAAGGGAGTTCAGTACCAAGGAAGCCCCAGAAACCGACAGGTTCTGCGGGTGAAATCTCCGCGAAAAAAAACCTTCCAAAGCGGCGCCCGATCAAAAAGGGGCCAACCTATGAGGACTTGGAAAATGATGAGCAGGTGCAGTTCTTGCGCGAGCGTTTTGGAGATGATTTAGACAGTGCACAGTCTTTTCTCGGGCAGAAAATACTGACAATTAACCCAGTCTCTCTGTTTGATGCCTTGTCTTTCCTTCGCGAGGAGTCAGATTTCGATTATCTTATTGACTTAACTGCACTTGATTATCAAGGAGAGGAGAAGCGCTGGTGTCTCGTGTACCATCTCTACTCCTACTCTTCGGGCCATTTTCTCCGCGTTAAATCGCGCATTTGCGAGGGGGATGTTCCAGCCTCGGTTACCCCTATTTGGAAGGTCGCTGACTGGTTAGAAAGAGAGATCTATGACATGTTCGGGATAGAGTTCTCCGGACATCCTGAACTCAAGCGGATTCTGCTGCCAGCTGATTGGCATGGGCATCCGTTACGCAAAGATTATGATATTAAGTTACAAGACCAATCATGGGTTAAGAAACACTTGAAGATCCGTAAGATTCCAGAGTAAGGCATGTCAAGAGAAACGATACTCGATACTAGAGAACTGGAGATCAACATGGGGCCGCAGCACCCCTCTACTCATGGAGTACTACGGGTCAAACTGTTTCTTGACGGGGAGCGAGTCCAAGATTGCGAGTGCGTTATAGGATATCTTCATCGAGGCGTAGAAAAGATCAGCGAAAATCGCTCTTACATTAAGTGCGTTCCATACTACGATCGTACGGATTACATTGCTGCTGTCTCCAATGTTTACGGATACGTATTGGGCGTAGAGAAAATGATGGGTATTGAAGTTCCTGAAAGGGCCCGTTATATCCGAATTATGATGACCGAGTTCAATCGGATTTCAAGCCATCTTCTATGGCTAGCTACGCACGCTCTGGATATTGGAGCTATGACGGTTTTTCTTTACTGTTTTCGGGAACGTGAAGAGATATTGAAATTGTTTGAAGCTCTTTTCGGTGCTCGGCTTACTACTCATGCGTTCCGCATTGGAGGTTTGTGGAAGGATTTGCCGGCGGGGTTTGAAGAAGCAGCCCGGAAATTTATTAAAGAGTTCCCAGATCGTGTCGACGAATACGAAGAACTTTTGACTAATAACCGGATCTGGATCGACAGGACAAAGAGCATAGGCGTCATATCGGCTGAAGAGGCTATCAATTTTGGGTTGAGTGGGCCCCCTCTAAGAGGTTCCGGCGTAGATTACGATCTGCGAAAGATTAGACCTTACGGGGGCTACGAGGAGTTTGATTTCGAAGTTCCTGTTGGGAGCAATGGGGATACATATGATCGTTACATCATACGCCTTGCAGAAATGCGTCAGTGTTGTCGCATTATTGAACAAACATTGGACGGGCTTCCGGAAGGACCAGTCCGAGGGAAAGCCCCCAAGATTGTGAAACCACCTGTCGGAGAGTATTACTCGGGAATTGAGGGACCTAGAGGAGAGCTGGGTTACTACATTGTGAGCGATGGTTCAGCCTTTCCGTTCCGGGTTCGTATTCGACCACCCACGTTCATCAGTCTGCAGGCACTCCGCCGATTAGTACGTGGACATTTAGTAGCTGATGTCGTTGCAATAATCGGGACGCTAGACATAGTTCTGGGGGAGATTGACCGATGATGGAAACATTGTTGATCTATTTGGTAATCCCGGCCCTGAAAATAGGAGTTGTGGTACTTGTCCTCTCTGGGGCTATTGCCTATCTTACGCTGCTCGAGCGAAAGGTCATTGCTCACATTCAGGTTAGGCTTGGCCCCATGCGAGTAGGCTGGCACGGTCTGCTGCAACCCATCGCTGATGGTCTTAAGTTCCTCGCTAAAGAAGATATTGTTCCAGCTAGGGCGGATGCCTTAATCTTTACCCTGGGACCGATTATCTCCTTGATTCCCGCCTTCTTAGTTTTCTCAGTAGTGCCCTTTGGGCCCCCCGATATGTTGCAGGGCATCCTATCCAAAGTACTGGGATTCCTGCTCCCTCCAGAGAGCGTGGAGCAAGTGGTTACGAATAGTATCGCTAGCGGTGGTTTTGTAACAGATCTTAATATTGGACTGCTTTTCATTCTGTCGGTTTCTTCTGTTGGAATTCTCGGGGTGATTTTGGGAGGTTGGGCTTCTAACAGCAAGTACCCCATGCTTGGAGCGCTTCGAGCTTCAGCTCAGATGGTCAGTTATGAAGTAGCTCTTGGATT
>CAYXBG010000024.1:0-19038 GCA_964463145.1 uncultured Acidobacteriota bacterium
TAAGGGTTTTAACAACCTCCGACTCAGGTATCATCGAAGTTTTCTCTCCTGAAGGCTTTTCTTCTATAGATATACTCCGTCTTTCCTTTTTCTCCTCTTCACCCGAAGTTTTCTCTCTCAAAGTTTCGCTCTTGGAAGGCCTTGGGATAACACCCTGATGACTAGTTTTCAACTCGTCCCCTCCTCCCGAGCTCAGCTGCCTAATGGTCTCCTCAAGGTCTGGCAATGTAGTTAATTCAATCAGGGTAAGGAGCGCCATTTCCAGATGGAGGAAAGGATTGGAATGCATCTTCATCTCTTCATCTGTACGTACCAATAGCTGATAGAGACGGATCAAGTCGAGCCGGGTGAATCCTCCCGCCTGAGCAGATAAATCGTCCTTAATACGATCAGGAAGATGCAATAGCTCCTCATCCCATCCGACAACCTTACAGACCATCAAATCACGTACATGCTGGATCAATCTACTAACAAAGCTGTGCGGTTCAACCCCTGCTTGAGTAATCGAAGATAGACTCCCCAAAAGAGATATCCGATCTCTCTCCAAAATACCCTTAACAAGGCTAATCACTAAATCATCATCAAGAGCGCCCAAGAGCGTCTGTACATCTCGAGTTTGGATTTCGTCTCCGCTAAAGGCCACCACTCGATCAAGGGAAGATAGTGCATCGCGCATACTACCCTGAGCAGCCGAAGCAATCGCTTGGATTGCAATTTCGGAGGCCTTAATACCTTCCTCCTGACATATCAACTGCAAATGCTGGGATATCGCCGAAAAAGGAATCCGCTTGAACTCAAAGTCCTGACAGCGTGAGGCTATAGTATCTGGGATTTTGTGGTATTCAGTAGTAGCCAAGATAAACTTAACGTGCGATGGGGGCTCTTCAAGTGTCTTGAGAAGGGCGTTGAACGCTCCTTTTGACAACATGTGTACTTCGTCAATAATAAAAACCTTGAATCGATCCCTGGCCGCTCCATAACGCACACTCTCTCGGATTTCTCTAATATTATCTATCCCAGTATTGGATGCAGCATCGATCTCTAGTACATCCACACATGAGGAAGATACAATCTCTTGACACGAATCACACTCTCCACAAGGCTCTGGCGATAAACCCTGATGGCAGTTGAGCGCTGTAGCGAGAATCCGTGCTGTTGTTGTCTTCCCAACACCCCGTACTCCCGAGAAAAGAAAGGCATGGGCAAGTCGATCGTGTCGAATAGCATTTTGCAAGGTCAGAGTGACCGGTTCCTGACCAACCACCTCAGAAAATCTCTCCGGTCTCCATTTTCTAGCCAGTACCTGATACGCCATGTTTCTGACCCGGAATAGAATGCGTCATATTAAGAGATATCGAACCCATCCTAATCATCAGGCTTCGGGCAACCTGCGGCACACAAGTGGGCCCCTTAATGCTGCTTCCTTCCGGACCTGACATGGTTCGAGGCGCTTGTTGCACAGGACCCGAAACCTGACCAGGATGGGCGACTCTCGCCCATCCTGGTCATCATACACTACCCCCTCCTGCCTCGGGAAGGACTGCCATAGCTCCTTGACTTTGGCAAGCAGCCTCCGATCTAATTACCGATTCAGATCGGATGGAGGAGTACCGAAGTGGACGTAACGGGCCCGACTCGAAATCGGGTTGTTCGGTGAAGAGCCGAGCACGTGGGTTCGAATCCCACCTCCTCCGGATTTTTGTTAGACGGAGAGGTGTCCGAGTGGCTTAAGGAGCACGCTTGGAAAGCGTGTGTACGGGAAACTGTACCGAGGGTTCGAATCCCTCCCTCTCCGCCACCAAAAGAAGTCCTGCAGACTGCAAAATACTGCCTGGAAATATTATTTTCATGGTTGCTATTCCCCCAGAATGAGACTACTCAGAATACTTTTGGAGTTTGCGTTTCCCCGCGAAAAACTTCTTAAGTAAAGAATGGGATTCTAATTCCATAAATCCTCCCTCCCATTTAACCTGATGATTAGACGCTTCAGCCCGAAGTAAGCTTGACACCGAACTAACAGAACCACTCTTAGGATCGAATGCACCGAACACCAATCTGGCAACTCGAGACCAAATGAGAGCCCCAGCACACATTGCACAGGGTTCCAGAGTGACATATAAAGTGGTGTCCAGCAGTCGGTAGTTGTTTAGTTTGGAAGCTCCTGCACGCAACACCAATACCTCCGCATGCGCAGTCGGATCACAGTTCTGGACACTTCTATTATGATCAGAGGCTATTAGACCTTCTCGCCCCACCAGCACTGCACCAACAGGTACCTCTCCAGAAACCGCCGCATTGGAAGCCTGCTCCAGAGCCAGCTTCATCCATTTGGCATCCATCTCGTCACTGAACTCATTCAAACTAACACCACCCCTAAAAAAATCACTGTAGGCTAGCGGTTACTGCCCGAATATCAAATTGATCAAAAATGCTTATCTTTTTATTACTGACCTTGTCCTTAAGAACAACTGCAATTTGATACCGTCCTGGCGATAGTTCACTAGTTGTAATTGGGTGCAATAAGACAACCCTCTGATCTGAGAAAAACTGTATCGATGCCCCCGATTTATCAACGTACTCATCTACCATCTGACCTTCCTTGCTCACTCTATAAAGCACATGCAAAGATGGACTAGCCGTAGACTGATCCAACTTTACACCGTAGGCCTGGAAATAAATTTGCAGGGGGACCCCAACCAGAAAGCTCTTCCTCAGGCTGGGACGAATCAGAAGATCTCCCAGCACAAACATCGTATTGGGGCCAGGCATTTCGACGAGCTGCTTTACGGTGTCAGACAGGAACAGAGAACTTACCGATAATCCTTCGATAATATTCTCTGGTATGACTACCGCTCTCCGAACTCCAATCTTTCCACTAGTTTTATCCTTGAGGACAAGATCTAGCTTGTACCGGCCTTTCTGTTCTAGAACCAAAACCTGTTGAAAAGTTGACCTTTTTCCCTGGCCCGAATAAGACAGAACTAGATCAGTATCAAATTCCTCCACTATCCGATTCCCTAGACTTGTAATCCTGCCATATAAAACCAGACGAGCCCGCCTAGAAGAGGTATCGACGTTGAAATCCAAATATCTATTGGCTATCTCCATCGTGACGGGAATGATTGCGGTTGAGTCGTTAAGCCTGAAATAATCAATTCGATACGTGAACGGCAGATCTTCATAGGTCACGCCGATCTCTATTTCGTTTTTCAAGTCCTTATACCCTAGTGTGGCAGGTCGTTGAATCTTCGTGTACAGCTCGTAACGCTCAAATGGATTGTCTCGTAATAAGTTAGACCGGAAAGGACTGCTGGTATTACCGGGCGAGAAAAAGGGACGGTCAACTTTAGCAGTTAGTCCTATTGACTCCGCCGCAGTGAGGCCTGCTCCAGGCACCAAAAGCAAGGCATCCTTTTCTTCGGGCGTCATCGCTATTCGGTACTCACCACTCATTGTGGGGTCCACAAACTCAACTGCAACATTGGCCCCTAGGCCTTCCAAGTGCCCATACCGCCACACCTCAAAGGGATAGGTAGATGTACTTCCTCCCCCTTCTTGGGAGTGGCGACGGTAACTCCCCCCAGAAGGGTGAGCCTCTATTTCTCTTGGAGGACCATGAATAATGTAAATCCTTCCTCTGTCAGTCTGCCAACCCGATATTCCACTGGAAAAATTTTCGTTTGCATACGCCATCCTGCGATAGTGCTCCTCCTTAAACTCATTTCCAGCTGTGCGGGGATCAGTATCTCTGCGGAGCCAAAATTGCTCTATGAAGGCCTCTCTCTCCTCTGCAGTCGTTAGTCTTTGAAAGACCTGCTCTTCTTCCTCGCTGATGATGTAAGCAACATCCCGCTCAAGCCAATTCCTGAAATATTCATCGACCTCCCCATCACTTAGGAATCCAGAGCCAATCAAAGGCACTACCACCCACGCGAAGATGAAAAAAAACAGCAAGAAAACACCACATTCTTTTGACGCAGCTCTAAGTTTCAACATTTTCACTAGCTCGGTGATCGGAGTGGATATCCTGAATCCTAACATGCGACCAACACTTTGCAGATTTCTGAGATGTCTGTTAAGAAATAGCTAGACTTCAGAGAGTCGAGTTATTTCGACAAAAAACATCGGGACATGCCATGAGCGACTTTTATGCTTCAAGTTGCCTGTTTTATTTTGATCATAATGAAAATCCGACACTTCCAGGAACAACCCTAGAGAATGAGTGGAAATCCTAAGGATCAAGATCGTAAAAAACTTATTCCAAGACGAGGGTTCTTATCCTTTTTGTCTGCCAGTGTTTTGTCTTCCAGTAGGTGCAGTAAACCTACTCAGAACATAGTCTTTTTACATGCCGGAAGCCTGACTCCTCTGATCAGAGAACTAAGTCGACGCTTCGAAAGTAACAACCCACATACGCGCATCCTAAGTGAACCCTCTGGAAGTCTTGACGCAATCAGAAAAATCACAGAACTAGGAAAACCTTGTGACATCATCGCAACTGCAGACCATCGCCTCTTATCCCAATTTATCGTACCCATTTTTTCGGACCGTTATTATGAGATTTTGGGAAACGAGATAGTCCTGGCTACAGCCCGTCCAGATCTTTTCTCGAGTTCACCCAAAACATGGTCAAAGGAATGGCACAGACGGATCGGCCAATTAACTTTTGGCCTATCTGATCCAGTTCGAGATCCAGCAGGATATTTCACACACCTAGTGTGGAAATTAGCCGAAATCCATTATCAATCACCAGGACTCTACAGACATTTGGTCTCACGTATAGACCAAAGGTGGATACGTCCAAAATCATCCGAGCTCATCGCACTTTTACAAACAAATCATCTCGATACAGCTTTTATCTACAGGTCCACAGCAATCCAACACAAACTAAAGTATTTGCTTCTGCCTCCTCAAATTTCGCTTGGAGATCCTGCTTACGCATCTCACTATAAACGAGTCACTGTTCGTGTTGGATCCAAGAAAAATCGCCTTGAGATTGATGGGGCTCCTATCCGGTCCGGCGTAGCCTTGCTTAGCCCTGACAACACTCTGGCTCAAAATTTTCTTAATTACATGCTTACTGCAGAATCGACTAATCTACTCCCGAGACTAGGCTACACCCGTATCCCTGTCCAAGAGATTTTCCCCTAATAGAACAGACCATGCACAGTGCTCCTTTCCTGAAAGCTACTTTTTCTTCCTTGGCTGTGATCGCTGTTGGAATCATCGGGCTCCCTATCCTAATCCTCCTCTTCAGTACATCTCCTCCACAGGTATATGAAACGCTTTTGGAAACTGAAGTTCTGAATTCCCTATCTTTGACTTTCACCTGTTCTTTTATTGCAACTCTCCTCGGAATGATTTTCGGGACACCCCTCGCATACGTTTTAGCCCGATACCAATTCCCTCTGAAATCTTTACTGCAGGGACTAGTCGATCTACCGTTAGTAATTCCACATCCAGTAGCGGGGATAGCCTTGTTATTGGGGTTCTCTATCTTTGGCCGAGACTGGTCCTTCATAGGAAACTGGAGCTCCATCGTCATCGCAATGTTGTTTGTGAGCTTCCCTCTTCTCGTAAATCCTCTTCAGGAAGCCTTTCATTCCATCCCTCTAGAAATGGAATGGACATCTCGGGCTCTTGGAGTCGGACCCTGGAACACTTTTTTTCGGGTTAGTTTCCCTCTGGTAAGAAGAACTCTACTTGTGGGCGCCTTGATGATGTGGGCCAGAGGAATCAGCGAGTTCGGTGCAATCGTCATGCTCACTTATAACCCAAAAGTAACCTCGGTTCTTATCTATGATCGCTTCACAACAGGCGGCTTGAATGAAGCTCTTCCTGTCGCTGTTGTTCTAATTTGGATCAGTGTCATTTTCTTTGTTTTCTTAAGAACTCTACAGAAGGAAAGAGGTGTAAGTGCTCGAAATTAGATCCTTCAGGAGAGATCTTTCTGGATTCACTATTGAGGTCGAAAGGCTGAGTATCAAACAGGGTGAAACCTATGCTCTATTGGGTCCGAGTGGTGCCGGAAAAACTCAATTCCTGCTCTCAATTGCGGGCTTCACTTCCCTTCAGAATGGTATTATCAGGGTAGCCGGACGAGATGTCTCTCAGAGCCCTCCAGAAGATCGTAATATCTCAATAATTTTCCAAAATCCAAATCTATTCCCTCATCTTAATGTTAGGCAAAATATTGAGTTCGGTAGCCGTGAATCCCTCATACCCGAGTCCCTTATTCATCTCCTCGACCTTGCAGATATATTGGATCTACCAGTCAATCAGCTGAGTGGAGGACAAACCCAGTTAATAGCCCTGGCAAGAGCCCTTGCTCCACAGCCTCGGATCCTACTTATGGACGAACCCTTTTCGGCACTAGACGGCCAAACCCGGCGACTCCTTATTAGCCGATTCAAAAGAGTTCAAAAGCAACTAGGTACAACTTGTCTCCTAGTAACCCATAACCTCGACGATTGTGTATCTTTGGCTGATGAGGTTGGAATACTCGAAAAAGGCAGTCTTGTCGAAAGTGGAAATACTAAACGTATTTTCAACTCACCCGGAAGTGCTGAAATTGCTAGATTCCTCGGATTAGAGAACCTGTTTTCTGGGACACTTCAGTATAAGGCTGCAGAAGTGCCACCCTCTCTCGACTGCGATGGAATACCTGCAACTTTCAACTTTGAGAATAACATCCTCCATGTTCTAGCTCGGGACGAGGGAGGAGCCTACGCGTTAATCCGACCCCAGGACATCACACTATCCACTGCCCAGCCTATATCTACATCCGCACTTAATATTCTCCCTGGTACTATTGTCGATTCACTTGAGCAAGGATCCGTTGTCATGTTGACTGTCGATACAGGTCTACTTTTCAAGGTAGTGGTCACACCTCAGAGCTTCCGCGAACTGTATCTATCAGACCAAAAAACAGTCTTCCTGAGTTTCAAGGCTTCAGCTGTAAAGATCTACCAGTGATAAATGGTCTCATCAAGAGAGACTGACCGACATCCTATGGAACCAATTTCGTGTAAGTCGTCCAGTCATGAGAGAATAAGATATCTGAGTTATTAGATCGCTGGGTAGACAATTTGTACACCTTCCAGGCTGAAACGAAAGCAGCCCAAAGGTAAAGGAGAGCCATGATCACCTTGACTGAGAAAGCAACCGAGCAGGTAAAGCAGTTCATTAGTGGACAACAGGAGCCCTATGAAGGTATTAGGCTATCTGTACACGCAGGCGGATGCTCGGGATTTGAATATAAGATGCAGCTTGAACGGACCGAGCGCGATGGGGATCAGGTTATCAAAAGCTCCGGCTTCAATCTTTACATAGATGAACAAAGTCTCATCTATTTATCCGGCACCGAAATTGATTTTGTCGAATCTTCAACGGGAGCTGGTTTCGCGTTCAAAAATCCTAATAGTAAAGGTAGCTGTGGGTGCGGTGAATCCTTCACCGTATAGGCACCATCCTAGAGAGATTTTTTCGGAGGAGGCACCCCTTAATTCCTCTCGATTTTCATTCTGGAAGGAAGTGATTTGATGCTCACGAATTATTCAGGTTCTGGTTGGGCTTGGCTGTTATTCTCCCTAGCAACCGTAGGAACTTGGGGACTTTACGGTATCTTTCTGCACTCCGGACAGATGGCCATGTTTGACACAAATAATGGCCGCTACAAAGCGTTCCTTTTTGTTGGTATCGCCTACCTTTTGACTGCCGTAATTGCGCCCTTAGTAATCCTTTTCCGTAACGGAGCAACATTCGAATTCCCAGCAAAAGGTGTGGCCTTATCGTTGGCAGCCGGGATATTGGGTGCAGCCGGGGCATTCTGTGCCTTAGCGGCCTTCGGTGCTGGAGGGTCTCCTAGTGTCGTGATGTCCATCATTTTCGCGGGCGCACCCATCATAAATGCTATCGTAGCAATTTCCCTTAACCCTCCTGCAGGAGGGTTAAGTTCCCTTCGCCTGCCATTTGTCCTGGGAATTTTACTAGCAGCTCTGGGAGGTTTCCTGGTAACAGCTTATAAACCAATTCCTGGCACAAAAACTCTGGTTGCTGACAAACCTTCCAGTGAGACCAATCGAGACTGATCGCAAACACATGAACTGATGCCCTCAGCGACCTTGGAAACGTGTCAGGGGCCGAATTTCTTGCAACTCCGGAAAAAGTCGGCTATTCCGTCTTCAAGATAGGTAATAAAGGTACTCGGAACGAGACTCTAACTGCAAGCAAACTAGCCGTCATCCCAAAGGCAAAGACCAGTAGTACTGTGTATAACATTGGCCCTAGGGGTGATTGAGAACTCAAATGCTCCCAATTAGGGATTAGT
This sequence comes from uncultured Acidobacteriota bacterium, assembly GCA_964463145.1. Lineage (GTDB taxonomy): Bacteria > Acidobacteriota > UBA6911 > RPQK01 > CBDAPI01 > CAYXBG01. The sequence goes on from CAYXBG010000024.1 coordinate 8,330, forward strand.
GCTATAAGCGCTGACAAAAAACCGATACTTAAGCCCGATATCAGCAGCCACCCGTTCTCAATGATTACCATTAACGACAAGCTGTATTGACTGAAGCCAGACGCTCTCATGATAGCTAGTTCACGCCGACGCTCTACAACGTTCCGGAGAAGTACTACACCCAGCCCTAGAGTTCCTAAAATAAGCCCTAAGCCTCCCAGTGTTTCAAAGGTCGAGATATAGGTATTCCTAACTGCAAGATATCCGGCCAGCTTTTGAACTGTTTCTTGTGCGCTAAAGCCATATTCACCTAGATTCCCCTCAAGGAAATCCATCACTAGCTGTGGTTCTTGCTTGTCCGATTCAATTAAAAAGTAAGAATACCCCTCGCGATCCGGAAACACTTCCTGGAAAGTCTCTTCAGAAATAAGCAGTTCACTTTGGAACAGGCTCCCCTTAAGAAGTCCCACTAGACGCAGCTTTACAGGTCTCCCTAAACCATCGTTTATTTTCAATTCCTGTCCGAGTCCCAATTGGAGAACCCACTGGACAGACTCGTAATCGCCGATAACAGGAATAACTCCTTCTCCAAGATTTCGCTCCAGGAGCAGCCAGGGATTGGATTTTTCCGCCAGAGTCACATCGGAAGGGAGATGGGAGAATGTGAAACCTCCTCGAGTCCTAAAATCTTCAGGAACTCCGAGCATTCGGGGCCGTACGGGACGATAAAGATTCAGACAGCTGGTATCATCTCCAGGTTGTAATCGCATGGGGTAGATATATACGCCTTTAAAATTCTCACCGCTATGGTCAATACCCAGTTCAAAACGTCCAACTTCCGTATTTATATCCTGCAAAATAGGCATTTCTACTTGACCGACTATTTGGAATCCTCCCGTGACTGAGCTACGGTCTGTCAGGTCTCCATTCAAACTAACTCGGTTAGCGGCCATAGATAAAATCGTGAAGGTTGCTAGCGCGATGAGGGCAACACTGACATTACTCCGAGTTGCGTTGCGTTGACTATTCCGGTAGGCAAGACTCCTCCAAGACAGTCCACCTGGTACCCCAGTAGGAAGTCGGCACCAGCTCGAAAAATACATCAACAATACAAAAAGGAGTAACAGAGCCAGCCCAAAAAATAACTCGGTTTCATACTTCGTCAATTGCGACCTAAACATGACACTAACGAGAAATAAGGCACCACTCAATATCAATAGAAGACGGCGCACTACTCGATTAATAGGACTTTCCGAACCTTGCTCCTGCATCTTGAAATTACCTGATAGCAAACTAGTAGCCGAAAAGCCCAGCAGCCTTCTCAACGACAGCCAAACTGTTATATAAGTTGCAGTAGCAGTGGCTACAAATCCTGCGAGTACCGACTGCCATTTCACGTGAAGTGATAGGGCCGTCGTACCGACTGCATCCAACCACCAAGTTCGCAACCCAGCAAGCATAATCCAAGCGTAAATCAGTGCAACCGCGCCCCCGAGTGCACAGCCCAGCACCAGGATTGCGCGGGATTCGTGCAGAAGTAACGCTCGCAAACGTCCGTTTGAATAGCCAAGGGCCTTAAGTATTCCAAGCTCCTGAGAACGACTCTCAGTAGCTAAACAAAAAAGAAGAACCACAAGGAGGAGGGCTGCTAAAACAAGGAAAGCGCTAAATCCAAGAAAAAGTCCTGCAAAATCTGTAGGACCTTTAGAGGCAAGTAACACTCTATCCCGAATAGGCTCGATCTCAAATCCGACTTCTTCTAGTATTAGTGACCTGATTAGTTCCCGCTCGATCAGAGGTTGACTCTCATCCCATGAAATGCCCCCTCCAGAGACCTTAAATCGGATGCTCGTAACATCCCCATAACGACCTGCCCATAATTTCCTAGCTGTAGGAAGAGATACAAATGCTTTGGGTGCTGCCCCATAACGATCCCAGTAGTCCTCATCTCGTGACTTAATCTGGCCAAGATCAATGGGAAAGGGCGGTTCCCAGTGAGCCATGTCATCCGCTGTATGGATCCCAGGAAGTTGAGGTGTCAGATAAGAATCTCCACCCAATCCATCCATCTGGACAAATCCGGCAACACGTAGCCGAACACTTTCAGTAGACAAGGCATTCCGGAAACCCATTTTATAATAAGTGAGATCTATGGAGTCTCCTTTTCTAGCGTTGAGCTCGTCTCTAGCCCACCAGTTCAGATAGAGCTCTTCTTCTCCTAGATGAGGCGCTACCTGTCCATCGTTGAGAAATAACTGAGAAGGTGGCGACCCGTTTTCCGGCTCAATAGCCGTAACCGTAGAATAGGGGATAGAGTTATCTCCAACTCGCAATTCGTTCGCCAAATAAGTGAAAATGACTACAGCATCCAGGTCTTTTTTTCGAGCAAGTTTTAGGGCACTCTCTACTTCTCCGGGGCTAAGAAAAAACTCTGCGCTCTCTAGAACTAGCCCACCCTGATCATCTTGCAGAATCCTCAACCCAATATCCTCTGGCTCTAAAACACTTCTCAGTGCTGATCTTATTGCCGCTTCAGACTTCTCGGACCCCACCCCTTTCAATAAAAACCTGTTCGCCAATCCCCCTTCGGATTCATCCTGAATTGCTTTTTGCAACTGGTCTCGATCGAAGTAGGCATTGAGTAGAACAGATTGTGTTGGCCGCAGAGCGAACTGGCCTATTCCGTTATCTTCTACGATATTCCCTACGGTTCCTCGGATAGTTTGGATCACCTCGGAAGGATCACGACGTCCAACTAAAGTCTCACGACTGGCCCGGGACTGTTTCATCAAATAGAAAACTAGTGGGTCCCCCTCCTCAACTCCCAATTCAAGACTGAGAGATCTGTTGATGATGACAGGAGGGAACAACTCATTGGGGTCACTATGAAACTCTATTTTTTCATCAAACAAATCCCCGAAAGAGTCTGTAATACCATGGATAGCAACAGAAGAAACTCGTCTCCCGAGCTTAGGACTGAAGACACTACCGTCAAGTCTTATAATCGGTACTACTCGTGAAAACGATTCCTGGAATATCGCCTCAGACAATAATCGATCAGCAAGAGACTCATCCACCAAGTGGTCTGAACTGAGAACAATATCAATAGAACCGATACGGTCGAGCCCCAGCACGCGGAGACTCTCTTTGACCGAGTCCCCAACAATTAATGCTCCCGTCACCACCGCTGCAGTTATAACGGTTGCTATAAAAACAGGCAGGTAACGCCTCCAGTGGAAAGTTAGACTTCTGTACATGCTCCATCCTCAAGATGAAGTTGCCTAGGAAATCTATCAGCTAGCTCCAGACTGTGCGTGACAGCAATCATTAGAGCTCTCGCTTGTCCGTTGACCTCAAAAAGAACATCCGCCACCCGTCGAGCCGTAGTACGATCCAAATTCCCGGTCGGTTCATCACATAAAAGAATGGATGGCCTGTTAATCAGAGCCCTGGCGATTGCTACTCTCTGGCACTCACCGCCAGACAATTGAGCAGGGCGATGATCGATTCGGTGCGAAAGATCTATCTGCTCCACCAAATCCAAAGCTCTTCTACGGACCTCCTGAGATATAGAAGAAGCGCCTGCCAGTACTGGTAATAAGATATTTTCTAGTACCGAGTATTGGGGGAGCAGGTAGTGTTCTTGGAAAACAAAACCAATATTCTGGTTGCGGAATTGGGAAAGACGCACCTCATTCTGATCGAATGGATTACGACCATTCAGGTGTACAGTCCCAGATGTGGGAGGTTCTAATGTCCCAAGAATATGGAGGAGAGTACTTTTACCAGAACCGGATGGTCCTGTGATGACAATATTCTCTCCCGATCGGCCATCGAATGAGATCCCACTCAAGACCTGGATACTACTCTCGGAAATCTGAAATCGCTTCCGGACATCTCTTACTTGAACAGTAGATTCCATCATCGTATTCACGCCTACCCCCATTTTATTCCTCTATTCCTCGCTGAAGGCATCTTCGTCTGAAAAAAACTGCCTAATCACCTCTTCGTCGGGAGGAGTTGTTAGGAGTGATCCGACGACCAGGGCAAAACAAGAAGCACCAAAGATCACTACTATAGGCATAAGACCTCCCGCTAGAGAGTAATCGGGAATTCCCCAACCCTGGAAAAAGAAAAAAATCCAAAGACTACCTGTCACTAGTAATGAGCTTAGGGCTCCCCATTTCGTACTTCTACGCCAGTAAAGAGCTGCAACCAGAATAGGCATAAGCGCAGCGTATCCGGTAAAAGACCATACTCCTAAACTGAAAATACTCTTGTCCGAGATCAAAGAAAGTCCGAATGTGACTCCCAAAATAAGTACTACAAAAATCCGGCCGATAATCAGCTGAGCCCTATCACTGAGTAAGTCACGACGGATGTAGTGCCCCACCACATCCTGTGTAAACATCTTACCAATCGAAAGTACTTGAGAATCCAATGAAGACATAATAGCCGCAAAGACTCCAGCAGCTAGCACCCCCCCTAGAACCTCTGGTGCAAGTTGCTGGATCATTCTAACTAAGACTGAATTCACAGCTCCGCCTTGCAGATCTGGGAACGGCACCCGACCTATGACCCCGAGAAGCACAGTTGGAATCCAAACAATCGCAATACAGATCGGATAGCCAATAATAGAAAGGTTGAACGTCCTTGAACTCCGAGCAGAAAGCCAGTGCATAAAGAGATGGGGAAACATAGCTGCTGACATTGGGATAAAGAGATACGAAGCTATCTCAAACCCTCCAAAATTGGTAGCGATATTGAGTAAGGAAGGGTGGGATTCTCCTACTTCAGCTAAAACAACCGAAAGTCCTCCCAACTTAGAACTAATGTAAAAAGATGAGACAACTCCGAGGGTTCCAAAAATGATGGTCTGGAAAGTGTTGGCCCAAGCCGTACCCCTTAGACCGCTGGCCGTTACATAGCATAACACCACCAGGCATACAAGCAGACTTCCCATCCATACTGGAAACCTACCGGATGTGATCTGATTTAGTGTGATCCCGGCACCCATTACCCCCAGGAGTAAGTAGGGTATCAGAAGTCCTAGTAGCACCAAAAAAAGAAGGAACCCGAGAAATCCAGATTTCCAACGAGCCCGAAAAAACTCTGCTTGAGTCATGAAACCGTACCGTCTACCAAGACTGCATACTGGTCTCCCTAGGAAGAAAAAAACTGCAGGGACCACTATTGCCGAAGAGGAAGCCATCAAAGCAAATACTCCGACTCCACGTCTGTAGGCTTCCCCTGATGCTCCAAGGATCGCGAAGGCAGTCATCTGCGTCCCGAAAAGTGTCATCAGAAGGACAACAGGGCCGATCGACCTATTAGCAAGAAAATAATCCTCTCCAGACTTAGTAAGGAAAGTGCGGCCAAGAAGTCCTATCCCTATGAGAACGAGAAAGTAGATTCCGATGATCAATAGAATCAAAGTTGGTCCTCACTTTTACCGGCCTTACCCTCCAATAAAGCCCAGAAGAAAAAGGCAGAGATCAGACATAGGCAAACATGATAAACAAGATCGCCTGGAAGGCCTAAGACTCCCCAGTCCGAATTCAAGGGCCAAATCTTCTGTCTCAATATCAAAAGGAAGCAGAGACTCCCCAGTTGGTAACGCCTCTTGTGCCTTAGCTTGAGTATCAATCGACTTAACAATAATGCCTCCCAAACTAGAACCTAATAACACTCAGCTCCGAGCTCAGCGAGTAAATTGAATAGTTGCAAAAACCGTAGCTCCATCAGCCGGAATCACAGAGCTGGATCCAAATCCGCGAACTTCATAGTCAGCTCCTGTTAAATTCTTGAAATTCAACCTGACCTGCCAATTGTGCAGACGGTAGGACAAGACAGCATCCATTGTCCAATAATCTTCCATCTCGAAGAGATTATCAGCTGCGATAAACTGGCCACTGACATAACGTGGGCCCCAGGCCACACCCAGGCGGTTAGAGAACTCCTTGTGCGTCCAGAGATTGAAAATATGCTGAGGAGCAAATGGGGCAAAATTATTAGAACGATCCAAGGTTGCATAGGTGACAGGATTAATCCCCGTCATCACACTTTCACTGAAGCTGTTAAGTATTGATCGATTAAGGGAATAATTGCCAGATAAGTACCAAAGATCAGATAATTGAGCCGAAAGAGCTACTTCTATACCCTGAGAATCCTGGACACCAAGTTGGCGAGTCACTCCACTCTGATCTGGTATTGCAATGTTGCTTTTTCTGAGGTTATAAATGGACAATTCCGCTCGCAGATTACCTCCGAATAACTCCTTCTTGAACCCACCTTCAATCTGCCGACTTTCTTCAGGCTGACGGGGACCCACTACCAGAGTAGACGGTGTACCAAAAGCCGTACCTGCACTCACATAGACAAAACCCTTTTCCATTGGTTGAAAAACCGCAGCCACTATGGGATTAAATTGTGTTTCTTTCCGATGAGTCGAAGACACTTTTTCCCTGTACTCCAGGACATCAAAACGACCTCCAGCAAAAAACTGCAAGAATTCAAGCGGTTGGAAATGGTCGATGATGTAGGGAGACCAAATCACACTGCTTACATTACCTTCCTGATACTGTCCTTGAATCGGGAATATATTATTGTAAGGATCAACATGAGGATCGGGATTTACTAGAGGCAACGCCGGCAAATGAAACACGTCCAATGAAAATCTATCCGTCATCCTAGAAATTTCTATTCCCACCATTAAATTGTGTGAGATCGCCCCAGTCGCAAATTGGAAGATAGTCTCGAATTGAGCGCCAAGAAGTCTCTGACGATTATCCAGACTGTTGAGTACACGATGAACCTCTAAAGGTGATGGTATCGGTGGAAAAATCGCAATGGAGGGAGCAGGTAAAACCCCTGTTATTAGAGTTCCGTCAGAGATCCACTCCAAATCGGTATGATAGATTTTTGACCGAATCTTAAACCAATCTGTAAGACTGGATTCTAAATCCAACCGAAAACGAAATATCTCTTGAGCTGAATCATCATGATCTGAGCCATATGAAGTTCGTCGAGGTACTTGAGTTATCCTATCTTTGATCACGGGGATACCCGCATCTGGCTCGAACTCATTCACCACGTATTCAAGGTTTACTGTCATTGTTGTACGCTCATTTAAATCCCATCTAAATGCAGGATTGACCGCACCCTGATAGCTCGGCTTGGAACGATAGCCTTCAGAAAACTGTCCCATTGCATTGAACCGAAAAGCTACACTAGAACCTGGACTACTACGATTAAAGTCAAATTGAACTCTAACTGGGTCAAAAGAGCCTAATCTGTATGAGGCCTGCAGAAATTGCTGCCCTACCAGAGGCTGTTTTCGCTTTAGATTGACCGCTCCGAAAATAGAATTTCCGCCATATAGAAAGCCTAGTGGGCCTCTCAAAACCTCAACTTGATCAACGTTGTATAGATCATAGAAGGTCGCCTCCGGCTCAGCGGCTCCATCTGTCAGGACTAACCCACTTGACAATGAGTCCAAGCCACGTACTACGAATAGGTCGTGAACTCCAAAACCCGTTTGAATATTCACTCCGGGTACGTTTTTCAGGGTATCACTCAAGATTACTCCATCCTGACTCTTGAACAGGGACTGAGGAACCACAGAAACACTCGCGGGTGTTTCTAAAATCGGTAAAGGCGACTTAGTGAAGAAGGCAGATTCCTCAGCCTTTTCAGGTAAGCTCTCTTCGACTGTAATTACGTAGGAAGGACCTTTGACACTTTCACTCTTTTCGGCCTCTCCCTCCGTATTACCCGACTGCGCCTCGAGAGGTTTGACCAAATACATGGTTAGTGCGAACACTATAAAAAATGTTTCCAACCGAACCATAAAGTTTATTCAGCCTTGAATAGAAGAGCTGCGAACTCAGTGTGGAGAGGTGTCTTTTGAGGTCGGTCTGCCAAAACAGTAAAGAGTGCCTGTCAGCGAACCTATTACTAACTTCTCCTCGGCAACACTCGGAGAAGCCTGTACTCCCCCACTAATGTCAAAATACCATAAAGGTTGTCCCGTATGGAGATTAAGCCCTACCATGGAACCTCTTGCATCTGCGACGAACACTCGACTTCCCACAACAATCGGAGAGGAATCCACTTTGGATTTAGCCAAGAAGGTCCAGCGTTCTTCACCGGTAATACGGTCGATCGCATGTACTCTCTTGTCTCGCCCGCCAATGACGACCAGATCTCCTGTCACGGCCGGTGAGGAGTAGAAAGGGAAGCTCCTTTTCGGATTCTGGTATATCCACAACAACTTAGATTCCCGGATATCGACCGCCATCACCCTGTCATCAAAAGATCCAACAAATAGCTCGTTGTCGGTAACAGCCGCACTGGCTCCAATATACGACCCTAAGTTCATTTTCAAAACTTCAGACCCGTCTTGGATTGAAATCAGCCTTAAGAATCCATCACAACCTGTTACTACCGCTTTCCCATCCGCTACTGTCGGAGTACCGTGAACGTAGCCCTCTGTCTCGTGTTTCCACCTTAATTCCCCATCAATTGCCGAGAGACAATAGACGAAATTATCATAGGATCCAAAAACAACCTTATCTTCAAACCAGTTGGCAGATGAGGTAATACCCGCATCTGCCGTGAACACCCATTCTTGTTGCCCATTCGCCGCTTTTACAGCAAAAAACTTCCCTGCTTCGTCCCCAAAAAATACTGTACCGTTAAGGACTAGAGGAGAGGAGCGTATTTCGTCACTGGCCTGAAACGTCCATTTAGGAGTTCCCGTTGCTAAATCCAGTGCATAGAGAACTCCGTTTAATCCTCCAATATAAACCGTCCCTGCAACAATCGCGGCCGTCCCCTCAATACCCTCTTGTATTTCAAAAGTCCATAAGGGCTCCAGTTGTTGAGGTAGTGTGCCTCTGTAAAATCCTGTTTGCTCCTGACTTCCGCGGAACATTGGCCAAGATTGCCCCAGCAGAGAGGCTTCGAAAATACACCCTGAGATCAACAACAGGAAAAAGCGTCTCAAAAGGGTCAACTGATTAACTGAAGGAACCTTCATATATACCCTCTGCAACCTCTTCTGTAACCTGAACAGGGTTGAACTGGCCAGTCCGTTGAAGAGCAGCCGAGCGACTCAGTTCAGGGATTTTGGAACGCTCTACGCCAATCTGTACAAGAGCAGTCGGCAATCCGAGAGCTAGCCTCATTTCCCGAATACGCCCCTCGATCCTATCAGAATTGGACTTTATTGGATCGACGGTATCTATTCTGTCGTATCTCACCTCTCCACTTTCGGAATTAAAACGGATAACTTCAGGCAAAACCAAACCAATGGCAACTCCATGCCGGATCCCGTACCTAGCGGTCAAGGGATTTGCGCATGCATGCGCAGCTCCTAGCATAGATTGTTCGATGGCATTTCCAGCAAGATACGAACCTAACAACATATCCTCTGCTGACCGGGGTATCCCATGTATCACACTCTTTTCGATACTTCTTTCCAAGTACTCCCAGGATTTCCTGGAAAAGGACCGAGACCGAGTCGTACTCGCACGACAGGCAAAACTCTCCAAAGCATGAGATATAGCATCTATACCCGCAGCTGCTTGGACATCTCTCGGAACAGATAGTAGGAGGTGAGAATCGAGAATGACGTACTGGAAACGGGCCTTTATATCACCGCAAGCAATCTTCACGTTGTCCTCCGCCCTGACAACAATGGCATAGGACTGAGCCTCACTACCTGAACCAGCGGTAGTTGGGATACCAATGGACGGTAGCATGGGGAGAGATGCCTTACCGTAACCCTGATAATCCATCATCTGGCCGCCATTAGTGAGAAGAAAATTCAGACCTTTAGCAGTATCCATTGCACTTCCTCCACCAAAACCAATGATACTGTCAAATTTTTCCGATCTGAGTTTATCTGCTCCTTTTCTAATCGATCTATCGGTTGGATTCTCTAAAACATCGGTGAAAACCTGAACTGATTCAACAGTTGCTTTTAAGGATTGCAACATAAACTCTAGGTGACCCCCAGAAATTACCCCCGGGTCAACCACCAGCAGGGGCTTCTTAAGATCTTGCTGCGCCATTACCCTGCCGAGCTTGGACACTGCTCCTGGACCCGTGCATATATGCTGCCCCAAACACTCTCCTAATACTCCAAGTAGGCCTTTCAATTGTGCTCTTTGATGACCTGCCTTCAAGGGAGGCATCCTGCTATGCTTTGGAGAGCACGTTGCTGAAATAGATGTTCAAAAAGATTACCTTCATGAGGCTGGTCCCAAGCAATCTTATGCGTAGGAATAGGCCCTAGATTGAGACGGTCAATCGAGCGAGAGGACAGTGCCTGACTGATAACAACTTTATTCTGAGTTAGAACGGTCCCCACCAAAGTAGTCCCTATAGCCTGAAGCATGCCTTCCTCCTCGACCTGTATAACTGCAACAAAGGGAAACAAGTATTCAGCATGCGCAAGCGGGTGCGAGGATCTCTCACAAAAAATTACTGTCGGAAGTATGAAGTGCGCCCCATTAATCTCTATTTGTCGCGAAGAACCTCGTACACTCTGAGATATGTCAAATGCTCCTTCTACTCGGAGAAGTTGGTCTATTTTGCTCGAGACCTGGTCAGCGATTTCCTCATTCCCGAATGCTCCAAGCTGGGCATTAGGGTCATCTAATGGAAGTGCCCTGACCTTAGTCAAACGTTCAGCTAATTTTTCAGCAATCATCCTGCCATTGGAC
>CAYXBG010000024.1:19048-22935 GCA_964463145.1 uncultured Acidobacteriota bacterium
TCGTCCAAATACCAGATGCATTTGTGCAGGACCTTCCCCCATTTTCCATAACTGAAGAGACCATGAGGTCCAGATGATCTTCCCAGGCCTCTGCCTCCTTGTCGAAAAGCAATACTTTACTCCACCCTGGACCGTGGATTTGAACTCGATCGTCCTGGCGCCAAGGCGATACCGTCGACTGATCCCCAAATAGGAGTGAACGATCACATTTCAACAGAATCGTTTCGGCCCCGGCATGCTCCGAGGGATAGATACTGAAAGCCTCCGAGGGACATCCGACTGCCATCATCGCCTGAGCTATCCGATGAGGAGTCCATGGCTCTTGTCGACCAGGTTTTAGTACAACAGGAACTTTTAAAGCTATCGAAGGGATCCAAAGAGCATGAACACCAGGAGAATTACTTGGGAGAACAGCCCCTAGACTGTCAGCCTGGCACCTATAGCTAATAGTGCACCCGTCTTGGAGTCGAAACCCTTTATCCAAACCATCCAAATCTAGACCGCGTGTGAGACCAAATAAGATAGTCTCCATCTCACGCAGAGTCCCTGCAATCTTTTCCATGTTGATACGACATAGGGACTTAGGCATCCCTGTAGTAGCAGATTGAAGATCAACGTATGCAGCAGGGCTTAGAGACTCTTCTCCCAGAGGCAGGTCTTCGTCCATAAAAACGTCGGCCGCCTGCCCACAGATATCCAACAACTCTTGCATACTCAAGGCCTGGAGACTGTTCTGATGACTTCTAGATTTGAGTATATCTAGAGAAATCAATCCCGGATTCGCCAAGCTCATCTCGGCTATTTTTTCACCAGTTGAAAAATGTCGCAGCGGTTGAGTTGTAAGGCTTCTATAGGGGGTACCATTCCTGAGGATCGGAATATGCATGGCTAATAAACACCTACCACGACATCTTCTTCAAACTGGTGGAAAAGACGTAGATCTCTCACACCGTCCCAGGGATATAAATCGATCGGCTGCACTCTTTCACCTTCATCTCTTTCGGGAAAACGAGGCATAAAGAATTCCTTCGTGAGCGTCGTTAGAAGTACTCGACCTGTAGAGCCATATGCTACTCCTTGATCTAGATCGTCAGGCTCTACGATCTCAAAAACCGCTCGCGGTACAGGAGGATAATAAGTAATTCTGTAGTCCCCGTCATCCGCATAAGGCTTATGGCAGGCCAGCCCCATCAGCGTGTTACCATAGGTAGGAACGAAGTCGATCCCAGGTACGAGTTCCTCTCTGGCGAAACGGTGAAACTGTGCGTTCATTTCTGTCCCACCACAAAAGATTCCTCGGATCCCAAGCTTCACTAAAGAAACTTTCTCGCATAGTGCTTCCAGTAGCTTTGGTGTTGTAAAAATGCATCGGATCGAGTCATGTCCTCGTAAAATCTTCAACGCCTGTTCGATCACATGCCCCTTGTAGAGCTCTAGCTCGTTAGGCTCTCTCCTCTTGATTAGCTTGTTAACCCAGCGAGGATCTAAGTCGACAAAAAACACAGTCCCTCCGCGACCTTGCGCTAGACTTTCAATAGCTAAGCGTAAGCGTCGAGGCCCAGTCGGACCGAGCATTAACCAATCTGAACCTCTCGGGAATGTAGTTCCTGAGAGTGTCTCCCCGAAAAGTTCGTAATCGCGACGAAAGTCGTCAAAATTTATTCTAGACTTGGGCAACCCGGTGGAACCACCAGTTTCGAAAACAGAAAAAGGCCTATCCTCATAGGCTCTCGGAACCCAGCGGCGGACTGGGCCACCCCTGAGCCATTCATCTTTGAAATGCCCTAAAATCTTTAGGTCATCAAAGCAAGTGATCTCTTTTCTAGGATCGAATTTAAGATTCTCTCTGAAATCCAACCAAAATTGACACCCTGTCTTTTCACTGAAATGCCAATCGACCATTTCTCGGACCCTTTGATCCAATAGATCGGCTGCATTTTTCACCTTTTCCGAAAGAGATTTACGAAAAATTTCCATTGGAATTCTCCTCACACTTCCCCAATGTTGATTCTAACAGAACCGCATACTGTTCAGACTGAATAAAGATCTCTGCTCCCTCGACCAGGCTTTTCTGAGCACCAAGATTCTCGGTCAGTAAACCAAATTCACTCCACCTCTCCTTAAGTAATCCATTTGAAGCCGGTGAGCAACTTTGCCATGATGTATTGAAAATATGGAGGCTAAATGACATTCGTCAGCGAACTCGAACCAAAAGATCTTTGGACCCACTTCGATACCATACTCACGATTCCGAGAGGTTCGAAGAATGAACAAGAAATCATTGAATATGTCCTCTCGGTCGCCGATCGTTATAACTTGCAATCAAGGCAGGACACTACAGGAAACATTGTGGTTCGAAAACCTGCTACTGTCGGAGGCGAATCTCGACCACCGATAATCCTACAAAGCCATCTTGATATGGTTAATGAGAGCAACTCAGATACCAGCCATGATTTTCTCAAAGACCCCCTGATTCCTTGTCTCGATGGAGCGTATCTGAAAGCCACTGGGACTACGTTGGGCTCGGACAATGGGATCGGTGTCTCCGCTTCCTTAACTCTCATGGGTGATATGCCTTTTACTCATGGCCCTCTGGAATTCCTTTTCACGGTAGACGAAGAGACTGGATTGACGGGAGCCGCAGGACTGAGCAACGATTTCTTGCGAGGCCGACGCTTGATCAATTTGGACACTGAAGAACGGGGTGCCATATACGTTGGCTGTGCTGGTGGTTCGGGAATGGATATAAAACTTCCTATTGAGATAGGCAAGAAGAAAACGGCATCCACTATCCTGGAGGTGGGTCTTTCGGGACTTCAGGGCGGTCACTCGGGTGTCGATATCCACCTTCAGAGAGGAAATGCAATCAAGCTTCTGACCCGCGCCCTGAAAAGTATCGATGAAAATACATTTCTATTAGGATCAATCGAAGGCGGCAATATGCACAACGCCATTCCTCGTGAGGCTCACGCTACACTGGCCCTGAATCCTGATGTGGTTAGTAAGACCCAAAACAAACTGGACAAGACCTTCCATCAGATCTCCAAAGAATTCCAATCTGTAGATTCCTCCATCACCTGGAGTATGAAAACCGAGGTTCTAGCTGATCTCTTTTGGAGCAAATCGACGACAAAACAGATTCTTGATCTCATTCAAGCTATCCCTCATGGGGTCTCGTCCATGAGTTACGATATACCTAACCTGGTCGAGACCAGTTCAAACCTGGCAAAGGTGCGAAGGGAAAAAGATAATCTGGTTATGCATGTCAGCACCCGTAGCTCCAGCCCTTCGGCTTTGGACGCATTGCAGGGGAGAATTCATAGCATTTGTGATCTAGCTGGAGCTTCCAGTCGACAGGTAGAAGGTTACCCTGGTTGGAAGCCAGACCTAACCTCAAAGTTACTGCAGATAGCCCGAGGAGTATTCGAAAAGAAAATGGGTGCCCCTCCTGAGATCAAAGCAATTCATGCCGGCCTCGAATGTGGTCTAATCGGGGAAAAATACGACACCATGGACATGATTTCAATAGGGCCTCAGATTGAATTTCCTCACTCTCCCGATGAACGTGTCCATATCGCTTCTGTGGAAGAGTTCTTTTCGATTTTGCAGGAGATTTTGGCCGAAGCCAAGTAGCGTTCCGCAGAAGGATGTTGGGCTAGTATCCCTCCAGCTCGCCATGGCCTATCAGCACTAGCCCGAGAACCAAATCCCCTTTTTTTACAGCCAGGGTCATCTGGTCTAGTTCATTCCTTAGAAGGGACACAGACTCTATACTTTCCCAAATTGGGAAAAACGCAAGCACCGCAGGGTGTGTTGAACGCGAGACTAACCGGCCCATATCAATCAGATCCTGTTGGCTATATTCTCGATCCAATTCATTATCTTGT
>CAYXBG010000025.1:0-20041 GCA_964463145.1 uncultured Acidobacteriota bacterium
TGCCAAGCCAAGGTCGTTATGGCAATGCGTGCTGAAGATCGCCTTCTCAGAACTAGGGATCTTCTCGATTAAACTGCGAATCACATTGCCATATTCTTCTGGCACAGCATACCCCACCGTATCGGGAACATTTATAACACTGGCTCCATGCTGGATAGCAGCCTCAAACACCTCCGCTAGGTAATCCAAATCCGACCTCGTGGCATCCTCTGCTGAGAACTCGACTTCATCGCAAAGATCTCGTGCAATCTTGACTGCTTCTATAGACTGCTGCAGAACCTCTGTCCGACTTTTGCGAAGTTTATGTCCGAAGTCGCGATGAAGGTGTGGATACGAGCCTTATAGGCACCTTCCAAAGCTCCCCAGGCAGTCTCGATGTCGGATCTGTTAGCACGAGCTAAGGCGGCGATAGTGGGCTGTCGTACTTCCGCGCAAATGGCACTAACAGCGGCAAAGTCCCCCTCCGATGCGATAGGAAACCCCGCCTCAATAATATCCACATTTAGACGCTCAAGCTGCCGTGCCAGCTGCAGTTTTTCATCCAGATTCATCGAGCATCCAGGAGATTGCTCGCCATCCCGCAGAGTGGTATCAAAAATGTGGACCTTTTCGGACATAAGTCTTCCTATGCGCCTACAGAAACCAGCTTAGACCGTAGCAGAATCTCCCAACAATCGTCAATTTACACAACTAGGGGCTAGGGGGCTACTGATTAGTGAAAAGAATACCACTGTTCATAGTTCTCGGACCGTCTTACTTATCGTCAAAAATACCATCGAAACAGTCGTGAGCAGAATGGCCATAAATCCAATGGCCGTCGCAGGGGATAAAGTATCGGCCATTGTCCCGGCTAAGAGATCCCCAAGAGGCATGCCTCCTCGGAATGAAAGGAAAAATATACTTGCGACTCTACCTCTCATTTCATCGGTTACGGCTAATTGAACTAGAGAGGTGATCGAGGCAAAAAGCATAATCAGGCAGGTCCCTGCTGCAAATAGAAGTGCAGATCCTAGAACTAAATTGTTAGTCAAAGAGAACGCTCCCATAAATACTGCCAGTGCTACTTGAGACCACAATGTCAACTGGCCTCGGTTTTTCAAGCTTGAAAGCCCTGCGTAGAGCAGTGCTCCAACCACTGCCCCTCCCCCTGCAATCGACATCATCCAAGCGTACACGAGTTCGTCCATACCGTAGATATTCTTGACAAAGACTGGTAACAAAGTAAGTATTGGGACACCACAAAAAGTACTTGCAAAGCCAAGCACCATAAGCTGTATCAGAGATTTTCTCGCGGCTACAAAACGAAGCCCCTCTCCAATCTGACTAACTACTGAAGCCTCGGTTTTCTGTGGTCGAAAAGCACTTTTTATAAGCAATAGTGAAAAAATTACGGCCAGAAAAGAAATTCCGTGGAGGAAAAAACAGGCTAAGGTTCCAGCTGCGTAAATCACAATGGAAGCAAGCATGGGTCCTGCCACGCGCGCTAGATTAAATTGGATCGAATTCAATGCTATAGCATTCGGCATATCATCTCGCCGGACCAGAGTAGGTATTAGCGCATGGTATGCAGGCCCTCCAAAGGCTTGCCCAAGACCTGCTACGAAAACCAGGGCCAGGATATGCCATACCTGAATCCATCCCAACAACACCAACAAGGCCAGGCAAAAGGCTGTAGTCATTTGAATGAATTGCGAAAAAATCAAAAGTTTCCTGCGATCTATACGGTCTGCCAAAGCCCCACCTACCAGTGAAAAAAGAACCAGTGGGATTTGTGCTAAGAAACTAGATAAACCCAGGTAAAAAGACTTCCCAGTAAGTTCTAGAACTAACCAGGAGAGTGCTACCTGTTGCATAAAGTTCCCTATTGTGGAGGTAAGAGCTCCGCACCAAAGAACCCGAAAATCACGGTATCTAAAAGCCCTGAAAGTACGTGAGATCAATCCTTTAGTGACCTTCATTGAATCGTCTCTTGAAGCGTCTATGGGTTCACCAACAATTAGGAGGACTAAAAAATCGTCTAGAAATCAGCACTACAGCTCAATCATTCGGGATCGGAACATCTGATCAACAAAAAGCTTGAGACGGCTTAAAACCTGTTGCTGGTCCTCTCCTAACTCCTGCCCCAGATCCTCCAAAATCATCATCAAAGAGGTCGCCCCATCCATAGATTTCCATACTGCAGTTCCTATCTTATCCAAACGAATTCGGTATTCTGAGATCTTGAACATGCTCCCAATCCTTAGAGCCAGTGGATGATTACCAAATCGGGGCCTGAAAATGATGGCACGATTCTCAGAGTTAAGTTCCCAACGCAGTAGATGCTTGGGGCAAAGCTCCAAAAAAATTTGTGCTTCAAATTCAGTCAACTCCAACCTCCGAATCACCATTTCTCCTCAAAGATTTCATCGGAACCTTCAACAGTATCCAAGCTAAACCAGCAAATCCCAGAAAGCCTAAATACGCATTGGCGTGAAAGAATCCAGGGAGGAAATCGGTTAATCCAGGCAACGGATTGACCGACCCTTGCAAATCGACTCCTAGGACTAGAAAAGCTAAGAGCACTGCCATTAGCGCTTCCCCAGCAATAAAACCCGAAGAAAGGAGGACACCCGAGTTGATTGCCTTCTTTTTCTCACCGGAACTAGCTAACCGCCTACTGAGCACTCTCTCTAAGCTCCAACGGAGTATGCCACCGATAAAAATGGCCGCTGTAGAATGAAAAGGCAAATAGATACCTACAGCTATCAACATGGGAGAAGGGGCCTTGATTAAGATCAGGGCTATAGCCAAGAACATACCTGCGATCACTAGAGGCCACGCCATTTCTCCCCCAACAATCCCCTTCGCCAAAAGTGCCATCAGACCCGCTTGAGGCGCAGGCAGTTCATCACTTCCGATTTCATATACTGCATCCATCGCCATCATCGGGAAGGTCAGTACAATACCTGCTACGAGGACTCCCAAAATCTCACCTATCTCCATTTTCCAGGGAGTACCTCCCAAGATGTGCCCTACTTTCAAGTCCTGAATCATGTCTCCAGCAATGCCGGCTGCACAGCAGACTACCCCGGCGACTCCTAGCACACCCATAATCCCAGGATCACCCGTAACACCTATCATGACCATCAGAATTGCGGAGATGATCAGAGTACTCAGTGTAAGGCCACTGATGGGATTGTTAGAACTACCCAGTAGGCCTACCAAATATCCCGCTACAGCGGCAAACAAGAATCCCAGAATTATCATGACGAAAGTTAGTACAAGGGCACCGCTGATTGATCCACTGAAATAGAAATATAGAAAAAAAAGTGGTACCGACATCAAAGCAATCGCAATGCCCACCTTCTTGAAATCGAGGTCAATTTTTAATCGTGAGACTTCTTCACGCTCGATCTTTCCCCCATGCAACTGACCTATTGCTTGACGTATCCCGCCAATTAGGGAATTTCTCAGAACGAACAATGTATGAAATGCTGCCACAATCATTGTACCGACTGCTAATGGCCGGACCTGCTGCCTCCAAATCTCAATACTCAAATCAATCCAGGAGCCAGTACTGACAATCTGGTTCGAAAGTTGAGGGTTAAGAAATAGACAAAGAGGCACTAGGAATAACCAGCCTGTTAGGGCTCCTGCAAAGAGAATCGAGCTTATACGAATCCCTACAATGAATCCCACACCTACTAAGGCCGGCGATACCGCAGCCGATTCAAGCAAAAGCCCTCCCCTGTAGCTGATTGTTTGCCCCAGAACTTGAATCTGAGAAGTTCCGAAAGATACAAATGTCCGCGTATAGCTCGCTAGAATAGGGATACCATTGCTATTCTTAAGAAATTCCCAGATCCCAGCGATTCCCATAGCCCAGAAAACATAGCCAGCGCCAGTCTGGCCTCCTTGCCCGGCTTTGACCAACTCCCCAGCAGCCACACTTTCAGGAAAGGGGAGATCGGCTTCTTCAACTAAGGTCCTGCGCAGTACGATCACAAAAAGGACACCCAAAAGCCCTCCGATTAACATGATCAAAGTACTGTCCCGGTAATTCAATTCATCCCAAACACCGCTAATCACAAAGGCAGGAATTGTAAAAATCGCCCCAGCGACAAGGGCCTCTCCTACGGATGCAGTTGTACGCGCGATGTTTTCTTCAAGAATCGAGCCTTTGAATACACGTAATGCGGCCATTGCTACAACAGCAGCTGGGAAGGTCGCTGCCACTGTTAGACCGGCCTTCATGCCAAGATATGCGTTAGCTGACCCGAGCACAATCGCCATCAAAATTCCGATGAAAACAGCACGGAATGTGAGCTCTGGTAACAGGCTGTCGCCTGGTACATAAGGCTTGAATCTATTTTTCGACAAACTTTCCTTAAGTGCTGACATGGGAGACAGCCTCCTCCAATAAGTTTTTAGTTGAGCACTATCTCCGGCATTTAATACTATTTTCTATACCTACACAAGATAGAGGGACTCTTCAAACTTACCCGGCAAGTTTCAGGAGAAAACTTGATGGAATGATTATATTCTTCTTGGTACTTTTAGGCAGTCTGAGAACCTATTCAATTGCTCCACTGCTCCACGCCACATTTCGTCGGTCAAAGATGAAAACAGCTCTAATTCCCATCTAAATGCAAAACGAAGAGAGGCAGAAGGTTAATGTAAGATTGGATGTCGAATACAAATAGGGGGAAATTAAATTTGCCAAATACGCCTTGTGAAAGCAACAAAGCCACCGTGGGCGTGCTGGGAGGGATGGGACCTGCTGCTGCCGTTAATTTCTTTAACGAGCTCGTCAAAAGAACAACTGCCACACGGGATCAAGAACATTTGAAGATACTGATATTTAACGACCCCACAATACCTGATCGAACGGCTTTTCTTTTGGGTGACGGTGAGTCCCCCATTCCTCAACTAGTTGCCGGGGTCAAGTCATTAGAAGAGCAGGGTGCCGACATGATCGCAATCCCCTGCAATACAGCCCACTGTTTTCTAGATAAACTACAAAAAACAGTCCAAGTACCTATACTCGATATTGTTCAGGAAACAATTGAAAGTCTCAAAAATGCAGGTTCCGACAACAATAAAGTGGGCCTTCTTTCCACAGCTGCTACTGCGGAACTAGATCTATATGGATCCGCACTCACCAAGGAAGGTTTTTCTCTTCTCCTGCCGGATGAAACCCATCAACAAAAGATCAATGAAGCAATACGCCTTATCAAATCCTCTGACGATCTAGATTCCGGAAGGAAACTACAGGAGGAAACGCTACAACACCTTCGGAATCAAGGAGTTGGATCCGTCATACTAGGATGCACAGAACTGGGCTTGGTTGAGATCGAATCTCCAGTACCGTTGATAGACTCCCTCAAAGCTCTGGCCGAATCAACCGTTAAACTGGCTACACATTGGCCTGTCCAGGACAACGAAAAGGCAAATAAATCTTCCTGGCAAGAGAAATAGCTAATTATTCACCTGCCGCGCTTTATCTAGCTTGAGAGACTGGGCCCCTGTTTGAAACTCATCCAAACCATCCATCATCTTCAGATTGCATTTAATAAAACCATACAGAATCATGACCAGAAGTATCCAAGCACCTATTTTTTTTAGTCCGTTTGGGTGATCGTCCATTAACTAGCCCAAAAAGCCGACATTAAAGAGAACTGTAGGATTCTCATTCCGCAAAATACAAGTGCTGTAACTTGCCAAATTTTCAGTTAATCTGGTCTCAGAGAATCTGACCAGCTGCCAATTGTTTAAGTTGCTGCTCACCTATTTCCTCGATCCCCAAACTTCTAGCTTTGGCCAGCTTTGTTCCAGGATTCTCACCCACCACCACATAATTCGTCTTGAGAGAAACGGACGATACCATTTTCCCACCTTCCGAATGAATCAGTTCTTTGGCCTGTAGCCGAGTCAAATTTGGTAAAGAGCCCGTTAAAACGAAGGACTGACCTTCTAGCTTCTGACCAACTACTCTCTCAGACTTAAAACATAGTCCTGCTCTGACCAGTTTTTGCAGAAACTTCTGATTCCGCGGTTGATCCATATAGCTTCGTAAACTTAATCCTATTTCTGGACCGACTCCATCTATCTGACCAATAGCTTCTAAATCGGCCCGTTTAAGATTATCCAATGAACGGAAATGGTTACTGATCACCCGAGCCAAATTTTCTCCGACATGACGGATGCCCAGGCTGAATAAAACACGGGCGAATGATTGATCCTTGCTGGCAGCTATACTCGCTAATAAGTTGCTTATTGACCTCTCCTTGAAACCAGGCAAAATGAGCAGCTGATCAAAAGTCAGAGAATATAGGTCAGCCGCATCCTCAATCAAATCAAGGTTTATAAGCTTCTCTATCGTCTGTATACCGAGCCCTCTAATATCCATGGCTCCCCGACTAACAAAATGTTTTATACTTTCCAGACACTTTGCCGAACAGGCAATATTGGTACAGAACGAATTAATTTCCCCCTCGGGTCGAACCAGTTCAGATCCACACTCAGGACAGTCGCTAGGATATGAAAATCTGTCCCCCTGTCCCTTTCTTAGGCTTAGAACAGGACCTATCACTTGAGGAATAACGTCCCCTGCCCGCTTGACATATACTACATCTCCGATTCGGATATCCTTCTTGCGGATGTCTTCCTCATTGTGTAGGGTCGCCTGCTGCACCCTCACCCCACCTAAAGTTAGAGGCTCCAGTACAGCATAGGGATTGAGAGCCCCAGTGCGTCCCACGTTGATTCTTATTTCCCGTAGTTTTGTTTGCCCAATCTCTGGTGGAAATTTGTAGGCAATTGCCCAGCGTGGATCACGTGCAACGGAACCGAGTCGTTCCTGATCAGAAAGATCGTCAACTTTGACTACCACTCCATCAATCTCGTAGCCTAACTCACTCCTTCGTGACTGGAAATGCTCGCAATAGGCCATTACGGCGGCTAGATTCGAATGCCTTTTATAATGGGGATTGATATCGAAACCCCACTCCTTCATCAGCTCCAAAACTCTACTTTGAGTCCCTGGGGATATGCCCTCTTGATGACCTAGAGAATAAGGGAAAAATGCAAGTGGACGATCTGCTGCGACATCAGAATCAAGCTGACGTAGAGCACCTGCTGCTGTATTACGAGGATTAGCATAGGTCTTCTCACCGGCAGCCTCCCGTTCTCGATTGATCTTCTCGAAACCCGCAATAGGCAAATACACCTCACCGCGCACTTCAACCAAATCAGGTACCCCTCCAGTAGATTTCAAAAAAGATGGTATTGTCGGAATTGTCTTTAAGTTGGCAGTAATATCTTCCCCAACGCGCCCATTACCTCGGGTCGCTCCACGAACTAGAACACCGTTTCGATAGAGTAACGAGACTGCTGCACCATCAATCTTGAGTTCAGTTACGTAGATTTTGCAAACATTCCCCAAAATCTTTTCGATACGGCCTCCAAAGTCTCGGAGATCCTCACTCGAAAACGCATTGGCCAAACTGAGCATAGGGCTAAGATGTTCAACTTTCTGAAACTGGTTGCTAGGATCTGCTCCTATCCTTTGAGTGGGTGAATCTGATACGACCAACTCTGGGTAGAGTCTCTCAAGCTCTAGAAGTTCATGGTAGAGAAGATCGTATCCTCTATCATCGATCAGGGGCTGGTCGAGCACATAATACCTATGGTTATGCTCCCTCAAGATCCTCGATAATTCAATAACTCTCGGACGAGCGTCCTCGATAGACATGTTAGGCGACTATACCACGACCTGTCATTCCTACCTCCTTAGATCGGGACCTGGGATCTGCTATGATGATGGTTCATGAATTCGCCCGTTTTCAGTCGATTAAACTTCATGGTAATGTTCCCCTTGCAAGGCAGGACGGCAAATCATGTGCCTCTTATGCACCTCCACTCGTTGGCACGCCAACTGATGAATGACGGCGAAGTAATCGAGACCATCGAACACCTTTTCAAATGCTCCCGTTGCCTAGAAAACTACCGCCGAGTTCGTTCGGGCTACTGCGAAAATGACTATTAAGTGACCATCTTAGAATTAGTACATGTCTATTTTTGATCTTTGGAAATTCGGAGAGTAAAAGCGATGCGTATCCCCCCCTTTGTAGAGACAATTTTCACTGCACAATCCAGGCGACAAGCCTCTAGAATTTCCGTTTTTGGCTTAGCCATATTGATTTTCTATGCTGTTATTTTTTCTGCGTGTTCGAGCCCTTCTACAGACGAGCCAGCCCAGATGGGTCTCAACGATTTTTTAGGAAGGTGGAATCTGAAAATCCAGGTTGATAGTACCACCTATCCCTCCTGGCTAGAGTTGACTCAGCAAGAGGAAAATCTTGAAGGACGTTTCGTGGGAAAGGTTGGGCACGCCAGACCAGTTTCAAACATCAGCATAGAAGGTCTTAATCTCACTTTCACCCTTCCCCCTCAGTACGAGCGCATGGATTCTGACTTGAGATTCACCGGACAACTCTCTGACGGTCTTTTGTCTGGGACAACAAATGCCAATGCACCTACAGGAGTTGAATTGAACTGGACCGCAGTGCGAGCACCCAGCCTTGAAACCTCCGAATCTGTCGAATGGGGCTCAGTAATACAACTTTTCAACGGGCAAGACATCACAGACTGGCATCTCTTGGATGAAGAACAAAACAAGTATTGGCAGGTTGAAAATGGTGTTTTGGTAAATAACGTAACCGATGAAGGAGATATAGGTGAAGGCACAGGGCTCATCAGCAATAGAACCTTCACAGACTTCAAACTCCACGCGGAATTCAAATATCCTGAAGGCAGTAACAGCGGGATCTACCTCCGAGGACGCTATGAAGTTCAGATCCAAGACGATTATGGGAAGGAACCTTCCAACCGACACATTGCAGGTGTATATGGATTCCTTACACCGACTATAAATGCCGCTAAAAAAGCTGGGGAATGGCAGCAAATGGATATTACGCTCCTCGGAAGAAATATCACGATTGTCCTGAACAATGAAATGGTGATAGATCACCAGGAAATCCCTGGGATTACAGGCGGGGCACTGGATGCGAACGAAGGTGAGCCCGGTCCTGTCTTTATCCAAGGTGACCACGGGCCAGTGTCTTTCCGAAGTATTACAATCACCCCAGCACTCTAACGCACGAGTAGTCGGCTCTCGTGCAGATCAAGCAGATCTAAATGACAAGAGCACTTCAGAATGGTACGCCCGGCAGGATTCGAACCTGCGGCCTCTGGTTCCGGAGACCAGCGCTCTATCCAACTGAGCTACGGGCGCAGATTACCTGCCAATAATAGCCCCCTGGGAACACCTACGGAAAAGCAGCTAAGCGACTAAGGGAAGTCGTGTAGCCGGTCGGCCACCGGTCAAACTCCTAATATTCTTCTGCGGACAGCTGCTTAAGAGCCCTTTGCCGCTGTGACAGTTAAGATTTTCATCCCGTCACGTTCTGCCATCTTTCCAGTAACACTAGCCTCGCCACCCGCCAAATCCTTGAGATCGTTATAGGGCTTGGGGTTTTTGCGGTCTGACCAGAGAAGAATCACAGAACCTTCATCTGTAACCAATCCCATAGGTTGTCCGTTCTTAGCACATGACTTAGCACAGCCAGAGTGACCGGGACCTCTCGCCCCTGATCCTACATAGCAGACCAGATCAACGACCTCTCCAGACCAGGTTCCACCATCCGATCCTGCATAAATTGTCATCCCCGATATGGTTAGCCAGAAAATTGAAAGTACGGTCAATAACTTCTTCATTAGCTTTCTCCCACTCGATCTCACGAGGGAACCCTCCGAATTACACCCCGTAATAAGGATAGAGGCCCAACTGAGATCCTTTCCTTATATTGTAGCACTAATAGCCATATAAGTGTTCTCCCCGAAAAATCAATCACATACTACTCTACAGTCCGAGATCCTTTTCGTTCTAGTGAGTTCTTCCCAAAACATATATGATTCAGCGACATCGCTTGTAGTGTTGCACACACAACAGCGGGAATCCCTGTCAGCCAAAGATAGATACTTCTAATTCACTGTAGGAATTTAAAATGCATGCTCAATCTGCACAAAATACAACGGAACTGATTTCTCTGATAAAAACCCATCTATTTACCTCCGTTATAGGAGATGTCATGGACACATTGGGATTGACTCACCAGTTTCTTCCACCTGGAATCTCTGCACTTCGTCCCGACATGATCGTTTGCGGACGGGCTATGACTGCACTACAAGCCGATTGCGCTTCGACCACCATCTCCGCAAAGGGGGAAAATGCACCTTTCGGATTATTGTTTGAGGCGCTGGACAGTCTGAAAGAGAATGATGTCTACGTATCCACTGGTGCCAGTGAACCCTACGCCTGTTGGGGAGAATTGATGACAACACGTGCTATTCAGCTTGGAGCAGTGGGAGCTGTAATTAACGGATTTTCAAGAGACACATATGGAATATCAAAACTTGATTTCCCTACCTTTTCAGCAGGGAAATATGGCCAAGATCAGTCTGTGAGAGGACGAGTCATCGATTACAATTGCCCTCTTGAATTCCCCAATCACACCAGAGTCGATCCGGGTGATTTAATATTAGGCGATATGGATGGGGTAGTAGCGATCCCACACCTGAGGGAAAAGGAAATCCTGGAATTATCACTCGAGAAGGCAGGGAAAGAAGGCAAGGTCAAACAAGCGATAATGAATGGCATGTCCGCTACTGAGGCTTGGAACCGTTTTGGAGTTCTTTAGCTCCAAAGCTCCTCGATGATCTCTTAAGTGAAATCCAGCACCGCAATATAATGGTCGGGGCAGAGGGATTTGAACCCCCGACTTCCTGCTCCCAAAGCAGGCGCGCTACCAAACTGCGCCATGCCCCGACATAGAAACCTAGAAGGCTATTTTAGCATGGTACCTCACCCTGGAATCAGGCACCACTGCCTCATTTTCAGCAGAAACGTCTGAACAGTGGAATAAACTTGAGGACTTATCCTGTAAAGCTTTTATTCTTGAATCATCCAATTACTTCCAGCCAAGAAACCTCCGTCTACATAGACAACTTGCCCAGTCATAAAATCAGATGCAGGTGAAGCCAGAAACAAAGCCGCCCCGGCAAGTTCGAAGGTCTCTCCCCATCGCCCCATTGGAGTCCGGTTAACCACCCATCGGCTCCGAAATCCGTCCTGAATAGCTTGATTCATATCGGTACGGATGAAACCAGGCCCGATACCATTCACGCAAATATCGTACTGAGCCCACTCTACAGCCAGGGTCTTTGTCAAAAGAGCCAATCCTCCTTTGGATGCGGAATAGGCTGGCACTGTGGCTAGCCCCATCTGAGAGGCTAGGGACAGTGTATTAATAATTTTTCCGCCGCCCTGCTTGATCATATAGGAGGCACAAGCCTGCGCCACCCGGAAAGGAGCTTTCAAATTGACATCCATCACAAAATCCCAATCCTCCGAAGAGAAATCGAGACTAGGACCCCGGCGATTGAGTCCTGCATTGTTCATCAAGATATCCAACTTTCCTGAAGTCCTAGATACCAGGTTGTCTAGGACTTCAGGAAAGTCCGGTTCAGATACATCTGCTACTAGTGTATCCACTCGGACACTAGTTTCAGATTGAATGAATTGAGCCGTCTCCTCCAGACGCGAACGGTCTCGAGCGTTTAGGATTACATCGGCACCAGCACCAGCCAGAGCCTCAGCCAAGGCTCTGCCTATACCGCGACTTGCACCTGTAACCAAAGCTACCTTACCACTCAGGCAAAAGTTATCGATCGTGTTAAGAGCCGATCGGGACATAGCGACCTCCTTTTTTTCGCAATATATAAAACACCAAACCGGCGCTACAACCCATCAAGTACTTCACAACTACTCAGTCGATACCTCTTTTAGTGCTCCTGCTAAAACCTCTGCAAGGTGCACTGCCTTGCGATTCGTGAAATGGCTGATCTGAGCTCTGCAGCTGAAACCTGAGGCTATTATAGTTGTCTCGTTTTTTACTTCACGAACTGCAGGGAAGAGTCTATCTTCCCCAATCTGTTCAGAGATCTCATAGTGCTCTTTCTCGTAGCCAAATGAGCCTGCCATCCCGCAACATCCTGCATCCAGGACGGTAAGATCTGTACCCTCAAGACAGGATAGGGCTTCGGATGTCGGACTCATCCCGAAAAGAGCCTTATGCTGGCAATGCCCGTGCAATAAAATCTTCTCTGGCACCTCATTTATTCGGTTTCTCAAGGCCTGAGCAATATCAGGTTGGATTAGAAATTGTTCCAGACTCAAAGTACGTTCGGTCACTTTTCGACAAACATTCTCATCATCCAGAAGGTCCGGAAAATCATCATAAAGCGTAGCCAAGCAACTCGGCTCCAGCACTATAATGGGAGATGACTCCGAAGCCTTATCAAGCTTCGCTATCGTTTGAGCTGCTCGTTTTTTGGCCTCCTCAAGGTAACCACTCGAGATTAGAGGCCTGCCACAACAACCGCTGGAGAAAAAAATCACTCTGCAGCCTAATGACTCCAGTAATTCTACTGCGGCCCGACCGATGTGTGGCTCATAATAGTTTGTAAAAGTGTCCATGAAAAGCGTAACAACTTTCCCTTCACTACTTGCACTACTCTTACGAGAAAAAAACCAATCCTCACAAGATTGGGGCGCTAGACTAGGGAGAGATCGTTTCCGATGGATCCCTCCAACGGCCGAAAGAAACCATTTAGAGATCGGATTATCCATCACCAGATTCGCGAAGTAAGGGAACCGACTTCCCAATTCAGCCATCTTACGGGTCTTAGAGACAAGACGCTTTCCAAACGGAACACCGTGTTTGGCATAATACCCACTCAAGAACTCTGCCTTGAGTCGTGCCATGTCCACATTTGATGGACACTCTGTCTTGCAGGCCTTGCACTCCAGGCATAAATCGAGGACTTCATATAGCCTCTTACTAGTCAAACTCTCCGGACCTAGCTGTCCACTCATAGCCATTCGCAGTGCATTGGCCCTACCACGGGTCGAGTGTTCTTCATCACGAGTCGCAATGTAGGATGGGCACATTGTCCCTCCGAGGGTCTTACGGCAATGCCCCACCCCTGTACACAACTCCACAGCCCTTTCAAAACCTTTATCCTTACGAAAATGGAAATGGGTAGAGGGCACCTTGGCTTTATAATCGGGATGTATCCGCAAATCCGTTCCTATGTCGTGTGATTCTAAGATTTTCCCAGGGTTCATTAGCCCCTTTGGGTCAAATACTCTTTTCACCTCGCGAAAAACATTCATCAGTTTTTCACCGTAGAACTCAGGGTTAGAGTAACTACGAACTAATCCATCTCCATGCTCTCCACTGAAGGCCCCCCCGTACTTTTGAACCAACTCGAAAGTACGTTCCGAAATTTCTTTTAGAATTTGGACATCTTCCTGTTTTTTAAGGTTAAGTATGGGGCGCACGTGGATTAAACCTACACTTGCATGTGCGTACATTGCTGCCGGCCGGCCCAACTCTTCACACAGTTCCAAGACGTCAACTATGTAGTTACTGAGATGTTCAACAGGCACACAAGAGTCCTCGATGAAGGGAAGAGGTTTCCCATCCCCCTTCATCCCCAGCAATAGCCCCAGTGCGTTTTTACGAACGGCCCAAACTACGGCCTGTTGGTGTCCTTCCCAAGCTTCATGAATGTAGTAGCACATCTGACTAACTTGAGGATCACTTCTGAGACTTTGGAAGGAATCTCGGATTTCGTCGTCGGTTTGACCGCTAAACTCGACCATCAATACGGCTTCTGGATTACCTTGAACAAATTGTTCAACCAGTCGAGCAGCCTCTGGATTAGCCGCCGCCAACTCCAATCCGTAACGGTCAATAATCTCAACGGCTGTTGGGTCAAATCTTAGGATGTGGCGAACAGCATCAATCGCGGTTTTAAGGGTATCGAAGTGAAGCACACAAATCATCCTGCACAGAGGAATCACTTCTAGATTAAGCTTTGCCTCCGTAACGAATGCCAGAGTACCTTCCGATCCCACCACCAAACTGGCGAGATTGAAATGGTCTTCATCTAAAAGTTTATTAAGATTGTATCCAGCCACTCTGCGTGGTAGATCAGGGTAGCGTTTCACAATCTCATCTCTATTTTGCCGCACTAACTGCCTCACGGTTCGGTATATTTCTCCTTCGCGATCGGACTGCTGACACTTCTCCTCCAGCTGATCTCTATTGAGCTCCGAAAGGTGCATCTCCTCACCACTAGACAAGACAATATTCAACTCCAGAATATGGTCTACAGTATGTCCATATCTCACCGAACGGGTCCCAGCTGAGTTGTTCCCGATCATACCGCCTACAGTCGCCCGACTGCTGGTCGCTACATCGGGCGCGAAAAAACGACCTATAGAACTAAGTTTGTGATTGAGATTATCCAGAATGATTCCAGGTTGTACTCGAGCCCAGCATCCTTCGGGATCGATCTCGAGAATACGAGTTAGGTACTTTGAATCATCTATCACGAGCCCACGGGTAACAGTCTGACCGGCTAGACTTGTCCCGCCCCCTCTGGGAAGGATTTGAATTCCAAATTTTGCTGCGTTTCGGACCGACTGCAGAATATCTGCAGGATTTCTGGCCTGAACAACACCCATCGGTTTTTGCTGATATAGACTGGCATCGGTACTAAAAATGGCTCTGGACATCTCATCCCACAGGAGATCTCCTTTGATTTCCTGAGCCAAGGCACGACGCAACTCTCGCACAAGCGTTTGGTTCATATGAGCTCACTCCAAAATTCAGGACTCTCCTCGGGCAGAATCTCAGTGCCTAACATATGAAAAGCCTTCGGCCTATCATTTGTAAATTTCACTCTTGAACTTACTCGGGAGCAAGGGCAAATATCAATCCCTTTTCCCAGACCTCTTCAAACTCCAGATGCTGAATATCAACAACAAAGAAGCAAGGGCAACTAGAACCTCAGGGTGAAGGTGGATACTTGCATGCGGCAGGCTGTGCAGAAAAATCATCTCCGGCGAAGTTTAAGCAAGGACTACACCGCTGTCAAGGCTAGTACTATTTAGTGTAGGGTTGTATTGTCAGCCATTCCTCATTAGGTTTCCCCCATCCCTGCTCAATACGGTAACCCAAATGCGGTAGAAGAGGTAGAATCCTAGTACTGTCGAGATAAAGAAAAATTCCTCTTGGCCTAAGCAACCTAGCGGCAATCTCGGTAAAATAAATATTGCTTCTCAAGCCTGGTTGTACGCCCTCAAGACTAGCCAAGGTTCGATCTAGAACTTTCGAGCTGTTAGTTACAAGAACGGCCTCCTCACGGCGAAACCGATACATCACTTTCTCAGCACTCATTCCCTGAAAAACACGCAGCGTAGAACTATTCGAACTACTGGTCTGAGGGCCGACCAGTCTTGTAATCGCTTTGTCAATAGACTCCATTAGTGCTGTTACTTGAGCCTCGTTAGATTCTATCAGAATGCAAAAGTGGGGCTTCCAGGAATTAGTTTCTGAACGGTGCTCGAGTTCAAGAATTCCTATCCAAAGACGAGTACTGTATCTGCGAAAGATCGAACCTATTTCGGGTAAAAGAGATGATGCTAAAATAGCCATTCGAGAGTCATTTATCTGGAGGATTTCATCCAATCTTAAGGCTGCTAGAAGACCTGTATCTGAACCTGGTTGGTTAATAAGTGCGATCGCAAGCGAATCCTTCGGGAACTCAGGAACTATAGGAATCTCATCTTTTAGACTCTTAAAAAAAAACGGTGTAATTGTCAGGACAGTTGCAGCCAAGATAATCAGATTCCGCACAAATCTGGATGACATAATGCCCATATTCTACTACCAGAGCTCGGTACTCCGGATTAGTCACAAAGATCCGGCACTGAAAATAGGTAAATTCTAATTCCCCTTTTGGCGATCTTAGCCCCTCAAAAACCCGATCTTCAGATTAGAGATACCCGGCACATCGAGCCGAGACAAAATGCTGCCATTCAGGGGAATCTTAGCGGGACTTTGATCTCCCTACCGACGCCTGGCTATAATGTTCAACTGCGGGCGGCGTACCCAAGTGGCTAAGGGAGAGGTCTGCAAAACCTTCATTCACCGGTTCGAGTCCGGTCGCCGCCTCCAATTCTATCGATCTTTCCCCTAATCCACTGAGTCTTTTATCCTAGAACAACAAGGCCATCTGTATAGTGCCTCTTATCCCTAAGGGTACTCCATCTAATCTGAACCCGATTCGATCTGTCGCAATTGGCTTAACCAATTGATGGAGGCATCCTGGAAAAGTTTGGAGTCGTACTGAAACGTAACAAATCGCATCCCCTCCCCAACCCACTTGCTAACTTCTTCTACTGTCTGGAGATGAGCTCCAGACGCAACACCATGTTCGGCACATCCTCGAATAACTTCCCGGTAAGCTTCTTGCATGCGAGGGTGGGAGAGCTGGCCCGGTATCCCGAAACTCTGGGATAGGTCGAAAGGTCCTATAAGGACCGCATCTACACCCTCTGACGCCACAAGTTCATCAACCCGATTAACCCCCTCTTCCGACTCTATTTGGATAACATTGATCAGCTCCCTGTTGGCCCACTCCAAGTATTCAGCACCGGAAACTGACCGGAATCGAGTAGAAACCGTAGAAATGCTCGCCCCCCTTTGCCCCAGTGGCCCATATTTTGTCGCTCGAATAATATCGGATACCTGATCGGGAGTGTCGACTCGCGGCAAAACTAGCCCATCCACTCCAAGGTCAAGGTTCCTCGCCATCAGATGATATTCCTTATCTGGAACTCTAACCAACAAGCTCATCTCCTCATAGCGTGCAACTAGGGCAAGGCTTGCAATCTCGGCCGTATCAAAATCACAGTGCTCGGTATCCAAAATGGCGAAATCCCAACCGCTAGAGGCTGCCAGAGGAACAGCATGTACAGAAGATATGGTTCGAAGCATAGTCCCATAGCAGACCTGCCCCTCCTTCAATCGTCTTTTAACTCTATTCGCTGTCAATACCTTCATAAGACCTCTCTCCCTCATAGGCCCATTCATCGGGCTAGCTCTACATTTCAGTTAAATCTTTTAAAACTGAAATCAATGGCAAACAGTCGCAGGGTCGGCACTCGCCTGTCCTGCCGGTCGACATCATGCGAGAAAAAAACAGCTTAGGCAAATGATGTGACCAATAAACTGGACCAGCTCATCTTAGGCTCACTGAATAACAATGGATTCCCGAGAACACCGATCGCATAAAGTTTCATATCCATCAGCGACAGTATACGGGGAAATCTGAGAGGATTCCGCCGTGCCAAAAAAAACTGAAAGGAAACACCCTTGGAAACGAGGTTACAAAAATGTATTATTCTGTAGCTCAGATCG
This sequence comes from uncultured Acidobacteriota bacterium, assembly GCA_964463145.1. GTDB lineage: Bacteria > Acidobacteriota > UBA6911 > RPQK01 > CBDAPI01 > CAYXBG01. The sequence goes on from CAYXBG010000025.1 coordinate 17,376, forward strand.
ACATTGAGGAATTGATTTTCAAACATTCACACATCGTCATCTGGAGTTCCTGGAAATGCCAAAAACCGATACAGCACACTTCACTCGCAGCAGGCGATCAGCTACGAACCCACCTGGAGGAGAACCTCCCGAGCAGAAGGATATGGAACACCTGCTGGAAGCTGGCAGGATCCTGGCAGGATCCGCCAATATTCGCGGTTCGCTTCCGGGCCTAATGGAGGTGCTGGGACGTCACCTTAGAGCAGTTAGAGCTATCGTTGCCCTTCTAGAAGAAGACTCAAAAACTCTCTACATCGAGGCTGGAGAAGGACTAACTTCTGAGGGGATGAGGGCACGTTACCATCTTGGAGAGGGAGTCATCGGGAAAGTAGTTCAATCCGGTAGACCTATTGTGATTCCACAAATTAGCCGAGAACCTATTTTCCTCAATCGCGCCGGTGGCAGAAAGGATGAAGATCGTCAACAGTTGACGTTTTTCAGCGCTCCAATTTTTTTGGAGAACAGAGTTGTTGGAGCTCTTGGTATAGACGTCGTCTTAGAGATCGACCGAGATTATGGAGCAACCTCAGTCTTTGTTGAGACCCTGGCCCAGATGATGGCTCCTGTGATCCAGATGGACCGTCAACAGAGATCTCCTTCAGGTGGTAAAAAAACCCCCGGAGTAAGAGTAAACCGAGCTTTAGACTTTTCTCAAATAGTAGGGAACAGTAGTGCGATCCGACAAGTTTACGACAAGGTCGGTAAAGTCTCCCGTACTACCACTACAGTACTTCTGCGAGGAGAATCAGGTACGGGGAAAGAACTAATAGCCAGATCAATTCACGATAACTCGCTCAGGGCAGACAAACCCTTCGTCAAGGTCAGCTGCGCTGCATTACCAGATACCCTTTTTGAATCCGAGCTATTCGGCTATCGACGAGGTGCATTTACAGGTGCTGATCGAAACAAATCAGGCAGATTCGAACTCGCTGAGGGCGGCACTCTGTTCCTCGACGAAATTGGAGAGATCGGTTTAGGAACACAGGTTAAACTGCTTCGAGTCCTACAGGAAAAAGAATTCGAGCCGCTTGGAGCAACAGAAACCATTCGAGCTGATGTACGACTCATTGCTGCAACCAATAAAGATCTGGAAGCCGCTATTGCCGATGGCACCTTTCGGGCCGATCTCTACTATAGGCTCAATGTATTCAACATCTACCTGCCACCTTTGAGCGATCGCAAGTCGGACATTTTACTGCTAGCTGATCACTTTCTTCAAAACTATTCAAATCAACACGGTTCTACCATTAAGCGTATTTCAACGCCTGCTATCGACATGCTAAGCAGCTACCACTGGCCCGGAAACATAAGAGAGCTAGAGAACGCGATCCAAAGGGCAGTCATTGAATGCGATGGTGAAGTGATCCATAGCTATCATCTTCCTGCCACACTGCAGACCGCTGAAGAGTCAGGAACTTTGATGAGTCTTTCCCTTAGAGAAGCTACTCAGAACTACGAGCAAGCTCTTATTCAAGATGCGCTGAAAACCACTCGTGGAAATCGTGCCAAGGCCGCGCGCCTCCTGCGTACCAGTGAACGAATCATAGGCTACAAGGTAAAGCAGCTTGGGATCGACTGCCAACGGTTCAGATAACTAATCCACAGCTCAGGGCAAATTCAATCGGATACGAATATCCTCTCGGTTGTATTCCTGAGGGGGAGCATAGTCCTGGTAGCCTTCCAGATGCTCCAACTCGACCCCATCATCAACAACTCCGTTTTCCCCGACAGTAGCGTGGGAAGACCACACAATAGCGTTGAGTACCAGTTTCCGGAAATTTGTATCTCCCCAATTCCAGTGATGGTGTCCACCAGTAAAGCCGAACCCTCGCCCACCATTCTCTCGCTCTGCGGCCCAGGCTAAATGTTGTGGCTCCCGACGCTCTAGTACAGACACACGGACATGTGGATTACCGGAGTGAGAACCGTCCGGTCGTGTCAGCGTCTCTGGGCCGGGTAATGCAGTGAGGATGGGCACAACACCGGTCATTCCATCTCGAAAGCGCATATGATAGTACCACTCATCGTCAATCTCAAAGGGACTGACTCCAGACGTAATAGGATGATCAAGCAGATTGTTGAAATGAGGCACCCAATGAGGATTCACAGACCAGTCGCTCTCAAAATAACCTCCGATCCATTTCAAGAAATAATCACCTGCCGCCTCTCTAGGCACTTCTGTTCCATAGTGTAGACAGACTATTCCTACTCCGGATCGAGCTAACTTATCCAAAGTCTCAAGCTTCGGTAAAGCTGGATGCCTTTTACCCCCATCGGCGTACAAGACTACGGCATCAGCCCCATTAAAAACACTCTCTTCATCAGGCCAGCCACCATGCGTAACGTCCACACGGAAATCGGGCCTGCCTTGCAACAAAGATCTGGCTAACAGTAAAGATCCTGCATAATGTTCGTGAGCCCCGTACCCGTGGCTTCTCTTGCCCGCTACAAAAACAACTTTCCTCATACCCTTCTGGGAAAGACCTATTTCTCCTAGCAACGGTTTAATCCTAATATTTCGGAATTGGACCGTCATTGGTAGGCCAGAGTGCAACTGAAGAGCCAAGACACCGCGGGAACGGCGGATCTTGCCCAGGTCAGTAATTACTGAGGAAACTACACCGTTT
>CAYXBG010000026.1:0-10059 GCA_964463145.1 uncultured Acidobacteriota bacterium
TGGTTGCGGAATCGGTAGCTCAACAGTTAATTAAACGAGTTGCTTTCAGGAGGGCTATGCGTCGGGCAGTGGATACCGCCTTACGCTTCGGGGCAAAAGGAATTAAGGTTCGCTGTGGGGGGCGTTTGAATGGGGCTGAGATAGCAAGGGCTGAATGGTATTTACATGGTCAGTTGCCCTTGCATACTCTCAGAGCCGATGTTGAGTATGGGTTGGCTGAAGCTTTTACTACATATGGAGTGATCGGCGTCAAAGTATGGATCTACAAGGGAGATATCTATGACGTCGAGAAGCATCTCGGCGGAGAGTAGATAGGTGTAGCTATGTTAATGCCCAAAAAGACCAAGTATAGAAAGCAAATGAAGGGGAGAATACGGGGTAAGGCCCATCGAGGCAGTAGCGTTGAATTTGGAGAGTTTGGGTTGAAGGTAATGGAGTCAGGACGGATCTCCAACCGTCAGATTGAAGCTGCTCGTATAGCAATTACCCGTTACATCAAAAGGGGGGGCAAGGTGTGGATCCGGATTTTTCCGGATACGCCTTTTACAAAAAAGCCGGCTGAGACCCGCATGGGTAAAGGAAAGGGATCTCCAGAAGGGTGGGTCGCTAGAGTACGCCCGGGTCGGATTCTCTACGAGATGGAAGGGGTCTCTGAAGATGTGGCGCGCGAGGCTATGCGCTTGGCCGCCCAGAAGCTTTCCCTGAAGACTAGATTTGTGACCCGAGTAGGTGAATGAATGAAAGCTACGGAATATAGAGAGATGTCATCCCAGGATTTAATATCTGAATTGAGCAGTATGGTAGAGCAGCTTTTCCGACTGCGGTTCCAAAAGGCCACGGGGCAACTTGAGAACCTCGGCAGATTGCGAGAAGTTCGTAAAGATATAGCTCGGGCTAAAACTGTCCTGAGGGAAAAACAAAAAAACGAGGTCTGATGGATCCTGAAGTGATCAGGGCTGCAACATAGGTCAAAAGAAGTAAATGGAAGAGAAAAGTAAGAGCACGCGACATCGGGCAACACGAATTGGCCGAGTTGTCTCCAATTCTATGGAGCAATCGATAGTAGTTTCTGTGGAGCGTTTAGTTACACATCGTCTTTACAGAAAAACACTAAGACGTAGCAGCCGTTTCATGGCACACGATGGCGAAAACGCTTGCCAGGTGGGAGATAAGGTCCTGATTGAAGAGACCAGGCCGATAAGTAAGCGGAAGTGCTGGGTTCTTAAGGAAGTACTCGAGAAAGCCAAGGTCTAGGAGAAAAACCAATGATCCAGATGCAAACAATGCTCAATGTTGCTGATAACTCTGGGGCCCGGAGAATCTGTTGTATTCTGCCTCTGGGTGGCGGTACTGGTTCGAATGCTGGTTTGGGAGATGTTATTAGCGCTTCTGTGAAAGAGGCCACTCCTGACGGAACCGTTAAGAAGGGTGAGGTCGTAAAGGCAGTGGTTGTGAGGACTAGGGGAGGCAACCGGCGTAGAGATGGATCCTACATCAAGTTCGACGAGAATGCGGCGGTTTTAATTAATGCCCAGAAAGAACCCATTGGCACACGTGTTTTCGGTCCAGTGGCAAGGGAATTGAGAGAGAAGCGATTTATGAAGATTGTTTCACTTGCTCCGGAAGTTATCTAAGGGACTAGAGTCTAGAGGACGAGCGCCATGCTACATATAAAGAAAAACGATGAGGTTATGGTGATTTCAGGAAAAAGTCGTGGTGCTCAGGGAAAAGTTCTTCAAGTTTTACCGCATGAGAAACGAGCTATTGTGCAGAACATAAACTTTGTGAAAAAGCATACGAGTGCCAATCCTCAGCAAAACATCCAGGGGGGTATCGTGGAGAGAGAAGCTCCTATTCATCTCTCGAATCTGATGCTCATCTGCCCAGAATGTAAAGAGCGAGCAAGGGTAGGTTTTAAGATTGTCGCAGATGGGACCAAGGTCCGTATCTGCAAAAAATGTAGCGCCACAATTACTCAGTAATAGTTGACTAGGAAACGATGAAACCCACAAAAGAACGTTATATATCGGAGGCTGTCCCGGCCTTACTCGAGGAATTCGACCTTAGAAATCCGATGGCAGTGCCTCGTCTAGTGAAAGTTGTGGTCAATGTCGGTTTAGGTGAGGCAGTCCAGAACCCCAAGTTACTGGATGCTGCTGTGGAAGAGCTCTCAGCGATTACCGGGCAGAAAGCGGTTATTCGACGGGCACGCAATTCCATTGCCAGCTTCAAACTCCGGGAAGGTATGCCAATAGGAGTTATGGTGACCCTGCGGGGAGCCCGAATGTATGGTTTTTTGGATCGACTTCTCAACATTGCACTGCCTCGCGTCCGAGATTTCCGGGGCGTGTCTCCCAAGTCGTTTGATGGACATGGGAATTACACCATTGGTCTTAAGGACCAACTGATCTTCCCCGAGATAGATTTGATTAATAGTGGTGGGCGCCTTACGGGGATGAATGTAACCTTAGTAACCACCGCAAAAGATGACCGGCAGGGTAAAGTTCTATTGGAGAACTTGGGGGTGCCGTTTGGAACTCCCGAGCGTCGAGGGGTCTTGTTCTAGGTCAACTCAGGGACTGAAAAGATGAGGAGAAATAAAAGATGACTACGGACCCCATTGCAGACATGCTCACCCGGATTCGTAATGGGTTGATGGCAGATCACGACTCGGTCGAGATTCCCCACTCGCGAATTCGCGAAGAGCTAAGTAGAATTTTAAAGGAACAGGGTTACGTTTCAGGTTACTCAGTAGTAGAGGGAGAACCTTCGTCCACCATCAAGGTTATCCTCAAGTACGAAGGGTCGAATCGGGATCCTATAATTCAGAGTCTCCGACGGATCAGTAAGCCGGGTCGTCGAGTTTATGTAGGTAGCAACGAGATCCCATCTGTTTTGGGCGGTTTGGGTATTACAGTGTTGTCGACATCGAGTGGGGTTATGACGGGTTCTGAAGCCCGTAAGGCGGGAGTAGGTGGAGAGATTTTGTGTGAGGTTTATTGAAGCCGCTGTTGGGGACGAACGAGAGGTTAGCGAGTTATGTCACGTGTTGGTAATAGGCCGATTGAAGTTCCTTCGGACGTAAAAGTTCGGGTGGATGTCGGCAAGGTATTCATAGAAGGTCCCAAGGGTCGTCTAGAGGCTCCAGTTCCGGCTGAGATCACACTAGAACTCAAGGACGGTGTGATTGAGGCTAAAAGGGACAGTGAAACTCCAAGAGCACGTTCACTGCATGGTCTGACTCGTACGCTTGTAGCCAATGCTATATGGGGTGTATCGCAGGGTTTTACAAAGGAACTGGATGTGATTGGAGTTGGATATCGGGCTGAGGTTGCGGGAAAAGCGCTTAAAATGGCCTTGGGATTTTCCCATCCTGTTGAGGTCCCTTTTCCCGAGGGTATTCAAATGCAAGTGAGGAAAGCTCAACGATCCAGCGCCAATTATGCGGCCACAATTGTTGTTAGTGGAATTGACAAAGCTAAAGTCGGTCAGGTGGCAGCGGATCTTCGGAAATTGAGGCCTCCCGATGCATATAAGGGGAAGGGTATTCGCTACGCACATGAACAGATTAAGTTGAAGGTTGGGAAGAAGGGTGCTTAGTAGTGATGTCTAAGAAAGCAAGCAAAAATCAGCGCAGGCTCAAAATACACTCTCGGATCAGACGTAAGATTTCGGGAACCGATTCAAGGCCCAGGTTGGCCGTTTTTCGGAGTCTGAGGCACTTTTATGCCCAGGTTGTCGATGACAGTAAGGGTATAACTCTTCTAGCGGTTACCACACAGAAGGATAAGAAGGTAAAACGAGCATCATCCGTCGAGGCGGCCCGAAAACTCGGGAAAGAACTGGCAGAAGAGGCGAAAAAGAAGGGTATTGAGACGATTGTATTTGATCGTGGCGGGTATATTTACCATGGGCGGGTAAAGGCCTTTGCCGAGGCGGCTCGCGAAGCAGGGTTGAAGTTTTAGGAGACCGAGTATGGCCATGAGAGACAGACAGAATTCTGATATGAAAGATCACGTTGTCGCAATCAATCGAGTGACAAAGGTGGTAAAAGGCGGGAAAAATCTCAGCTTTACGGCGCTTGTCGTTGTTGGTAATGAGACGGGGAAGGTTGGTTACGGCATGGGTAAGGCTAAAGAGGTCCCCTCCGCAATCAGGAAAGGATTGGAGAGGGCCAGAAAAGCGATGCTAGAAGTGCCATTGGCGATGTCAACGATTCCCCATCAGGTGGAAGGCGTAGCCGGTGCCGGGAGGGTTCTTCTAAAGCCAGCTCCAGAGGGAACAGGAGTGATCGCTGGAGGTGCCGTGCGTGCGGTTATGGAGGCAGCCGGGATCCATAACGTGGTAACTAAGGTCATAGGAACACAGAACCCTATAAACGTAGTCAGGGCTACATTTGAGGGACTGGCTCGTCTCCGCAGTCCGGAGCAAGTAGCCAAATCCCGAGGAATCGCGGTAAAGGATCTATAAATGCTTGAGAAGAATTCCAAATCCATTCGGATTCAGTACTTCAGGAGCTCTATTGGAAGGCCCGAAAAGCAAAAGCGGGTAGTGAAGGGGTTAGGGTTTAGGAAGCTGAATCAAATAGTTGAACTTGTCGATACCCCTCAGACAAGAGGGATGGTGGCTAAGGTCCCGCATCTAGTTAGAGTTCTAGACGGAGAATAATATGGTTTTACAACTACATAACTTGAAACCTGCCAAAGGTGCAAACGCGAAAAAGAAAAGAGTTGGCCGTGGTCCTGGATCTGGCAGTGGAGTGACTGCAGGTCGAGGACACAAGGGACAGAAGTCGCGTTCGGGTTACTCTAGTCGTGCGGGTTTTGAGGGCGGACAAATGCCCCTCTATCGACGCCTCCCTAAACGTGGTTTCACTAATATCTTTGCGAAGAGGTTTGTAGTTCTCAATGTTCGTGACCTGAATCGATTTGAAAATGGAACAGAAGTATCCGCCCAGGCTCTTATGGAAGTCGGTTATATGAAAAGAGCACACGACGGTCTCCGCATTCTGGGCCAAGGGGAACTAAAAAAGAAATTAACTGTAAGAGCTGTACACTTTAGCGGATCTGCTCGCGCCAAAATCGAGGCTGCGGGAGGAAAAGTTGAGATTGTGACCTGAAAATGCCCGACCTGAATAACCTCGCAGTCACTCTGCGTAATATTGCCAACATCCCCGAACTGCGCAAGCGCATTCTGTTCATGCTCGGAATGTTAGCTGTGTACCGCGTGGGGAGCTGGATCCCTACCCCCGGGGTCAATACGCTCGCCCTGCAACAGTTTTTCGAGACTCAGGCAGGGACCATGTTTGGTTTTCTTAATATGTTTTCTGGTGGCAATCTGTCTCGGCTGTCGATTTTTGCACTGGGTATTACTCCCTATATCACTGCCTCTATTATTTTTCAATTATTGACTGTTGTTTGGCCTTATCTGGAGCGGCTCTCTAAAGAGGGAGATCTGGGGCGGCGCAAGATCAATCAATACACACGTTATTCTACGGTTGGATTGAGTTTGTTTCAGGGATTCGCAACTGCAGTTGCACTTGAACAAACCTCAGGTGGTGGACCTGCCATCGTGCCTAATCCAGGCTGGAGTTTCCGGCTCATGACACTCCTGACGCTAACCACAGGGACCGTTTTTGTGATGTGGATAGGTGAGCAGATCTCAGAGCGGGGTATAGGGAATGGGATTTCCTTAATCATATTTTCCGGAATAGTTGTTGGACTGCCCAGTGCAAGCGGATCTCTCTGGCAGGACTGGCAGAACGGCCAAAAGTCCATTTTCCTGATAGTAGCACTCTTAATTCTGATGGCAGGTGTTATTGCTGCGATAGTGTATGTGGAGCGAGGGCAACGGCGCATTAGAATCCAATATGCTAAAAGGGTAGTTGGGCGTAAAATGATGGGCGGCTCGGCGACTCATCTTCCCCTAAAAGTTAACTCGGGAGGGGTTATCCCAGTCATTTTTGCGGCTTCGATCGTAGCCTTCCCGTCTACTTTGCAACTAGTCTTGCCCTGGCAGTTTCTACAAAGCCTTGCCGGTCAGCTGCAGCAGGGATTCCCCTTGTACAACCTTGTGTATATTGGAGGAATAGTCTTCTTCTGTTTTTTTTACGTAAGTATTATTTTTAATCCCGACGAAGTAGCTGACAACATCCGTAAATATGGCGGATTTATTCCGGGGATCAGGCCAGGCCGTCGGACCTCTGAGTTCATTGATAATGTATTAACGAGTCTCACTGCTGCAGGCGCGATTTATCTTGTTTTGGTTTGCTTATTACCGGAATTTTTGATTTCTGGGTTCAAAGTTCAGCCTATACCGGCCATAGGTCCTTGGTTAGATAATTTTTTAATTGACAACCGACTAGCTTGGATTACAACTGGCCTTGGGGTGACGTTCTATTTTGGAGGAACATCTATCTTAATTGTCGTCGGTGTAGCTATGGATACGATTCAGCAGATTGAATCTCAACTTGTCATGCGTCACTACGAAGGATTTCTGAAACGAGGGCGAGTCAGGGGCAGGCGTGGATAGTTTTGTGGGACCTAGTGATGTCTAGTGTTAGAATGTAGCGTTTCTGGACTGCTGGGGTAGAACCAATAGGAAGCAGTGTGATTATTTGTAAAGGTAGTCAGGAGTTGGCGAAGATGCGGGAGGCAAACCTAATGGTGGCACGTGTGCTGCGCCGTCTAGGTGGCATGATTGCCCCGGGTGTGACCACAAAGGAATTGGATTTCGTGGCGGAAGAGATGATTCTTCAGGATGGTGCGGAGCCTGCCTTTAAGGGGTATCAAGGGTATCCGGCAACCGTGTGTGCCTCGGTAAACGATCAGATTGTACATGGAATTCCCAATGATCGCCCATTGTCATCGGGTGACATTCTGAGCCTGGATGTAGGAGTTTTTTGGAAGGGCTTTTACGGAGACTCAGCTTGGACATTTCCTGTTGGAGATATTCCCAGGCCGATTCAACAACTTTTGGATGTTACGCGCGAGTCTCTTTTTAAGGGTATTGAACAGGTGGAAATTGGAAATCGAGTTTCTGATATCTCGTCCAGCGTTCAAAAGCATGTCGAAAAAAATGGTTTTTCGGTTGTTCGGGAGTTTGTTGGACATGGAATTGGTGAGAGTCTGCATGAAGACCCTCAAGTTCCGAATTATGGAGAGCCTGGTCGTGGTCCTCGATTGCAAGAGGGAATGGTCTTGGCTATAGAGCCTATGGTGAATGTTCAGGGGCCAGGAGCTAAAATCCTAGAAGATCGCTGGACTGCAGTAACGACAGACGGAGGCTACAGCGCTCATTTCGAGCATTCAGTGGCACTCACCAAGGATGGTCCTTGGATTTTGAGTCAACTGGATTGAGGAGAGTCTTGAAATGAAGGTTCGAGCTTCGGTTAAGAAAATGTGCATGAATTGTAAGATTGTTCGCCGTAAGGGTGTGGTTAGGGTGATTTGCTCGAATCCAAAACACAAACAGCGTCAGGGATAGTAAAAATATAACTCATAGAAATTGAGGGAAGAGTTATGGCACGGATAGCAGGAATTAACATACCAGACCACAAAAGGGTGGAGGTGGGGTTGACATATATCTACGGGATAGGCAGGTCTCGTGCTGTATCAATCCTTGAGAGTGCTAACGTGGAAGGGTCCATAAAGGTTGGGGAACTGACTGAAGATCAGGGGAATCTGATACGTAAAATCATCCAGGATGAAGGACGAATTGAGGGTGATCTACGTAAAGAGTTACAACTCAACATCAAGCGTTTAATGGATATTGGATGTTATCGGGGACTTCGTCACCGTCGAGGTTTACCAGTAAGAGGACAGCGAACACATACGAACGCAAGGACCCGTAAAGGTCCGAAGAAAACTGGAATTCGTAGGCGTCGGAAGTAAGGAAGTAGAATGGCCAAATCTGAAAAAAAAGCTACCAAGAAAAACAAGAAAAAGGAGCGGCGTACGGTTCTTCACGGAATCGTGCATATTAAGGCGACCTTCAATAACACTTTAATTTGTATCAGCGATTTGGAAGGTAACGTTTTGGCACACGGCAGTTCCGGCGCTCAGGGCTTTCGGGGCAGCAGAAAGAGTACTCCTTTCGCAGCCTCTCAAGCTGCCCATCGGGCTGCAGCCGGAGCCAGAGACCAATACGGGATGAGATATTGTGATGTACAGGTTAAGGGCCCTGGATCCGGGCGAGAAGCAGCTATTAGATCTCTCCAGGCATCCGGTCTTGAGGTGCGTAGCATTAAGGACGTTACACCCATCCCGCACAATGGGTGTCGACCTCCTAAAAAGAGGCGCGTCTGAGCCAGACCTTAAAAGCTAATGGGGATTTCGTTCTCTAGACTCGACAAAATACTGAGCAGAGATTTAATCATAGGGAGATAGATAAGAATGTTAGGTTTTCAACGACCCAAGAGACTTACGTGTAATCCGGAGACGCTTTCACCAACGTTTGGACATTTCTACGCGCAACCCTTCGAACGGGGCTTTGGGACAACCGTTGGTAGTGCAATGCGACGAACATTACTCTCTTCTATCGAAGGAGCGGCTATCACCGCTGTGAAAATAGAAGATGTCCTGCATGAGTTCTCGGCGATTCCTGGAGTGCGTGAAGATGTAGCAAACGTATTCATGAATTTAAAACGTGTTCCCTTACGGTTGAATGTTGATCATCCCAAGATCATCTATCTGGAATCAAACGGAGAAGGTGTCTTGACCTCTGGCGATATAAAGCCGGATCCAGATGTAGAGATTCTGGATTCTTCCATCAAGATCGCAACCGTCAATTCATCAGCGAATTTGAAGATGGAAATAAGGGTACGCAAGGCCAGAGGTTACCAGCCGGCGAATGAGAACTTTGAGCCGGAGCTAGGGATTGGCTTCATACCGATTGACTCAGTTCACTCTCCGGTGCAGAGAGTTAATTTTAACGTGGAGGCCGCACGCTTAGGTCGCTCAACTGACTACGATAGGTTGAATCTGGAAGTTTGGACTGACGGAAGTGTCAGTCCCGAAGATGCAGTCGCTGAAGCAGCAAAAAACCTCAAAGATCATCTTTACATATTTATCAACTTCGAGGAGGAAATTGAAGTTGTTGAAGTTCCTGAGGCCGAAAATGTTGACACTATCAATGACAATCTCTCCAAATCTGTTGAGGAATTGGAACTTTCAGTCCGGTCGTACAATTGCCTAAAGAACGCTAACATCCGAACCATTGGTGAGTTGGTGGTTAAGACCGAGGCAGAGATGCTTAAGACCAAGAACTTTGGGCGGAAATCGCTTACCGAAATCCGCGATATTCTGGCCGAAATGGGGTTGGGTTTTGGTTTGACGCTTGAAGAAGGAGAGACTGGTTCCCGGGTGGAGAAGATCTAATAGGCGATAGGTAGAGGCAGGAGCAGAGTATGAGACATCGGAAAACTGGTCGAAAGCTCAACAGAACACCGAGCCATCGGAAGGCCCTACTCCGTAATATGGCAACGGATCTACTTGAACATGAGGGAATGGTGACTACTTTGCCGAAGGCAAAGGAGTTGCGTCCTTATGCCGAGAAATTGATCACCCTTGGGAAGAAAGAAAATCTGCATGCCCGGCGTCGGGCATTGTCTCTGATTCGTCGTAAGTCGGTTGTAGCCAAACTTTTCGATGACTTGGCCCCCCGCTATGCAAAACGGCCGGGAGGATACACGCGTATCGTAAAGCTGGGTAATAGAAAAGGTGATGCTGCTCCTCTAGCAATGATTGAGTTGGTCAGCGAAGACAGCAAAGAGGAAGCCTCCTGAAAAAGTTGTCGGTTTGTGTGATGAATTCCAACCCTTGAGCTGATCTGCGCGGAAGTAATTCTGCGGCATTTCCAGATATCCGGCACGCTCACTCCGGGGGGGGCTTCTTATAAATTTGAGAGCCTTCTGCTGTTATCTTCTGGACAGGGCACTCGGCTCGGAGATAGTCTGCCGTCTATGGAGAAACGGGCGAGCACCGCAATTACCCCGACAAGAGCCGAGAACTACCCTAAGTGGTTCCAGCAAGTTGTACGTGCTGCAGACCTTGCTGAGTC
>CAYXBG010000026.1:10069-19454 GCA_964463145.1 uncultured Acidobacteriota bacterium
CCGTGCGTGGCTGTATGGTTATAAAACCCTGGGGCTATGCCATCTGGGAAAATATGCAGCGTCTACTAGACGGCATGTTTAAGGAGACTGGTCACAAGAATGCCTATTTTCCGATTTTTATCCCTAAAAGCTTTTTGGAAAAAGAAGCAAGTCATGTGGAGGGTTTTGTCAAGGAGTGTGCAGTCGTCACACACCATCGGCTAGAGGAGAGCCCTGAGGGGGAGCTAGTCCCTGCAGGTAAGTTGGAAGAACCTCTCGTTGTGCGTCCCACCAGTGAGACCATTATAGGAGATAGTTTTTCTAGATGGATTAGTAGTTATAGGGATTTACCTATCCTTATCAATCAGTGGGCTAATGTGGTCCGTTGGGAATTGAGAACACGACTCTTCCTGCGGACTACGGAGTTCCTTTGGCAGGAAGGACACACCGCTCATTCTACCGCCGAGGAAGCGCTGGCAGAAACACATACTATCCACGAGATCTATGCTAGGTTCGCCGAGGAATTTATGGCTTTGCCAGTGATCAAAGGAGAAAAGACTCCTGCGGAACGTTTTCCTGGGGCGGAACGTACTTTTAGTATCGAAGCCATGATGCAGGATGGGAAAGCATTGCAGGCTGGCACCTCTCATTTTCTGGGACAGAATTTTTCCAGAGCCCAAAATATTCGATTTTTGGACGATACAGGGAAGCAGCAATACGCCTGGACTACCTCTTGGGGTGTGTCTACTCGACTCGTGGGAGCCTTGATCATGGCTCATAGCGATGACAATGGTCTCGTTTTACCTCCACGGTTGGCACCAGTACATGTTGTGATTTTACCTATACTGTTTAAAAGCGACCGACCCGACCTCATTCTAGATCACTGCCTAAAACTGAAAGATGCATTACAGGAACTCAAATTCGGAGATGGGAATGTTGAGGTTGAAATTGATGACCGCGAATTACGCGGCGGAGAAAAGGCCTGGAATTGGATAAAGAAGGGTGTGCCAATTCGAGTTGAGATAGGTCCTCGTGATATAGCATCTGACAGTGTTTTCTTGGCACGACGGGATCAGTCTCCACATGAAAAGGAATCTCTGCCAACAGATAAGTTTCTGGCAACTGTCACTTGCATGCTGACAGAAATCCAGGATGGACTTATGGAGCGTGCTGTCAGGCTACGTTCTGAAAATACCCAGATCCTTAACAGTCGTGAAGATTTCTACAGATTTTTTAAAAAAGGCCAGGATGGCCTGGGGGCAGGTGGTTTCGCCTTGGCTCATTGGAGTGGAGATGAAGCTATTGCTGAACAGGTACAGAAAGACCTCCAGGTAACGATCCGATGCATTCCACTGGACGATAACGAAGGTGGTGCCGGCACCTGCATCTTTTCCGGACAGCCAAGCCCGCAGAGAGTCGTGTGGGCCAAAGCATACTAGGCGGGCATTTCCGGGAGCCTGAACATTTTTACCTAATATGAAAATCCTGCTCCGTATTATTTTAGGGTTTTTGGTAGTAGAGCACTTCTATGCAGAGGAAGCTCAGCTGCTATCGGTGGAAAATCTTTATCATCCTAGGTACAAGTTGAATTTTGACGGATCTCCTCCTTCGATTCTTCGTTGGCGTAGAGATGGAAAGCACTATTTAAGGTGGGATCGCACCCAAGATGGAGTTGCTAAGAGACTAGTACAAGTCAACGCCATCAGCGGGGAAACTCAGATTTTCTACGAAAACCACAAGATCCAGGCTGCATTCATGAAAAACGTTGGCCTCAATCGCGAACAAGCAGAGAGACTTGTTCGCGATGGGAAATTCCGACTCAGTCCTGACGAAGGCGCGGTTCTAATTCAATATCACCGGGAGCTCTTTTATTTGCACTTCGAGACGGGGCGAGCACTGAGGCTGACAGACTCAAAATCTCTGGAGAGGGAGGTAAGTTTTAGTCCAGATAGTCGATTAGTGTCTTTTGTTCGAGACCACGATCTCTACGTTTTCGAAATTGAGAAAGTCGTAGAAAAGCGGCTAACGAAAAATGGGAGTAATAATGTACTCAATGGAATTTTGGACTGGGTTTATCAAGAGGAAATCTACGGACGAGGTAATTTTAAAGGATATTGGTGGAGTCCCGACTCTTCCAGTATCGCCTATCTGCAGCTAGACATATCTGACGTGCCCAGTTTCACTGTCACTGACCACATTCCAAGATATCTAAGGGAAGAAACAATCCGATATCCCAAGGCTGGAGAATCCAATCCTGTCGCTCGACTTGGCGTCGTAGCATCGACAGGAGGGGGAACAAAGTGGCTGGATTTGAGTCAATATAAGCCGGAAGACCGACTCATTGTAAAAGTAGGTTGGAAAGATCGTAGCCAGAAAGTTTTTTTCCAGGTTCAAAATAGAAAGCAGACCTGGCTGGACCTCAACTTAGGAGATCCGGATGGTGGTGGTGTCCACCAGATTTTTCGAGAAACCACCAGGGCTTGGGTCAATGTTCTCGATGAGCCTTACTGGCTGGAGGACGGTACATTTCTATGGCAATCGGAGCGCTCTGGATGGAGGCATTTGTATCATTATGATTCTAAAGGAGAATTACTGCGTGTCTTAACAAAAGGTGAGTGGGAGGTCCGCTCTCTTGAGGGTATTAACGAGAAGAGAGGATGGGTTTACTTCACCGGAACGCGCAGATCTCACGTTGGATTAGATCTCTATCGCGTGACGCTGGTTAATGGGACTATCAAGAGAATTTCAAAGCGCGAGGGAGAACATAGAGTTCTTTTCAACAGTCAATTGACCCACTACATAGATACGTGGAGCAATCTTGTGACTCCTCCCCAAGTCCATCTAATGGATTCAATTGGCCAGATAGTTCGCACCATTTACGATGATACCGTAGAGAAGTTAAATGACCTTAGTCTCGGTCGCCCGGAGCTCTTACAGGTTCCTTCGAGGGATGGTTTTATGATGGAGTCAATGTTAATCACGCCTCCTGAGTTCAATCCATCAAGGCGCTATCCGGTATTAGTACATGTGTATGGAGGCCCCCACACGCAAAGGGTTAAGAATGCTTGGGGGGGGCGAAACTATCTTTGGCATCAGATGTTGGCACAAAAGGGCTATCTGATTTGGATCTGTGACAATCGAAGTGCCAGTGGTAAGGGGGCGCAATCAACCTGGCCGATCTATCGGAATTTTGGGGAACTGGAACATAGAGACATTGAGGATGGAGTGGCTTGGCTCAAAGCCAAGCCTTGGGTCGATCCTCAACGGATTGGTCTCTGGGGGTGGAGTTTTGGTGGATTCATGACATTGTATTCTATGACGCACAGTGACAGTTTTAAAATGGGGATCGCTGGTGCACCGGTAACGGATTGGAGTCTATACGATACTATTTATACAGAGCGTTATATGGACACCCCCCAGGCCAACCCAAAGGGGTATCAGTCTTCCTCAGTTATCAGAACGGCAAAGGATCTCAAGGGCAGGCTTCTATTGATCCATGGAAATATGGATGACAATGTGCATATCCAAAACACTTTTAGCTTTGTGCACGAATTACAAAAGTCTGGGAGACAATTTGAGCTAATGGTCTATCCGCGTTCTAGGCATGGAGTTCGAGGTTTGAGTCTTGTCTATCATCTACGTAAAATGATGGCCGAATACATCGAAAAAAACCTCTAGTTCAATTAAGTAAGAAGAGATTGGCCTTGGAAGATTAACGCCCATGTTTCTTCTATTTCGGGTTACAATATCGGAAGTGAAGTACAAAGAAAAAATGAGGTATATACGAGTGATGTTCGGCCTGCCTTTGCCAGCGGCCACCTTATGGTGGTATAAGGGGGCACTGCCTTAGTAAATGACACCACAATTGTCTATATGAGCCCATCTTTTCGACAACAGGATATGATTTTTTGTGGTGAGATCCCTGAGTTGATTTGTGGCGAATAGCACCATCTATGAAAGAGAGTTGAGTAAAGATGAACATTTATTGTGGAAATCTCCCTTATGAAATTTCCGAGACGGAATTACGGACAGCCTTTGAGGCTTTTGGTGAGGTTACCTCGGCCAAAATAATTACTGATGCTTACAGCGGCCGGTCTAAAGGATTTGGTTTTGTGGAGATGTCGGATGATGATGCTGCCAGTGAGGCGATCCAGCAACTGAATGGTTCCTCAATGGGTGGACGAAACGTCAAAATTAACGAAGCTCGTCCCCGACCAGGGGGGGGAGGCGGAGGCCCTCGTCGATATTAGAGAATAAGATCAGTTTTCGTTTAGGGCTCGGGCTTTCCCTCGTCTATGCTTGTCTAGATCGAAGAGGGGTTGGGTTATTGTCCTAATCGAGTAACTCCCCTTTTCTCCCTGCACCCGTATCGCTATGGTGGATAGATCTGGGCTTGATCCGGGAGTGCCCGGGGGTCTGTTACCCAACCAGAAGGCAAGGATCCTAAGGTCATGTCTTGGGCTTCAACTAATCTGTTTTGGGTTGTCGAATAAGAACAGCCTGGCTGAGTAGTGGCTCTTGTCTGAGGGTTGGGAATGAGCTTGAAAGGGTCTTCCCCATGCGATAGACTTCACGCCCTCTGGTGCATGCTCCTCAGTAGCTCAATTGGCAGAGCATCCGGCTGTTAACCGGAGGGTTGTAGGTTCGAGTCCTACCTGAGGAGCCATTTCTGGCTTTAAAGTACAAAAAGAAGGGCCATCTCTAGTCCCTTTAAGTAATGAAACTCAAGTCTTTTTTCCCCCTTGGGCTGTTTTTTTTGGTGAGTTTCTGTGCCTTAGTCCCCGAACACTCCATTCAAGCCCGAACACGCGTACTAATACTCGACGGGGAGAATAATCATCCCTGGGAAGTGACTACCGTTATGCTTGAGAAGATTTTGGAGTCCCACTTTGAGGTCGAAATTGCAACCCGTTTGCCCGGAATTGAATTCAATCCAAGGTTTCAAGATTTTAATGTAGTGTTATCCAACTACAACGGGGCCCCCTGGACACAAGATGTGAATAGAGCTTTTGAAAATTATGTTCGCGGAGGGGGAGGCTTCGTTAGTGTGCACGCAGCTAACAATGCTTTCCCGGAATGGGGAGCCTACAACACAATTATAGGCCTGGGAGGCTGGGGGAATCGTGACCAATCCCATGGGCCTTACGTACGCATCAGGGATGGTGGTTTTGTTAGAGACTTCTCAAATGGGAAGGGAGGATCCCATGGTCAGCAACATGAATTTCTAATCACTGCTAGAACTCCAGATCATCCTATTTTGCAGGGGCTCCCCAAAGAATGGATGCACGCGAAGGATGAGCTGTACGATCGTTTGCGCGGTCCCGCCCAAGATCTAGAAGTATTGGCTACAGCCTTCTCGGACACTGAGACGGGAGGTTCGGGGGAGCATGAACCGGTATTAATGACCGTCAGGTATGGTGAGGGTAGGGTTTTCCATACCACCCTTGGACACAGTCCTCAGTCCATGAGTGGCCTTGGTTTCCAAGAGACTCTGCTGAGAGGCACGGAGTGGGCTGCAACTGGCAAGGTGGATCTCCAGAAGGGACTTGAGCCTCAAGAGTTGAGTTCAGACCGAGCTAGTTATCGCTATATGGAGGACCCTGAGTCTGCAGGCTCTATATGGGTCTCGCTTTTTGATAGCCGAAGTCTTAAGGGTTGGACGCAACTTGGTGGAGCTGCAATTTATTCCGTTGAGGATGGTCTAATTGTTGGCACAACCAATGAAGGGAGTCCGAACTCATTCCTTTGCACCAAGGGTGAATATTCTGACTTCGAACTAATGTTTGATGTAATGGTTGATGTAGAGCTGAACTCTGGGGTACAAATTCGATCCAAGAGTCTTTCAGGATACAAGGATGGTCGAGTGCACGGCCCACAGATTGAGATACCTGGGGGTTGCTGTAAAGGCAATGCAGGGTATGTCTATTCCGAGGCGACGGGACGAGGTTATCTCAGCCGCGAACGTCCTATGAAGAATGTTTTTAAGGATGGCGAATGGAACCGTTATCGTGTACGAGCGCACGGTCCCCACATACAGACTTGGCTCAACGGAGTATCTGTTGAAGATCTTAAAGATGAGGAGTCCTCACAATCTGGTTTTATAGGACTGCAGGTACATGAAATACCATCAGGGGATGGGCCGTATAAGGTCAGATGGAGAAACATCTTGATCAGAGAACTCCACTGAGGTAAGTCGGTTTAGGTACGGAGGAAAAAGATGCGTCTAGCAACCTGGAATATCAACGGTCTCAGAGCCCGTCTTGATTTTATTCTTCATTGGTTGGAATCCCGACAACCAGACATAGTGGGATTACAGGAGCTCAAGATGGAAGAGGATCAATTTCCAAGCATGGTGTTTGAGGCGGCAGGTTACTCTACTCTGGTCCATTCCCAAAAAGCTTGGAATGGAGTAGCTATCCTGAGCCGTAATCCCATGGAATTGGTAACGGCAGGGCTTCCGGGACAAGAAAAGTATGGAGCACGTTTAATTGGTGTTCGCAACAAGGAGCTTAGCTTTGTAACTGTTTATTGCCCAAATGGGAAATCAGTGGATCATTCTGACTTTCCGTTAAAATTAGACTGGTTTGATGGGCTTCAGACATTTCTCGAGAAAGAGCATTCTCCTCGTAATCCACTTGTCCTGTGTGGGGATCTCAATCTGTGTCCTAGCCCTAAGGATACCTGGAATGAAGAAGCTTCTAAGGGGAGGATTTTCCATACTCCAGAGGAGAGAAAGCGATTCCAAAGCCTTATTGATTGGGGGTTGACAGATCTGTATAGGAAAAAATATCCCGATGAGATCAGTTACTCTTGGTGGGATTATCGTGGAGGGGCTTTCCATCTCAATAAGGGTCTTAGAATCGACTTTCTTTTAGGGACAGAGGCGATTGTCGAACGTGTAAAAGAAGTTGTTATAGATAGGGACTATCGGAAAAAGAAAGACGGCATGACGGCATCCGATCACACTCCAGTTTATGTGGATCTTTACTCTTGAGTGTTGGTAGGAGACCTATGTTGGATCTTTATAAAATTTTGTGTGGTTGTCTGATGAGTGGTTTTAGGTTATAGAGGTGGAGGTTGATCGGGTAGGCATTATGTTGGTTATTAGTAGATACTGGAAACTGTCTCGGATGGAGCAATGACGGAGAATTGGAAGCTAGCTATTTTTGACCTCGACAACACCCTTATCGGGGGTGACAGCGATTACCGTTGGATGGAATTTCTAATCAAGCAGAAAGTGATGCCGGCTGATTTCATTGAAGCAACAAAGTCTTTCTATGAGGACTACGAAAAGGGGCAGTTGGACCTTGAGGCCTTTCTTTTGTTCCAGCTGGCTCCACTAGCCTCAACTCCTCTCGAATCCTTAAAAGATTTACGCCGGCAGTTTATTGAGCAACGTATTAAACCTATTATCCTCCCCAAAGGGAAGGAACTAGTTCGGCATCATCAGGGCCAAGGCCATGACACTTTGATAATCACAGCTACTAACCGTTTTGTGACAGGCCCGATCTCTTTACTGTTTGGAGTTCCCGAACTTATCGCTATCGATCTAGAGGTTGTAAAAGGATGTTTTACAGGTCGTGTTCAAGGAGTGCCAAGCTTTGGGGGAGGTAAAGTGACACGCTTGGAGGAGTGGTTGGACAGCAAGGGGCAAAAGCCTTCCGAGACCTGGTTCTATAGTGACAGCCGGAATGATCTGCCCTTACTAGAATGGGTTGATCATCCTGTCGCGGTTGATCCTGATCCGATCCTAAGGCAAGAAGCTATTGATCGTGGGTGGCCAGTTCTCAGTCTTCGGTAATCCTTGCGCGAAGTCCGGAGCTGGTGTGCTGATGACAGTGATCATGAATGATTCAATTAATGTTTATGGCTCCTTGAAGAAAAACTCTCCACATTGATGGAGAGTGGTAGGATTTGCATTCTCAAGTGCTAGGGATTAATCTTCAATTCGACCAGAACGGAGCATTTTGTGCAGATCAAAGGAAGCCACTCGGTAGCGTTATCGAGAGAGACAGTCTGGGCTGCGTTGCTCGATCCTGCTGTGATCAAGCAAGCACTCCCGGGTTGTGATCAGTTGATTGAGACGGGTCAGAATGCTTATACGGCCCAAATCAATATTAGAGTGGGTCCCATCACGGGGGCGTTTGAGAGTCAATTTTCTCTCACAGATCTAAAGCCGCCTGAGAGTTATAGATTGATTATCCAAGGTCGAGGACAGACGGGATTTCTGGATGCTAGTGGAGAGATCCGTCTGGAAGAGGATGGTGAAGCTACACTGCTCTACTATCATCTAGATGCTAGTGTGGGTGGGCGCGTCGCCTCATTTGGTCAGCGACTCATAGAGAGCACAGGTCGTATTGTAGCTCGGCAGGGATTAAAGAAACTGGACGTCGCACTGCAGGAATGGGGGAGGCAGTCTCGTTAGTAGGGACTCTTGTGAGCTCTATGTCTATTCGTAAAAGGGGAAGTCTATGACCAAGATAGATATTACTGTCAACGGTAAGGAGTATCAGCGGGATTTAGAGGCCCGGATGCTTCTGGTTCATTTTCTGCGGGATGAGCTGGATTTAACCGGTACCAACATCGGATGTGAAACGAGTCTTTGCGGAGCCTGCACGGTCCTTGTGGACGGGCAATCAGTCAAAAGCTGTACTCAACTTGCTGTCCAGGCTGATGGCTGTTCTATCACAACAATAGAAGGATTGGAGCGGGATGGTGAACTGCATTGTCTACAGCAAAGTTTCTGGGACAATCATGGTTTGCAGTGCGGTTATTGCACTCCCGGAATGATTCTAGCTGCTTGGGATTTACTCAGTAAGAACAAAGCGCCTACAGAAAAGGAAGTCCGTAAGGCCTTAAAGGGGAATATTTGTCGTTGTACGGGATATCAGAATATTGTCAAAGCGGTTCGAAAGGCTGCAGAAAGTTTTGAGGAGGGTCTCTGAGATGGGAGGGGTATTAGGTAAATCTATCAGGCGTCGCGAAGATCCAGCCTTGGTAACGGGACGAGGTAAGTATAGTGATGATCTGAAACGTCCGGGGATGGTTTTTGCAGCCATTGTCCGTAGCCCATACGCCCACGCAAAGATACTTTCCATTGACACCTCCAAGGCGGCAGCACAGGAAAGTGTCTTGGGGGTTTTTACTGCAGCGGATGTTCAGAAAAGTGGAGTGCCAGGCTTGATTCCTGTGGGATGGCTTCTTCCGGACATGAAAACTCCGGATCATCCAATGCTTGCAAAGGATAAGGTGTGCTATGTAGGGGATGCAGTGGCAGTGGTTGTAGCTGAGACGCGTTATGGAGCCAGAGACGCTGCGGAACTTGTATCCGTAGACTACGATCCCTTGCCCGCACTGGTCGACCCGCTGCAGACGACTATGGAAGGAGCCGCTCAGATCCATGAGG
>CAYXBG010000027.1:0-18984 GCA_964463145.1 uncultured Acidobacteriota bacterium
GGTGGAGTTGATGTGGTGCTTTATCAATTGCGTCGCCCCATCAATATAAAAGCATAGTAGAGCACAGCCATGATAGCCTGCAGGGCTCCTGCTACATACGTTAATGCAGCCGCATTTAGGACTCTATCTACTCCTGTCATTTCCTGTCTAGCCAAGATGCCGTTATTAATGAGCAGAGCCTTCGCTCGGGTACTGGCATCGAATTCTACGGGGAGTGTGACAATTGCAAAAACAGCTGTAGCCGCGAATAGAATGAGCCCCAACCAAGCTAGATTTAGGGCATTGATGAACATCCCGATGAAAAAAATGATCGGTCCTAACCAACTGCCTAATTTTACAGATGGGACCATGGCAGTGCGTATTGCCAGAGGGAAGTATTTTTGTGCATCCTGTAGCGCATGTCCCATCTCGTGCGCGGCTATACCTGCGGCGGCGACGCTGACCCCGTCATGAACATCTGGGCTCAGTCGGAGAACTTTACCTCTTGGATCGTAATGATCGGAGAGTATTCCCTTAGTGCGCTCTACACGCACGTTCTGAAGTCCACTTGCATCTAACAACATTCTAGCTACCTGTGCGCCGCTGATGCGGCGTGCGGTACTGATACGAGAGTATTTTTTGAATGCTCGCTTTACACGAGCCTGAGCGAACAGGGCCAATAATAAGGCCGGTGCCATAAACAGAAGGTAAAGAAACATGTGTTACGAGACTCCTCTTGCTTGCTAAGCGTTGGTTGCAATCATCCTGTTAAGATCCAGTTCCCCTAACGTCAGTGTACGTAATTATATATAGATATCCAGACATTTAGAAATGCCTATCTTCTTTCATCATTCCAGAAACTCAGCACATAAGGAGTCGGCTAGAAAGAGCCCTTGTAGAGTTAGTTTGATTTTGGAGCCATGTCTTGAAAGTAGCTTTAGTCTCTCGAACTCTTGTAACTCTTTCGAAAAAATTGATTTGGCGTCGAGCCCATATTTTTTAGAGACTAAATCCAAGTCCAGTCCTTTGTCTGTCCTGAGTCCTAGCATCATCTCTTCGCCTAAAGCCGCCCTCGGGGGTAATTCTTCAAAGATCTCTAGAGGTACTCGCCTGGAGGAAGCCGAAGTGAGGTAATCATTGAGGGCTCGTGTGTTCGTCCATCGGACGCCGCCTATGTAGGAAGAAGCGCTAACCCCAAACCCCAGTGTTGCGCTGTTACTCCAGTATTTTTGATTGTGTTGACATTGTTTATCCTCGAGAGCGAAGTTCGAGATTTCATACTGATGATATCCAGATTGAGTTAATTTGCTGCAGGCGTGTTGGAGCATCTGTGAGGCTAGATTTTCATCGACAGGTCGTAATTGACCAGATTGCACCTTGTCGAAATAAGGAGTCCCTTTTTCAATGGTTAGATGGTAAAGGGATAGATGTTGGGGTTCGAGTTTGAGTGAAGAGTCTAGATCACTTTTGAACTCTTCAAGAGTTTGCTCCATGAGACCGAACATTAAGTCGAGATTGACATTTTGAAATCCAGCCTGACAGATCATTTTATGAGCTTCGAAAATATTTTCTGCCGTGTGAATTCTTCCAAGTTTCCGAAGATGCATATCATTGAAAGATTGTGCTCCTAAGCTTATGCGATTGAACCCCGCCTGTTCGAAACATGCCAGCTTTTCCAATGTCAAAGTTCCTGGGTTGCATTCAATGGTGGCTTCTTTTACCTGTGAGAGATCAAAGCAGTCATGCAGGATTTTCATCAGTTCTGAAATTCGATGGTTTTGCATCTCCGAAGGGGTTCCTCCTCCGAAGAAAAGAGTCTCGACTGGGGTGTTACGGAAAGGGCTTTCGAGAATTTCACAGCTGAGAGTCTCAAGATATTTATCTTGTTGAGATCGACCTATTGGACCAGAAATGAAATCACAGTAGGGACATTTCTCGACACAAAAGGGGATGTGTATGTAAATACCAAGGTTCAGGGAAGGGAATTTCTTGGCCAATTCAGTCTGAAAAAAACGGACGTCGGGATTCAGGTCACTCATTGCCTACCTTCAGGACGCTTAGGAAAGCTTCTTGGGGAATGTCGACTCGGCCAATCGATTTCATGCGCTTTTTGCCCTCCTTCTGCTTGGCAAGTAGCTTTCGTTTTCGAGAGACATCTCCTCCATAGCATTTGGCGACAACATTTTTCCTCAGGGCGGGTATTTTTTCTGCCGCAATGACTTTTTGACCCAAAGCTGCCTGTAAACGGATGTCGAAAAGTTGCCTAGGTAAAATCCCCTTAAGGCGCTTCACCAGGGCTTTGCCGCGATTGAAGGCGCGATCTTTGTGAGTAATGAAACTGAGGGCATCAACTGGTTCATTGTTAATACGGATGTCCAATTTGACCAGCTTGCCTTCACGGTAACCAATCCAATCATAGTCAAAAGAGGCATATCCTCTAGTATGACTTTTCAGGGAATCAAAGAAATCGAGAAGGATTTCAGCCAGAGGGAGTTCATATCGGAGGACAACACGATCCGGTCCAGTATATTCCATATGCTTGAAAGTGCCTCTCCGATCGTTGCAAAGTTCCATGCAGGATCCCACGTACTGATTGGGGGTGATTATAGTGGCGTCAACATAGGGTTCCTCCACGGACGAGATATCTCCACGGTTTGGCCAAGAACTTGGGTTGTCGTAGGATTCGATAGACCCATTTTTGAGATTCAAACGGTAGATGACTGATGGCGAGGTTGCGACTAAGTTAACGCCAGACTCCCTTTCGAGTCTCTCTTGAATAATTTCGCTGTGGAGTAGTCCCAGGAATCCACAACGAAAACCGAATCCCAATGCCGCCGAAGTTTCGGGTTCGAAAGATAGTGCGGCGTCATTAAGCTGGAGACGTCCGAGTCCTTCTCGGAGTTCCGGGAATTGGTCACTGTCTACTGGGTATAAGCCACAATAGACCATCGGCTTGACTTTCCTGTAACCGTCTAGGGGTGACGAGGCTGGAGTCAATGCGGATGTAATCGTATCGCCTACCTGACACTGTCCAATCGATTTGATGGCTGCATGCATAAAGCCAACATTTCCACTACATAAATCCTCTGTAGGTTCCATTCCAGGACCGAAGACTCCCACGCCACTGACCTCCGCTTCATGCTGAGAGGCCATCATCCTAATTTTCATGCCCTGCTTTATGACTCCATCAAAGACTCGTATGTAGGCAATGATACCCAGGTAAGGGTCAAAGTGGCTGTCAAAAACCAGGCCACGGAGAGGTGCTTCGATATCCCCGGTAGGAGGAGGGATACGTTCTACTATTGCGTTCAAGATCTCCTCGATCCCGATGCCCTCTTTTGCACTTGCTAGAAGACATTCAGAGGAGTCGATTAGTAATGTTTCTTCGATTTCTTTTTTGACACGCTCCGGATCGGCAGCTGGAAGGTCTATTTTGTTGATCACGGGGATGATTGTCAGGTTGTGACTAAGAGCCAGATTTACATTTGCTAATGTCTGCGCTTCTACTCCCTGAGCGGCATCGACCACTAGAAGAGCTCCCTCACACGCTGCCAGGCTTCTGGAGACTTCGTAAGTAAAATCAACGTGCCCAGGTGTGTCTATTAGATTCAGAGCGTATTCCGATCCGTCGGCTCCAGAATGATTTAGATGAACCGCCGCCATCTTGATAGTGATACCACGCTCACGCTCAAGATCCATTTTGTCCAGCACCTGATTCCGCATAACTCGTCTGCCGAGCGTACCTGTTTTTTCAAGGAGGCGATCGGCCAGGGTGCTTTTCCCATGATCAATGTGAGCAATAATGCAAAAGTTGCGTGTTGTCGTCATGTTATTGGATTTTCCTGAGCCTTTGTCTTGTCGGGTTACTGTCATCCTCTTTACCCATAACTTGACCTATTATCACCCTAAGGTCCGACCGGTTGAAAAGGGAAATAAGACTCTCAAGGTTCTTTTGTCCATTGACCGAATCTGAGGATATCCCCATTTAGCACTAACCCTCTTCGAGTTAGATGAGTTATGTGAGTCTGTTTTTATGGCAACATATGACTGCCTTGACCTGATTTTCATGCCTACGGTAAGCTGAATTTATCCTCGGCGAAAGTCTTTTGGTCTTATGCCGGTGATATAGCTTAAAAAACCGTTCTAGGAAGGAAACTATGAGACAGATCTTACTCGGGCTCTCCTTGTGCTTAATATGGGGGGCGATTATTGCCCCCGTGGGCGCACAACAGGTACAAGTCGAGGAATTTGTTCTCGAAAACGGAATGAGTTTTCTCCTTGTGCCTAGGAGAGGAGACCCGAACATAGCTGCAGGTTGGATTGCGAAGGTCGGATCGGCTAACGAACGTCCTGGGATTACCGGTTTATCCCATTTATTCGAACACATGATGTTCAAAGGAACTAAAACCATTGGGACTAAAGATATTGTCAAGGACATGGAGATCATTCGCCAGCTTGACCGAGTTAAAGGGGAGCTTACTACCGAAGAGGAACAATTAATTGAGCGGTTGCGTTTGGGGGATATTAGCGATCTTATCTCTCCTGAAAACCGATCTCCTCGTCACCAGGAACTGTTGAGAGAGTTTGGAGAACTGTTGGCCTTACAGGAGAAACTGTTGGTTAAGAACGAATTCGACAGAATATATACTAGGAATGGTGCTAGTGGAATGAATGCTGGTACAGCCCACGATTTCACCGTCTACTTTATCAATGTTCCTGCCAACAAGCTGGAACTGTGGTGTTGGCTTGAATCCGACCGTTTGACTAATCCTGTTTTTCGTGAATTTTACAGTGAGAGAGACGTGGTTTACGAAGAGCGTCGTCTCCGGACAGAAAGTACCCCAACGGGACGTTTTAGAGAACAGTTCGAAGCCCTTTTCTGGAGTTCGCATCCATATGGGTGGCCTGTAATCGGTTGGCCAAGTGATCTGGATGGTATCACCAGAAGTGAGGCCAACGCTTATTTTGGAATAAACTATAGCCCTAATAATTTGGTAGGTAGCCTGGTGGGAGATTTTGATACGGGCGCTGCGAAGAAATTGATCCGGAGGTACTTTGGTCGACTAGAGAGAAGTCCTAGGGACCCCTCTCCGGTGCGAACAAGAGAAATTAAACAGTTGGCTGAAAAGAGGATGATTGCTTACGCGGAGACTAGTCCAGAAATTAGACTGCGTTATCACACTGTGGCTGATGGGCATATGGACGACGCACCTCTGGTAGTTCTCGCTGCCCTTCTTACAGGGAGAACAGGCCGTCTACAGAAGGAATTAGTAGAAGTCCAACAAGTTGCGAACCGCATCTCAGCGCTACAAGAGTCTCGAAAGTGGGCCGGTTACTTTTCCGTTTCTGGAGTTGCCAGACAAAACAGAACTCCAGAGAATGTCGGGGCGGCTATAAGGGGTGAGTTAGAAAGATTGAAAAACGAGCCTGTGGGGCAGCGAGAATTGCAGAAGGTAAAGAACCGTTTTGCAGCAGATCTTTTCCGCCGGATAGAATCAAACTTTTCTCTTATGCTTCAGTTGCTAATTGCAGAAAGCTATCGAGGTTGGGAGACCTTGAACACTGATCCTGGCCGTATCCAAGCTGTGTCGGCTCACGATATAAAGCGGGTCGCAAAGAAATATTTCAGGCCGGAGAATAGTGCAGTTGCAATCTATTACACGAAGGAATCGGAGGAGAGAATCGAAGCGGAAAGCACTATTGTAGATAGTGTCGAGACTTCGTCACCTGAGGAGTAGTAATCTTGATGTTGAAGCGAATCTGGGCAAGCCTGTTTGTGTTAGTGCTAATCTTTGGGATCATTGTCAGTACCATTTCTGGACAAGGAGATTCCGTAATCGTCCCACATCCAGATCAGCTGACTTACCCTAGCCTCAAATACAATCCACCGCACGCTGCCGATTATCGTTATGTGTTGAGTAATGGTGTCGTCGTTTTTTTGTTTAAAGACGATACTCTGCCATTGGTAGATGTCAGTGTTTTCATCCGAGCCGGTTCATATCTAGATCCCGCAGGTAAGACAGGTTTAGCCAGCACGGTCAGTTCACTGATACGTAGCGGAGGAACTGCCCGAAGAAATGCTCAGGATTTCGATGAGGAGGTAGACTTTTTGGCTGCCGTTTTGAGAAGTGGGGGTGGGCTTTCTTCTTCCGAAGTTAGTCTGAATGTCCTATCAAAAGACCTCGAGAAGGGATTAGATCTTCTTTTTGAGATGCTTCGGATGCCAGTATTTCAAAAGGACCGAGTTGATCTACGACGTAGCCGGATTCTGCAGAACTTGGAGAGACGGAATGATGATGCAAGGTCAATCGAGGCCCGTGAGTGGGCCAGGCTCATGAGGGGAGTAAAACATCATGCGAGTGCCCAACCCACCGAATCGACTATCAATTCCATCACTCGAGAAGATCTGATTGCGTTTCATGAACGTTACTATGTGCCTATCAATTTTATTTTGGCTGTTTCGGGGAATTTTGATGTATCTGAAATTAAGAAGATGTTATCTGTCCGATTTGATGGATGGGAGCCTGGGGAAAGGTCAGCGGCAGTCCCTGAGCCGGAGCATTCCCCAAATCCTGGGGTTTATTTTGTTAATAAGGCTGATGTGAATCAGGGAAGAGTTTCCATAGGACATCTAGGGATCAAAATGGGGAACCCAGATGAAATAGCGATCGACCTGATGAATGATGTGCTGGGAGGGGCTGGTTTTACTTCTCGAATTATGTCTCGAGTCCGTTCAGACGAAGGATTAGCCTACAGTGCCGGATCCCGTTTTTCAGCAGGTGCCTATTACCCTGGAACGTTCAGGGTCCGGTTTCAGTCAAAGAGCCGGACCTGTGCAAAAGCATCTCGTATCGTCCTGGATGAGATTGCAAGAATGCGCTCTGAGAAAATTACCGAAGAGGAATTAGAAACAGTGAAAAACAATCAAATCGGAGTATTTCCTCGTTTTTTTTCATCTGCCCGTGCAGTATCTGAAACCTTTGCTGTAGATGAGTTGACGGGCAGGAATCCGAATTATTGGAGCAACTTCCGAAACAGGGTGAGAGCTGTATCCACAGACGATATTCTGAGAGTTGCTCGCCAGTATTTGCAACCTGAAAAACTGGTCATTCTTGTCGTCGGGGAGATGGATGAAATTCTATCCGGAAATCCTGATGAGCCCGAATACTCTTTCCGTAAACAATCATCGAAGGGAAAGGTTCAAAGGATTGCTTTGCCAGACCCGAGCACATTAGTCTATCCCTCTTTAGACTAAGCCTAGTAGTTCTAGCTAGTAATACACACTGTGGGTACGGAAACTGTCATAGGTTTGAGTAGAGGGGCTTAAGGGATGATAGTCAACGTTGGAGTATTTGTAGGCCAAACCTAGCACTGTTGAAATTGACACCTCGTTTAAGCCTGTGCTAAACGTGGGTGCTTAATTGGGTCGGGCGTATGGAGCACAAGAGTGTACAGGAGGATATATGGACGTGCAGGATAGACATCTTTTTACTTCCGAGTCGGTGACTGAAGGACACCCAGATAAGATCGCGGACCAGATTTCAGACGCTGTCTTAGATGCAATTATCAGTGAAGATCCGGGTGCTCGCGTTGCATGTGAGACGATGGTCACAACGGGTTTGGTCGTAGTGGCTGGAGAGATCACGACCGATTGCTACGTAGATATTCCAGGAACTGTACGCAAGACGATTGAAGATGTTGGATATACTCGAGCTAAGTTTGGATTCGACAACGAGACCTGTGGGGTGATTTGTTCTTTGGATAAACAATCTCCCGACATTGCTATGGGTGTTGACACGGGAGGTGCTGGAGATCAAGGGCTCATGTTCGGATTTGCATGCCGCGAGACTACCCAACTTATGCCAATGCCAATTCAGCTAGCACATCAGTTGACTTTGCAATTAAGTAAATATCGAAAAGCGGGGAATGTCGATTGGTTGAGGCCCGACGGTAAATCTCAGGTGACAATCGAATATGATGGATTTGAGCCGGTTCGAGTGGATGCGGTGGTTGTCTCTACACAGCATGGAGATCAGGTGGACAATGATACATTGCATGAAGTCATTCTTGAGGAAGTCATCCGTCCAGTAGTCCCTCATCAACTTTGGGACGATGGCACCAAGATTTTCGTGAATCCAACGGGGCGCTTTGTTACCGGTGGTCCTCAAGGTGATTGTGGTCTCACAGGCCGGAAAATCATAGTGGATACCTATGGTGGAATGGGCCGGCATGGTGGTGGAGCATTTTCGGGAAAAGACCCTTCGAAAGTTGATAGGTCAGCCAGTTATATGGCGCGCTACATTGCTAAGAACCTGGTTGCAGCCGGTTTGGCGGACAGACTGGAGATTCAACTGGCTTATGCCATTGGTGTGGCCGAACCTGTTTCCGTCATGGTCGATTCATTCGGAACGGGGAAAATTGATGATTCGGGGATTGTGAAGCTCATTCGTGAACACTTCCAATTGACTCCTGCTGGAATTATCAAGTCGCTTGATCTTAGAAAGCCAATTTTCCGAAATACTGCAGCTTATGGGCACTTTGGTCGTGAGGAAGATGGATTTACTTGGGAGAGAACCGATAAATCTGAAGCCATAGCTCAGGCTGCTGGTGTGACGTCGGGGTAACTATAGCTGCTAACTGAAGAATTCTGGTCGGGCTGAATTCGGATTGTTGGTTAACCCGCGGTTTAATTGATCCAGTAGTCGTCGTCTCGGGGCCTAGTTTTTTTCTCGTAAACTCTAAAATTTTTCCTGGAACGTTTAGCTCGCCAGCTGCGGGATAGTTGATAAATATTCCGCCAGGATAGAAGCCCTTTCAGATAGAGGAAGGCGAATAGTCCGCCACCAAGATGGGCGACGTTGTCGACTGGTGAACCTGTGCTTCTAAGGGCAGATAAAAAAGCCAGGCCGAACAAGCCGGCGACGAAATATTTCACTTTTATTGGGATAAAGAAATAGAGGTAGACTCGTCTTTCAGGAAAAAGGCTCCCGTAAGCCAGGAGAATACCGTAGATGGCTCCACTGGCGCCGATCGTGGGTATGCTAGAAAAAGGATGAGCTAGGAGTGACAGGAGTCCTGCACCAGCACCAGTGATAAAAAAGAAGCGGACAAACTCGCGACTACCTAGGTATCTTTCCATTTCGCAGCCGAACATCCAAAGAACAAAAAGGTTCATCAGGATGTGGTAGAAGTCGGCGTGAAAAAAAAGATAGGTTAGTGGTTGCCATAGAAAAAGTTTGGTCAACACGAAATGGGGTGTCAGACCAAAGATGAGAATCATTTCCCGTCCATCACCTACTGCAGAGAGACAGAATACTCCTATGCAGCTTAAGATAAGGTACTTGACTGCCGGGGTGAGTTGGGGGCCAATAGTCAGCGTCCCACGGCGGTAGTCTTGCATCTTCTGATGATATCAGGTCTTTGGTGGGGGGTACAAAGTGGATACTGGGTGTTACAGCGGACCCTAATTTTTACTGGTTAATGCAGAGATGGATGCCTCGGGCTGGAAAATCACCATACTATTCCCTTAGAGTAGAGAATTCCTATGTCCATTCAAAACTCGGCGGAAAAATTAAAGAGGGCAGTAGGGCGAGCGGCAGCAGAAAAAGTCCACTCGGGCACCTGTGTTGGTTTGGGTAGTGGTTCTACGGCAGCCCAGGCCATAGAGGCCATTGGTCTTCGTTTACAGGCGGGAGAGATTGAGGAAGTGGTTGGAGTAGCTACTTCCAATCAGGCCTCCCTAGAGGCTAGCAAGGCTGGTATACCTCTTATGACGACTGATCAGGTAGACAGGATTGATCTAGTGATTGATGGTGCAGATGAGGTGTCACCCGGTGGGGTTTTATTGAAGGGTGGTGGTGGAGCGCAAGTTCTCGAAAAAATTATTGCCACGATGGCTCACAGCTTTATTGTTGTAATCGACGATAGCAAGCTAGCCGGAAAGGTAGGTGTTCTTGCCCCGGTCTCGGTGGAAGTGATTCCGGAGGCCTTACCCCTAGTCATGCAGCGGTTGCAAGCCCTTGGAGGAAATCCAATTATCAGGATGAGAAAAAAAAGAGACATTCCATCAATCACGGATAGAAGAAATATGCTTATAGATGCATGGTTTGACGAAATCCTTGAACCAGGATTGCTAGGGGAGAAGATTGATTCCATACCTGGGGTTTTGGGTAATGGGATTTTTTCTGATTTGGCAGATACCATACTCGTAGCGGAGACGCGAAAAGAGGGGATCGTCATCTATGATTACCTGGAGTAGATTTCCGACAATACGCTCGATCAATCTCATGACAAATAGAGGAGGCTTATGTCTAAAGTTAACGTAGCATTGATTGGATATGCCTTTATGGGTAAGGCTCACAGCAATGCCTATCGCCAGGTGAAAGCGTTTTTAGATCCTCCAGTAACCCCTGAGCTTAAGGTGATTTGTGGACGTAATGAAGCGAACGTCAAAGCTGCAGCGGATCGCTATGGTTGGCAAGAGTATGCGACTGACTGGAGGGAGGTTGTAAGACGAAAAGATATTGATATTATTGATATTGTTACTCCTGGAGACAGCCATAAAGAAATAGCGGTAGCGGCGGCAGAAGCTGGAAAAACCATCCTATGCGAGAAGCCTCTCGCGAATTCCTTGTCTGAAGCAGAAGAGATGCTCAACGCCGTGAAAGCAGCCGGAGTTATGCATATGATCTGTCATAATTATCGAAAAGTTCCAGCCGTAATGCTTGCCCGTCGGATTATTGAAGAGGGTCGGCTGGGGGAGATTTATCATTATCGCGGAACTTACTTGCAGGACTGGATAGTCGACCCCAATTTCCCATTGGTGTGGAGGTTGCGCGAGGAAAAGGCAGGATCTGGAGCCTTAGGAGATATTCTGTCACATTCTCTGGACCTCGCACGGTATTTGGTCGGTGAAATTGTCGAAGTTTCCAGTGTTCTCAACACTTTTATAAAGGAGAGACCTCTTCCAGATGATGAGACCCGCAAAGGTTCTGTCACTGTGGATGATGCAGCTGCTACTTTGGTTCGTTTTGCGAGTGGTGCGATCGGAACAATAGAGGGAAGTCGATTTTGTCTAGGACGCCGTAATTACAACCGGTTTGAAATTAATGGGAGCGAGGGTAGCCTGGCTTTTAATCTGGAAAGACTCAATGAATTAGAGGTTTATTTTCAGACGGACGAACCCGATGTGCAGGGATTCCGGACTGTTAATGCTACAGATGCTGACCATCCTTACATGGATGCCTGGTGGCCACCAGGTCACATAATCGGATATGAACACTCATTCACTCATATCATCTACGAATTAATGCAGGGTGTTCACACAGGGGAGAACCCCAAGCCAAATTTCCAAGACGGGTTCCGAAATCAACAAGTACTAGATGCAATTCAACGAGCAGGAGAATCCAAACGTTGGGAACGGGTCTAATAAGAGACTGTTGATTCGTATACACTTAACCTTATACCTCGAGGGGCGCTGATCGGAATCCTAGAGCTGCAGGCTAGGTTAACGGACTCCTAGTAGAAGCTCCACGGTCAATTGGTCCAATCGTTCATAGGATAAACTCCGCTTGCTAAGTTCGGTTCGGTCCAAAGGGTTTTCTAAGAGAGAGCTTGCAGTACTGGGAGAATACTTGGTGGGGAAGTTTCTCGAGAGTGAGTCTTGTTTGAGTATAGTAAGTAAATCTTGTATTTCGTGATCCTCTGAGAATTGTCGGGCTTTTTCCTTCAGAATTAGGTAGGTGCGCATACAGCCAGCGGCGAAATCCCAAACACCCTCGGTATTCTCAGTCCTATAGCAGTGGGCATCAAAATGAAGAGGTCCACTGTAGCCAACTTCCTCAAGCAGCTTGACCAGGAAAAAACTGGACTTAATATTTTCGGACCCGAAACGAAGATCTTGATCGAAGCGTCCCGGTTTTTGGTCATTCAGATCGATATGGAAAAGTTTGTCAGCATCCCAAGCCTGGGCAACTGCATGATGAAAGTTGAGCCCAGTCATCTGTTCATGAGCCACTTCGGGATTTACTCCTACCATATCTGAATCTTGCAGAGTAGATATGAAGCCAAGCATGGCCCCTGTAGATGGGAGATAGATGTCCCCACGTGGTTCATTAGGCTTGGCCTCAAGGGCGAATTTCAGTTTGTAGTTGTTGTCTTTTACGTATTCGGTCAGGAAATTCAGACTGTCACGGAACCATCTCAAGGCATCAAGGGGATTTTTGGAAGCATCTACTTCGGCGCCTTCACGGCCTCCCCAGAAAACATAGATTTGAGCTCCGAGCTCGACTCCCAGATCGATAGCGCGCATTGTTTTCTGAAGTGCATAAGCCCGTATTGCAGCGTCATTAGATGTGAAGGCTCCATCTTTGAAAACGGGGTCTGTGAAGAGGTTTGTAGTCGCCATGGGTACACATAATCCATGATCACTCAGGGCCTGCTTGAAATCGGACACTATTACATTTTTTTCATTTAACGAAGCGTCGATCGGTACCAAATCGTTGTCGTGTAGGTTGACGCCATAAGCGCCTAGGCCAGAAAGCCGTTTCACTATTTCTGTTGGGGGGATATGAGGACGAGTGGGTTTGCCGAAAGGATCTCTTCCTACATTCCCGACTGTCCAGAGCCCAAATGTAAATCTATCCTCGGGGACGGGCTTAAATGTATTCATTACTTATCCTTCTGATTGAGATGCCTTATTAGGGAGCGATGTTGTTGGAAAATTGTTGATTCTTTTAGATTGTGAGTTAGGTCGAGGTAGAGTTGGGAGAGGGCTTCATAGACCTGGCTATTGGCCAGGTTCGGTTCATTAACACTTGCTGGGTCCAGCTCGACATATTTATCGACCAAGTCAGTGATAGGTTCTCCCGAACAACACCAAGCGGCCTGGAGCGCAGCACCGAAGGAAGGCCCTTCCTCAATTTTGGGGACAACGACACGGGTTTTGAAAATGTCGGAGGCTATTTGTCTCCAGGCTTGACTTCGCGATCCGCCTCCAATGAGACGTATTTCTTCGACAGTAAGTCCCAGCCTTCGGAATCGATCCAGCCCATAATTCAAGCCTAGGGTGACGCCCTCAACTACAGCCCGTGACAAGTGTGCTGCTGATGCAGTCTCTTTTCTCAATCCAATCAGGACGCCTGTTCCTTCAGGTATGTTAGGCAGTCGTTCGCCTTCCAAGTAAGGAAGCATCAGGAGTCCATTTGAGCCAGCAGGGATGGAATTCACTGTAGCGTCGAAGTCATCAAAATCACATCCCAGAAATGAATGCCGTATGCTTTCGGTGGCAGTGGTGACATTCATAGTACAGGCTAAGGGCAACCAACTGCCGGTACTGTCGCAGAAACAGGAGATTTCTCCACTGGGATCATCTATGGGGCTGGTTTGGTATGAGTAGAGTGTGCCAGAAGTACCAAGACTTACAGTCATGACCCCACTGGAAACGTTACCCGATCCGATAGCCCCCATCATATTGTCCCCTCCTCCTGAGCTGACAAGAGTTTGGGGTGAGATCCCTAGTTTTGTTGCCACCTTAGATCTTACTCGTCCTGCTGGCTGATGTGATTCAATTAGACGTGGAAGGCACGAATACAAATCAAATGAGGAATCTATCAATTTCAGAACTGACGGCAGCCACATTCGTCTGCGGACATCGAAATATCCAGTACCGCTAGCATCCCCAGGCTCAGTTACGGTTTCACCTGTTAGAAATAGGTTCAGGTAGTCGTGAGGCAGTAATATATGCTGGAGCTTCGAATAATTATCAGGTTCGTTCTCTTTCAGCCACAGGATTTTTGAGGCTGTGAAACCAGCTGGTAGAAGATTTCCAACCATTCGGTAGTATTTATCAGCCCCCCCGGCGGAATCCACGATGAAGTCACATTGCTTGGCTGTACTCGTGTCGCACCAGAGTTTGGCAGGTCGGATTACCTTATGGGCGGAGTCGAGAGGCACAAAGCCGTGTTGCTGACCAGAAATTCCGATTCCCTGGATACGTTTCAGGTCGACTCCTAGAGTTCCTAACTTGGCCACGCAATCGATGAGTGCCTCGATCCATATTTGTGGGTGCTGTTCTTGGTGGCCTGGGGGAAGTCCTGTGATCATGGCATAGGGTTGTGAAACCACCCAAAACCCCCGACTAGGGGGGTCCCAAGCAGTGGCTTTGAGTCCTTGTGTACCGCAATCAATTCCCAAAAACATATAGATCGTGCTGATGATATGTGCCCGATTCTCATGAAGCAATCCATTTTATTGAAATGGTTAAGATGTTTAAAAGCAATGGGATAGCGAACGGACACTAATAATGCTTTCGGAATTTTGGATTAGAGTAATCCTCAAGATGGGGTGATTAATCTTAGAAGATAAATTTAAACCCTTTGTTTTCAATGCCTTGACGGGGATGAATGGTTTATAGGCATGGAAATTGCTAGTAAGGGTAGTGAGTCGTAGTCCAAGGACTTCTACTCGGTGAAAAAAGTCTTTGTTGGGAGATAGAGACTCCAGGGGGTAGGTTGGTAACTGGGTGAAATGCGAAAGTATTTTAGCCTGGGAAGACAGCTCGGTTTTCAACCTGCTCCGTTTTTCCCCTCCTGAAAAGTTAGTTTCCCTTCTTGTCTAAGCAATCTGAGAACGTCTTCGCTACCGTCGGTATTGAAATCTTGCCTCGGCTTTTTCTTTAGAAATCAATGTTGGTGGCCTGTGGTACTGTTCGAGTTCACCCTTATGAGATGGAGAAAAAAGGCGGGCCATGCGAGTCTATCTTGATCTATTAGAAGAGATTATCGCTCGGGGCATCCAAAAGGGAGACCGGACCGGGACCGGTACATACAGCATTTTTGGCCATCAAATGAGATTTGATTTGGAAGAGGGATTTCCTCTCCTAACCACTAAAAAGATTCATTTTAAGTCCGTGGTTCATGAGCTGTTATGGTTCATATCAGGTAGTACGAATATCCAATACCTTAATGAAAAAGGAGTTAGGATTTGGAACGAATGGGCCGACGAGAAAGGAGAATTGGGCCCGGTCTACGGCTATCAGTGGCGTTCGTGGCCTGATGGGGAAGGCGGATCGATCGATCAGATGAGCCGACTCATAGAGCAGATTAGGACTAATCCGGATTCTAGGAGGCTTGTTGTGAGTGCATGGAATGTGGGTCAGCTTGAGAGAATGAAGTTGCCTCCTTGCCATGTATTGTTTCAATTTTATGTCGCTAATGGGAGGCTTTCATGTCAGCTTTATCAGAGGAGTGCGGATGTTTTCTTAGGTGTCCCGTTTAACATAGCTTCCTATGCATTATTGACACAAATGATCGCCCAGGTATGTGAATTGGAGGTAGGGGAGTTCGTGCATACATTTGGCGATGTGCATCTTTATGCCAACCATATCGAGCAGGCTAGAGAGCAAGTGAATCGTGTACCGAAGTCGTTACCGAGTCTTCAACTGAACAAAAGCGTGAAATCTCTTTTTGAATTCCAGTATAAGGACATTACTCTTTCCGATTACGATCCGCTTCCTCACATTAAGGCACCCATCGCTGTGTGATCGACTTGAACCGGATGAGTGTTGCTATGTTGTCTTTAATTACCGCAGTCTCAGAAAACGGGGTTATTGGAAAGGATAATCGTCTTCCATGGCGGATTTCATCCGATTTGAAACGTTTCAAGAGATTGACGATGGGGCATACATTGATACTGGGACGGAAAACTTTTGAATCCATTGGAAAGCCTTTGCCCGGTCGGGACACAGTAGTTATCACTCGCAGTGAAGGATGGCATTACCCCGGGGTGAGGGTAGCCCATTCAATTGATGAAGCCCTTCACTATGCCTCCTCAGATAATTATCCTTATGTCGGTGGCGGAGCACAGATATACGCGATGGCTCTTCCACTGGCGAAGCAGATACATCTGACTAGAGTTCACACGACTATCCAAGGGGATGTGTTATTCCCCGAGATTGATCCGGAAGAATGGGAATTGACTTCAGAGAAAAAATTTCCAGCCAATGCCCATGATGAGTATTCGACTACCTATCAAATCATGAATCGTGTCAGAGTGAAGAGTTGAAAATTCCCCCACTAAGAACTTGATGACAGTCTTTGGTGGGGGTGTCTATTGGAGTACTGAAGACCAACCAATAGCTAGGGTGGATTGCCTGGAAGAATCGGGTGGTGTAAGTTTGCTGTCATGATTAAAACCATTGAGTGGACGGATGAGGGTGTAGTAATGATTGACCAGCGGCGTCTTCCTACAGAAGAGATATACAACACCTACCGTGTTGTTGAAGAAGTAGCTGAAGCAATTGTAGAAATGGTAATACGAGGTGCTCCGGCAATCGGAGTTGCCGCAGCCATGGGAATTGCCCTGGGCATAAAGAATCTAATCGACGATGATACGGTGGAGGAAGATTTTGAGCGGGTCTGTAATGTCATCTATCAAACTCGCCCCACGGCGCAAAATCTTTTCTGGGCGATTGAAAGGATGAAAGGGGTTTTCGAAAAGCATAAACACTGCTCTTTACCTGAGATACAGACAGCCCTCCAAGAGGAGGCAATTCTGATCCATGGGGAAGACATCCGCATTAATCGACAGATTGGGTTGAATGGACAGCAATTACTCGAGTCCGGGTGGAAGGTCCTAACCCACTGTAATGCAGGAGCGCTAGCAACAGCTGGATATGGGACTGCTTTGGGTGTTATCCGGGCGGCAGTTGAAACAGGTAAAAAGATTGAGGTTTTTGCGGATGAGACTCGTCCTTTCCTTCAGGGAGCACGCTTGACTGCCTGGGAAATGATGCGTGAAAACATTCCCTGCACATTGATAACTGACAGCATGGCTGGATATTTCATGAAAGAGAATGATGTACAGGCTGTTGTTGTTGGCTCCGATCGAATAGCTGGAAATGGTGACGTGGCAAACAAGATCGGCACCTACACGGTTGCTGTGCTAGCAAACCGGCACAATATTCCATTCTACGTGGCGGCTCCAATGTCTACGATTGACCGTGAGTGCGCGTCCGGTGCGCAAATCCCTATCGAGTTACGCGATACTCGTGAAGTGACTGAGATTAAGGGACATCAGTTGGCTCCAGAAGTGACGAGAGTGGCCAATCCGGCTTTCGATGTCACTCCCAACGATCTGGTCACAGCTATAATTACAGAGGCAGGGGTTCTTCGGGCGCCATATACTGAATCCATCACCGAGATGTTTCAACAGGTCGAACTCGATAACGCATGATTATTTTGGGTCTTGAGTCAAGCTGTGACGACACAGCAGCGGCTCTGCTCACAGAACGGAAGATCCTCTCTAGTATAGTTGCGTCCCAGGAAAAAACACATCATCCCTATGGAGGAGTAGTTCCTGAATTAGCAAGCCGTGAGCACACCGAGAACATATGTTTTGTGGTAGAACGAACGCTTTGCGATGCAGGTATTGATTTTTCAGAAATTGATGCTATTGCTGTAACTCAGGGACCTGGTTTGATGGGGGCCTTACTGGTAGGGCTCTGTTACGCGAAAGGACTAGCTTTTTCTCTCGATGTCCCTCTGGTTGGTGTCAACCATCTGCAAGGGCATATGGCGTCGATCTTTTTTGACCACCCTCGGGCGGAATACCCAGCTCTCTCACTTGTAGTCTCAGGAGGGCATACGAGTCTTTTCTACATGCAGTCCGACTCTGAGTTTGAGGAAATAGCAAGAACATTGGATGATGCCGCGGGAGAGGCTCTAGATAAAATGGCGAAGCTTTTGGGGCTCGGTTATCCAGGTGGTCCCGTGTTGGACCGTCTATCTGGAGGGGGCAATCCTGAAGTAATACGTTTTTCTCTTCCCAAAATCAGCAGTGGGGAACTAGCCTTTAGTTTTTCGGGCCTGAAGTCTGCTGCTGCCCGTGTCTTTTCAGAGGCGAATTGGAAGCCCTTATCCTCCGGTTCTGGATCAGATGTGAGTGTCATTCCAGAAGAGATTCTTGACTTCATAGCCAGCTATCAAAAGGCTGTTGTTGATCAGATATTAGATCGTTTAGAAAAGGCTCTCGAGGGTCGTGATGTAGCATCAATTCATATATCTGGAGGAGTTTCGTGTAATTCAGAATTGAGATACCGTTCTCAAAATCTCTTCAAGAACCTGGGTGTGCCGGTATATTTTCCTAATCCCAGCCTTACAACAGATAATGCAGCTATGATAGCCCTCGCAGGAGCTCGGAGGCTTGAGAACGGTCAAGAAGATTCATGGGATCTAAAGGCTAATCCGAATCTTCCTTTTTATCGGTAGCCCCACTAGACAGGAGGGTTAGTTTTGTCAATGAAGGGGATCCAATACGAGGAACTGGAAAACTATTTGGAAGTTGTTATTGGTCTCCTAAACGGTATGAAGGTTGAAGAAGCACACCTAATGTTGTCCGAGTATCTAGCGCAAAAAC
Organism: uncultured Acidobacteriota bacterium; assembly: GCA_964463145.1. Taxonomy (GTDB): domain Bacteria; phylum Acidobacteriota; class UBA6911; order RPQK01; family CBDAPI01; genus CAYXBG01. Next base: position 18,394 of record CAYXBG010000027.1, read on the forward strand.
CAGAAGAATTGACCGACAAACTGGAAAAATTCCTGGTGGAATTATTTTTCGCGAAATGCCGTAGGGATTTTCATGGGCTGTCTTAAGGTGACTGGGCTGCTTGGAAGTTGTGAGGAAGAGAAATGAGAGCCAGGATTTTCGGCTATTAGTCCTGATTGGAAGAATTTGATGAGTATATGGAGCAAAAACTTCACGGTTTCAGATCTTGAGGAACGAAATAAAGGAACCATGATTGAATATTTGGATATTCAGATCACGGAAGTAGGGGACGATTTTTTAAAGGGTGATATGCCAGTTGACGATCGTACCAAGCAGCCGGCAGGAATCATGCATGGTGGGGCGTCATTGGTGTTAGCGGAGACCCTTGGAAGTACGGCGGCCAACCTGGTTGTGGATGAGAGTCGATATCAATGTGTTGGGATGGAGATCAATGCTAATCATATCCGTTCTGTAAGAGAGGGACGTGTTTCAGGGATAGCAAAGCCACACCATCTGGGGCGCAGTACTCAGGTTTGGGAAATTCTGATTTATAATGGAGAAGAGCAGCTCCTTTGTGTTAGTCGACTCAGTGTAAGTGTTCTGAAACGGTTT
>CAYXBG010000028.1:0-18614 GCA_964463145.1 uncultured Acidobacteriota bacterium
AAAACCGGATTGCCTAGTTCCGCTCTTAGCACTTCCGCCCTGAGCACCGAGGCGCCCTCCTCATAGATATCGGGGCTGAAAAGAATGACCTCGTCTGCGCCTACCCGCTTTGCCCAATCATATTGGTGAGGATATTTGGCCACAGCGACTATCCTGGCATGAGGGCAAATCGTTTTAGCGGCCAAGATCGTCAGAATTCCAATCGTTCCACAGCCCATCACTATAGCCGTCTGACCTTTCTGAAGCCCTGCCGTCTTGGCTGCCTGCAAGCAACAACTGAACGGCTCAACCAAGACGGCTGCATCTCCAGAAAGTGACGGAGGGGCTAAGTGCAACTGAGCTTCATGAGCAATGAAAGAATGGCTCCAGCCTCCGCCCGTGTCTCTACAGTATCCAGTCTGGAGCCCAGCCGAGAGATCACCGCGCCTGATGTTGAGACAGTGAGACAGCTGGCCCTTCTTACATTCAATACAGACCTCGGAAATCCCACGGACTGAACAGTGCAACGGGGGTGCTAGAACGACACGCTGACCGATAGCTACCCGAGAAACTGCCGAGCCCGTCTCTGTTACCTCGCCAACCACTTCATGGCCAAAAACAAAAGGGCAGGAGGTAACTGGTGCAAAGTAAGGACTCCCTTTCGCCATAATCGTAGCTAGATCAGATCCACAGATGCCGCTGACCAAAGGCCGGACACGGACCCAATTAGGCGAATGTAGCTTCGGTTCGCTCACCTTGGTTAGCCTAGTAGTCCCCAGAGGGGATGTATAAATCCACCCCATTGCTGGCCCTAAAAAACGAGCCGCCAGAAATCGAGGGACGCTTCGCGTGTACTGAATACCTAGCATTTTGTCCCCGCTGATGGCCCCCAGGATCTAATGCTCCATCCTCGGTCCCTAGCGACCGCCAGTAAGCGTCTATCAGGGTTGATAGCTGCAGCTGTGCCCACTTGTTCTAGCATCGCTATGTCGTCCGCGCTATCTGCATAAGCAAAACTTGCATTCAAGTCAATCCCATTTTCACGCGCAAACTGCCTTAAGCTTTTTGCCTTATAATGGCCTGTAAGCGGAGTGCCTGTAAGCTGGCCTGTGAAACGACCTTCAGATAGCTCCAGATCGACACAAAGGACTGACGTTGCGGCCACATATTGTGCAACTTGCTGCACAATATGTCGGATGGAGCCACTGACAAGCACCACTTGGTGCCCCTCTGCTAAGTGCTTTTTAACGCACGCAAGAGCTTGCGTATAAAACTGGCCTCTCATTTCTTGCTCGAAAAGTTCGAGAGTGGCCTCCTCCAGCTCTTCCGGGGCAATAGAACGATAGCTTCGATAGAAATTCCTGGCAAACCACTCACGGCTAATGCGATCCTGCAGCATTAAGAGTGGAGCCCTCACAATTAAGCTCATTGTCCAGAGGAGCTTGGACACGGCTCCTAGTCGTCGTCGCCTAAAAAAGGCATAGTAGCGCACAATATTACCGCGGAGAAGCGTCCCGTCTACATCAAAGAATGCCGCAACTTTCTTTCTCATGACCCTTGTCCAGCCCGTAGATTCTCAAGGCGTATGCGGACATCTTGAGCAATAAAACGGTATATTTCGTCCCGTGTCATCTTGGTCCGATGAGCCTGATATTCCTGCATGGAGACAGGCTTGTTGAAAGTTACGCTTAGCGGTCGCCACCGAGGCCAAGACTGGCCCGGAGGCAATGCATCATAAGTGCCTTCAATATAGGCTGGGACGATGGGCACCTGCATTTCCCAGGCGATCAAGCCTAGCCCTGCTTTAAACTCGTGCAGCTCCCCATCCCGAGACCTGGTTCCTTCCGGGAAAATCAAAACAGGATCACCCTTGGACAAAATTTCCTTGACTAACTTCAAGGTGGCCAGCGAGCTCTCGTGTCGTTCGATGGGCACCACATTCAAAAATTTACTAACCAGCCAACCACGAACCTTAGTGCCAAAAAAGTAATCTCTTGCACCAAGTATGTGTATGCGCAACGCCTCAGCTGCTTTTGGCTCTGCCGCAAGTGCCGCTATGACCGCAGCGGTATCTAAATGGCTTGAGTGGTTAGCCGCTAGAATGTACGGCCCGCCTGAGGGCAAGAAGTGCTTATTGTTGACTTTCAAGCCAAAAGAGAACTGCAATAAACGGGAAATCAAACCAAAAGAAAAACGCAATAAAAGGCGATCACGTAGCGTCTTCTCTTGGAAGGGAAGGATCGAAGTTGGCCGGCAATCACGGGTTGGTGGTCTTCTTGTTTTGCCCTCCTTTTTGACAACAAGCTCTAAAAGGTCTGCTACTTTGGAAATCTGGGCTGCCTCGTCGTCGGGGATCGATACCTTGAGCTGATCTTCGGTAAAGAGGAGAAGCTCTATTGCCCTTAGCGAGTCCAGCCCAAGGTCTGTATAGATGTCCTGTCCATCATTGATTTCACTGACAGGAATGCCGGAAAGGCGACTCAGTTCAGCCATTACCACCTTCTCGGGTGCACTCCCATGAGCAGTAGAAGGGTCGCCTCTCAGGATCATTTTAGGGGGGTTCAAGCTCTCCTTAAGCCTCGCCCTCAGAGTCTTTCGGTCGATGGCCCCGTCCCCGTCCCGCGGAACGCCTTCTCTCCAGAAATGCATATGCTGAATACGATGATAGCTGGGCAGTTCCTTTGCCAGAGACCGAATATCCGTCTGTATTTGGTCTTCCGGAGCACCGCTTTCCAAGTCGATGCCAGTCAAAACCGGCTCTATAACAGCATGAACATCTTCCGTCAAACCATTCTTAATACCAACAATCCCAACATCTTTGATGCCAGAAATCTCACTGTAAATAGCCTCAAGATCTATTGGGTAAACGTTTTTCCCCGCGCCGGTTACGATTACATCTTTCATTCTGCCCGTAATGTAGATATACCCATCGACATCCACCCAACCCAAATCTCCTGTGTGAAACCAGCCGTCCTCCATCACAGCGCTTGTGGCAGCTGGATTGCTGTAATACTCTCGCATGAGGCTCGGGCTGCGGACCACTATTTCGCCGATCCCCTCTTGATCCGGATGATCAATACGTATTTCAACTCCTGGAAGGGGCCGGCCAGCCGACTTACTACGGCACCTAAAAAGAGGGCTAACTGTTAAGACTGGGGCAGTTTCGGTCAGACCATAACCCTCGTATATTGGTATACCCAATGCCTTGAAATCATCAAATAATTGCTTCCCAAGAGCAGACCCACCACTAACAAAAACTCGAATGTTCCCGCCGAACTCGTCATGTACCTTGGGGAAAAGGCGGCGCCCGACGTTGCGACTAAACCGTCGCTCAAATCTTTGGCTTAATTTCTTCGTTCTATACGCAAGGCTAGCCTTAAAAGCCGACTGGCCCGTACGCAATACTTTACGGTCGATGTAGTCCCGGAGCATAGAGTACAGAGTAGGCACACCAAGCATGCAAGTGGTTTTTGTCGCTCGCATCGTGGCAAGAATGCCTCTGGGCTTCAAAGTAGTTGCGTAGGTGACGGTGGCACCGCCGTAGATTGGCATCAAAAAGCCACAGGCAAACTCAAGGGCATGGTAGAGAGGCAACACCGACAAAAAAGAGTCGGTTTCTTGGACGGGAAGATTATGGTTGACCCCAAAGAGATTGGCGAGAAAATTCCTGTGCGTGTGTACAGCGCCCCGTGGATCTGCCATGGTGCCGGTCGTGAAAATAATGGAGGCCATATCGTCAGGCTCCACCAAGGGGGGAGTGTACTTTGCCTCCCCAAGGTCACCGTCTTCGGGGTTACTTCGGGGCAGCTGTTCATCCTGGAACGATTGACACAATCGATTAACGTTGAGCAAAAGAGTTGGGTTCGCACTGCGTTCATTCTCAAGTCTGGCCTCTTCACCTAACCGCTTAAAACACTTTTCTGATGCCAGGATAGCTCGAGCGCCCGTAAACCCTGCAACAGACCAGACTTCCCGATGCCAAGTTTGGGCATCAACAGGAACAACAACCAGGCCCTGACGGACGGACCCAAGATAAGCCAACCCCCATTCTGGTTGATTTTCAGAAAACAGAACCACCTTGTCACCCTTTTTCATGCCAAGGTGCTGGAGGCGAGCCGCGATCCGCAACGAGGCCTCGTGTAGATCTTTATAGCAATATCGGTCCCACGAGTCCCGGCGTTCTATCTGAAGCGCTACTTTGTCAGCAAAGCGCTTAGAGCTCCCATCTACAAGATCGTTGATCGTGGCGAAGGGGAGCTCTGGGCTCTCCGGAGCTAATTCCATCGTCCCGGCGCCTTCAACCTTCAAAATAAACTTCTTGATGCCCGGTATATGTACATTTTGAATGTAGTGGCGCCAGTTGACCCGGGTAACATCAAAATTAAATTTTTCCTGCTCCTCCTGGTCCAATGAATCAAACAGTTCCAAAGTTCGATCGACCTGAAACTGGCAAATCAGGTTTAAATATGGCCCATAGATCTCCCCATAGTAATAGAGTCTTTGGTTGGCTGTGCGGGCTGCAGCAATACGCCTCCTGACTTTCTTAGTTCTCTCGAAGACCGCCAATTTTTCTAGGGTTTTTTCAGCCGTATTTAAGGGTACCGTCCTCAGTCGGTGCTGTAATCTGAAGGTTGATGGGTTGGGGAACCGAAGCCTACGGATTGAGATTGGCTCGCCTTTTTTGTCCAGCATTGGGTGTTTTTTGAAGTAATTGAAAATTAGATCGTACAACTCCCCCAAGGTGATAGGGTTTTGTGACCCAGTGGCTACTTGAAATATTTCGAGGGCACCCGTCTCTGAAACCCGTGGAACAGAAGCTAGAAGAGCATTGACAACGACATCCACAGGGACAAGATCGAGAGGGACATCCGGGTCAAGGGGTAATGATTTCAGGCGACCCTTACCAATTGCGGCAATCAAAGGATCCGCCATCCGGAGGCCATCCAACCAGCCCGGACAAGGCTCCGATAGACTGCTTTCAATGATCGAGGGTCGAAGAATTACAGTGGGCATCTTGCCGCGACCAGCTGCGACCAGCTGCTCTCCCATCGCTTTGGTGTAAGTGTAGGTGTCGTTCCAACCCCGCTTCCGAGCCCAGGACATACCCTGCAGGGTTAATTGTTCTTGAATCCAGCTGGCCCGTAACCCCTCGATCCGTTCTCGGCGGGGGGGCGCCTTTGTTTTTCTGCGGCGGGACTGAAGAACCAACACCTTTGCAAACTCGCGCTCGCGTTCTGGGTGCCTAGCCTCTTTGTATACATTGTTAATGATGTCTTGAATTGCACAAATATCCTCCTGGACATCTGTGAATTTTCCGGGCGGTAGTTTTTCACTACAACCAGTCCCCGCTGAATGGTACATCGTCTCCGCGGCTTGCAGGTTTGTAGATCCGCTAACGTAAGCGGTTGACACGTGAACCAGAACAGCACCGCTACACCCCTTGGCAAACTCGGTTATTCTCTTGGCCGCAAGAACATTGAGCGATAAAGCTTGGTCTAAGGGGGCGTCAAAGGAAACCACAGCCGCACTGTTAAAAACTATCTCGACCTCAGATTGGATTTTCTGTAAATCCTCCTGATCGATTCCCAGTTTTTCACAAGAGATATCTCCGCTAACAGCTACTAGTTTCTTTTTGAGAAAATCCTCTAGATTTCCTCCGTAAATCCCCTTAAGGCGATCAAAGGCACTAGAGTTATAGAGCTCCTTGCCTAGTCTTTCCTGGGCCGAAATATCTTTACCGGAAAAATGTTTAGACCTTATCAGGACAAAGATCTTGTCGACTTCAGGGCATGCAAACAAGATCTTTTCAAGCAAAGCTTGCCCCAGAAAACCGGTTCCGCCGGTCACGAAAATCTTTTTCCCTCTAAAATAATCCGAAATTCTCTGCATAGCTTTAAGGCCGTCTAGTTTCAAGATAGGGGCGCTATTTTACAGGATGTAACACCCGTAAAGCGCCAGGAACCACCCGTGCAGAAACTGGGGTCACTCCATTAACATCTCCATCAAACATTTTCTCAACCGGGATCAAGGTTTGGATCTTCACTGTCTTGGACCGGTACAGGTTGAAGTTTGGATGTGCCAAGTGGGTACCCGAATAAGCTCTAGGGAAATTAGCCATCAGGCTCAACTTTCCAATTGAATCAATAACTACAACATCAAAAAGACCATCCCGGACACTCGCTTTCGGGGCCATCTTTAACCCGCCACCAGTGAAGGATGTGTTCAAAACCAAAACAGAGGTACAATCGACTCTCAATTCCCTGTCATCTAGGGTAATCTCAACAGGGAAGAGGCTCATGCGCCACAAGGCCTTATACACAGCCGCCCCAAAAACAAAAGAGCTCGGCAACCATTTCAATCTATGGCTCTCGTCGGCGACAAGAGCAGGGAAGCCAACACCCATCACCGAAACAAAATAATGACCCTGAACACACCCCAAGTCGACCAACTCCACCTGACCCTGCTCGAAAACACCAATCGAGGCCTTCAAGTCATTGTACGGAAGCCCCAGGCTCCTAGCTACGTCATTCCCTGTCCCAACAGAGAAGATAGTCAGGTCGGTCTCTGTCTCAGCTAAAGACCCTGCAACCTCACGAATGGTCCCATCCCCACCCATAACCCCGAACTGGCGCTCCCCTCGATCTACAGAGGCCCGAGCTATTTCTGCTGCATGACCAGGGTACCGAGTTGGAATGATCTCAAAACCTTCAGCTCCCTTCAACTGAGACAATTCTCGGATACACCTCAACCCACTACCATAGCCTGCGGTAGGGTTCGCAACGATTTTCATGTACCCGGAAGTATACCAATTCCGGAGCCTTCCCCAGCGAACCTAAAACAAATGGTTACTATTTACATGCAACAAAAATCCACAGATAGATTAATTACTCTTACTATCTTTATTCTTATTTATAGTTATATCAGTAGTAATAGGAGGTGTGAGAATTGTGGGAAACAGCCTAAAATCCATAAAAGCACTGACTTACTTTGTGTTTTTTTAGTTAAAATATCTGTGACATAAAACGAAGTGGGGTAGCTTCAAAAATAAACAACAGTTATATCAGAGGATTTGCACAGGTTGGCTGTGCAAGAGAATTCGATTTAATGCTCCTGTTTTAAAATCAAAAACCAAGGGAGGCACGACCTGTCTGGTGATGGGCCTGGTCTTCAAAACCAGTTGAGCTGCAGCGAAAGTTGTGGCTGGTGGGTTCGATTCCCATGTGCCTCCGCCATAGAACGATGGCTGTAGTAGGTGTGCCGGATTTAGTATCTCAGCTATTGAGTATGGACGCCTGAATATCCCTGTGGTCCACTGAGATGACAGTAGAAGGTCGTGTTTCTACTAGTTCCGTAGTAGGCTTGTAAGTGGTTTTATGTGTGCCGGTTTAAGGTGCCTTTGGGGCGGCTAATGTCTAATACTGAAATGTGTACCTGTCTTCTTATTCATTGATGGCCTGTTGGGGACTTTGATAAGATGTGCCCTTTTCTGGTCATAGAGGTTTTTCATGAAACGGACCTATCAACCAAGTAATCGGCGGCGAAGAAGGAAACACGGGTTTCGGGCCAGGATGCAGTCCGTTGCCGGGCGGGCGATTCTGAAGAGACGTCGAGCGAAAGGCCGTAAGAGATTGGCCGTCTGAGTGAGTATTGGCGACCCAAAAAAGGTCTGGGGGTTGCGGCGCCTTTGTAAGCGTAGCGAATTCTTACAGGTTTATAGGCAAGGTGAAAGCGTCCACACCAGGACGTTAGTTCTATACTTTCTTCGGAATGACGGCGAAAACCACCGGATAGGCATCACCGCGTCACGAAAGATCGGAAAAGCTGTTGTGCGAAATGGAATTAAAAGGGCCTTCCGCGAAATCTTCCGGAACTATGAAGTTTTGATGCCACCTATGGATCTTGTTGTGAACGCAAAAAAACCATCAGCATCAGCATCGTTTGCCGAGCTGCGGGAGGATTACTTGAGCGCTGTTAAGCGTGTGACGGTTAAGCGGGAGGGCAAGTGAAGGCACTAGCATTAACAGCGATTACAGTGTATCAGCGTTGCGTCTCGCCCTTAATCCCCCCGTCTTGCCGGTATTATCCAAGTTGTTCGCAATATACGCATGAGGCGATTCGCCGATGGGGTCTCCTCCGTGGTTTTTGGTTGGGTTTCAGCAGGATATTACGTTGCAACCCTTGGGCAGCCGGAGGAATAGACCTGGTTCCAAAACAGGATAGGCAAGAAAGATGACCTCTGAAAATTCACCCAAAAATGAAAACGAAAAACGCCTTTTCTTGGCCTTAATCCTGTCCACGGGTGTTCTACTGGTCACTCCTTACTTTTTCCGCTACATGGGCTTGGAGCAACAGCCCGCCCCTCAACAAGCAATCCCAACCGAATCCTACCAGGAAACTCCTGCGGAGCCAGAGGAGCTTTACCCGGCCCCGTTGGCTCTCGGCACCACAGAGGAGGCCCCGGTTGAGGATATATCGGGCTCGGACAGGAGCTTTTCCTTGTCAAATCGGGACCTGGAAATACGAGTGTCGACCCGAGGTGGGGTTCTTGAGAGCATACGTCTTTTGCAATACTTAGACGATCTTGGTGAACCCCTTGAACTGATTGACCAAGATGCTCCCCCCGAAGTGTCTCGGCCAATGGCGTTGGAATTCTCTGATCCTGTTCTCCAGAGAGAATTGGCGAGCGCGCTTTACAAAGTGACACCAGATCCCCAGTTTGGAGGCCGTTTGGCCCGTCAGTACACGTTTACCTACCAGCGAGGTTCCCTAAGGATTGACCGGACTTTATCCTTGCCAGAACAAGGATACGTTATTGACCTATCGACTCGAGTCACGAGAGCCGGACAGGCTGTCCCGTTCAGAATTTCCCTGGGTGCGGGTACGGGCTCAGCAACCGAAGCGACAAGGGCGGACTTTCTTTATCCCAAGGTATCAGTCTATAGGGATGTGGGTGTCTCTCACTACTATGCCGATGATGCAGAGGAGGTGGTTTCGATTCCTGAGGCCCGGTGGGTTTCTGTGGATACGCAATATTTTGCGCGAATTCTCCTGAGTGAAACGCTAAGCGATGCGCAGGTGAGCACTGTGGGCTGGACGCTTCCCGATGGGACAGGAGCCCAGCTTGTATCTGCTTCGGCTTCAGTCGGTGCGGCACGCCTAGTGGTTGGGCCCAAGGCCTCCGAATTTTTAGACACGATTGATGGTTCTCTGAGTGAGGTGATTGATTATGGAATCTTGGCAATTCTAGTCAAGCCCCTCCTTTTTCTCCTGAAAGCCGTATACAGCGTAATCAAAAATTACGGCTTTGCGATAATTATCCTGACCTTCTTAATTAATTTGGCGCTGATCCCAATTCGCTACAAACAAATAGTTTCCATGCAGAAAATGAGCGCCCTGCAACCCAAGATGAAGGAGATCCAAAACCGCTACAAAAACGTTGCTGCCAAAGACCCGAAAAAGCAGGAAATGAATAAGGAAGTAATGGCTTTGTATCAAGAGCATGGCGTCAACCCTCTGGGTAGTTGTCTTCCACTGCTAGTGCAAATGCCCTTTCTCATTGCTTTTTATCAGATGCTTTCAGCTTCTGTTGAGTTGCGGGGTGCGCCGTTCATCCTCTGGATTCAGGACCTAGCAAGCTACGATCCTCTGTACGTCACTCCGATTTTGATGGGGGCGACGATGGTTATTCAGCAAAAGCTGTCTCCTGCCGCAGGGGACCCCACTCAGCGACGCTTGATGATGCTAATGCCGGTCATTTTCACGGTTTTCTTCTTGAAAGTGGCTAGCGGGCTAGCCCTTTACTTCTTATTTAGCAACCTGTTTGGCATATTGTTCCAAAAGGGGGTGGAGCGGGTTAGCCCAGAGCTGTCCTCGAAACCCGTAAAACGCAAATCAACGCCTAAGGGCCCTTCACGAGGTCGTGTGAAATAGACAGATGGAAAAAGAATCCATTGATCGATTGAAAAAATTTACTAAACAGTTAGTTGATTTGGGCGGCCTGCAGCTAGAGGTCCAAATCAGTGTTATGGAAGGGGAGGTATTGGTTGATCTAAACGGGCCAGACGCTGATACCCTTCTTGCGGATAGCGCTCGAGCGCTCTACGCTTTTAATCACCTGATTAACCAAGCTTTTTTCCGGGTTGCGAATCGACAGTATCGTTTTGTGGTTGATTGTAATAATCATAGATCCACTCGCGCTAGAGAATTGCAGTTATTGGCTGAAAGCGCAGCGCAACGGGCAATTCAGGACCGGGCCCCTTTTCGGTTTCAGGCTATGCCGTCCTATGATCGCCGTATTATTCACCTCAAACTGGCAGAAGAAGGCCAGGTGAGAACCGAGAGCGAAGGCCGGGGATCCTATCGCCACGTAGTGGTATTTCCCGAATTCTGACGGAACATTTGAAGTTGTCTGCACAGGACCCGATTGTTGCCTTAGCGACGCCCTCTGGCCGGGGGGCGATAGCCGTGATTCGGGTTTCTGGGGGCTCCCCAGAGACCCTGTTGGCAACCGCAATCCCCCCCAAGGCACTCCCCTTACCTGCGCGTAGCCCAGTGTTGACAGAATTTTGTGATTTACAAGGAGCGCCCCTGGATCATGTGCTAGTAACCTGGTACCCAGCGCCTGGCTCCTATACTGGCGAGGATGTAATCGAGGTTTCTTGTCATGGAAGCCCTGCAGTGGTGACCGCCATTCTTGATCAAATTGTATTGGCCGGCGCCCGGCTAGCCGAACCAGGAGAATTCACGAGGCGAGCATTTTTGAATGGCAAATTAGATTTGGCCCAAGCTGAGGCCGTTCGAGATTTGATTGAGAGCCATACAATTTTCCAGGCAAGGATAGCCAATCAGCAATTAGAGGGCCAACTTTCGCGACAGCTACAGCCTCTTAAGGAACAGATGGTAGATGTGTTAAGCCACATGGAAACATCTCTGGAATTTGTTGAGGATGAGGTGGCACCTGCGGCCAGAGAAGAGCTGCTTGCCCGGCTCAGCAATGTGGAGGGCCAACTGAAAGCACTGGAAGACACCTTCCAAATTGGGCGTCTAGTCAGGGACGGGATTGAGGCTGTTATTTCTGGCGCACCGAACTCAGGTAAGTCTAGTATTTTCAATGCTTTACTTGGTTCAAGTAGGGCTCTTGTGACCAGCACAGCGGGAACCACTCGTGACGTTATCAGTGAGCATATCGATCTAAACGGCCTACCAATGCGCCTCTTGGATACGGCCGGGATTCGAAGTGCTGCAGACGAAGTCGAAGAGCTGGGGATCGAGAAAGCACGGGGACACCTGAAGGAGGCAGATATAGTCCTTTTTGTTCTAGATCAGAATATTGAATTTGGCGCCCTTGAAAAGGAGATATGGATAGAAGTTGAAGGCCGGCCTCATATTGTAGTTCTCAACAAGAATGACTTGCCCTTGCGAATGAAATTGCCCGATTTTATTGCTCATGGCCCCTCCGATATTGTCTCTGTTTCTGCACTTACTGGTGCTGGCATGGAGGAACTGAGAGCGGCCATATGGGGAACAATCGCGGGCTCTAAAGATTCAGTGGAACGAGACCGCCTGTTTCTTACCAATTTACGTCATCGGGACCTGATTCGTCGGGCACGCCAATTTTTAAAACAAGGGATGAGAGCCTATGCAGATGGAATGAGTGAGGAATACCCTATCTATGACTTCCGTCGGGCCTTAACGGCTTTGGGTGCCATCACTGGAGAAGTATCGGTTGATGACATACTAGATCGCATCTTTGCAACATTTTGTATTGGGAAGTGACGTTTAAGTTCTGGCAGTAAGGATCTCGAAAAGATGCTCGAGCTCTTCATCGTTATGAAAATGGAGCACTAAGCGTCCCCCTCGATGTTTGGTTTGCACAATATCTACTTTGGTGTGCAGGAATTCCTCGAGCCGCCGTTGAGCGGCGGCTAGGTTGGGATCGGCAGTCACCACAACCCCCTTTTTGTTAGATTGGCCGCCCATGATTTGTTTAACCATCACTTCAACCTGACGTACTGAAGGCTGCTTCTTAGCAATAATACGACTGAGGCGCTGCTGTTCCTTGTCGGGGAGAGGCAGTAGTGCTCGTGAGTGCCCCATGGAAAGGCTTCCGTCGAGAACCATTGCCTGAACACTTGCCGAGAGGCCGAGCAGCCTAACAGTATTAGCAACTGCACTCCGGCTCCGGCCTACGCGATCTGCAACATCCGATTGCGACAAACCGAAATCTTCCATCAGGAGTTTGTAGGCATGGGCCTCTTCGATGACATTCAGCTCGTCGCGCTGAATATTTTCTACTAGTGCCAGTTCTAGCATTTTCTCGTCATTTAGCTTGTGAACAAGCGCAGGCAAGCTTTTGAGATTTGCCTGCTGTGCTGCGCGCCAGCGCCGCTCTCCGGCTACTAATTCGTAAGATTCCCCATCGGCAGAGGGCCGAACGATGACAGGCTGAAGAACTCCGTTCTCAGCGATTGACTGGGCCAGGCTGGCTATGCTCTCAGTCTCGAAATTCATGCGAGGCTGTAGGCTGTTCGGCTTTATATTGTCAATGTCGATTTCAGTTAGCCGGGACCCTCTCTCCTGGGCATCAGGAAGGAGCGCGCCCAGCCCTTTTCCAAGAACTTGGCGTTGCATTTTTACCTTAAAGTTGTTGCATATTGTTTTGAGCGCCCGAGAACCTCACGGGCCAGGGCTAAATAGCTCGAGGCGCCGCGGGAACGAGCATTGTAGAGCATGATTGGTTGCCCGAAACTCGGACATTCAGCCAAGCTGACATTGCGCGGGATTATAGTCTCGAAAAGATGCCTACCCAAATGAGATTTTACATCCTTCCGGATTTGGGCAGCTAGATTGAGCCTTTCGTCGTACATGGTCAGTAAAACGCCCTCGATTTCGAGGCCAGGGTTAAGATGTTTCCGGATCCTCTTAATGGTCTGAAACAGCTCTGACAATCCCTCCAGGGCGAAGTACTCACACTGTATAGGTATAAGGAGCGAGTCAGCTGCCACCAGGGCATTGACCGTGAGGATGCCTAGGGAAGGAGGGCAATCCACCAGAAAATAATGGTAATCTCCTGAAACCTGGCCCAGCGCTTCCTTGAGCCGTCTTTCCTTGTCAGGCAACTTCAGAAGTTCGATTGTTGCGCCGACCAGCTCTCGGTTAGCTGGCAAAACATCCAAAGTTCCGAATTCTGTGGAGCAAATTGCATCGCGAGCTGAGCAGTGACCCTGCAAGACATCGTAAATTGATGCTTTAAGTCGATCTCGCTCAATACCAACCCCGGAAGACGAATTCCCTTGAGGGTCGAGATCGACGAGAAGGACGCGGATGTCGGCCGAGGCCAAGGCTGCGCCCAAGTTGATGGCCGTAGTCGTTTTTCCCACGCCACCCTTTTGGTTGGTAATTGCCACGACACGAGCCATTACAGGCAGAATAGCATAGCCTGCATGTTTCGAGAACTATGGTCTTTCGGCTGCCCTTATTGGAATTCAGCGGTGATAGTTGTTGTCCCCCTCCTTGCCAGCACAGAAATCTACAATGTTTCACGTGAAACATTGCTATATAGGCCGAAAACAACTAACAATTCTTTGCCTAGATGAGGGGATCTGAGCCTGTCTGATGCACTGGTAGGCAGAGTTAGCCAGGGATTGCCCAGATGAATGCAGATGAAATAGGGTGAGCCCTTTTTGGGCTAACTTTTGAAGTAGTTCAGCCGGGGGATCCAAGGCCCTAAGTGTTACAAAATCAACGGTTTCCCAGCCAACAAAGTCTTGCCAGCGCCCGGAGAATAAGGTCACATCTTTCAGTTTAGCTTGACGGACAACCTCCCCCAGAAAGGTTGTTTTCTTGTGTTGACGTTCAATGCAGACTAGCTTCAGCTCGTCGGAATAGATTTTGGCGGGAATGGCCGGAAACCCAGCCCCGCTGCCGATATCGGCCATCTGTCCCTTGCCCGGTAGCATGGTTTTGGCGACCCAAAGACTCTCAAAAACATGCAAGTCGAGCAATCTATCGATGTCGGGTTCTGATATTAGATTGATTCGTCCTTTCCATTTAAACAAAAGCGCAAGAAAAAGCTCCAGTTGGTGTTTTTGGAGGGGGTTCAGCGCAACCGAGTATATTTCGCAAAGGCGCTTTAAGCGCTGTTGGGTGAGGATTTTTCCCGATGTCACTTTTGCTGCCGCTGTTTTATTTGGAGATGTATGTTGAGGATAGAGATGGCCGCGGGGGTGACGCCTTGAACCCGAGATGCCTGGCCGAGGGTGGCCGGCCGAACCTTGGACAGCCGATCAACCATTTCATTAGATAATCCGGGAATGTCGGTGTAGTCCAACTCGAGTGGCAACGGCTCCTCTTCTAGGCCGGAGAGGCGTTCTATGTCGCGCTGTTGTTGCTGTATATAGCCTTCGTATTTGATCTTGATCTGTACTCTTGAAGCTTCATCCGACGACAATTTAATGTCATTTTCCAAAAGAAGTGGCACCAGGTCGTCAATTTTACACTCGGGGCGCCTTAGGATTTGGGCAAGATTTAAGCCTGGCCGCAAATTAAAACGGCTAGCTAGCTCGGAAAACGAGGGAGAATTGCTTTTCAGGCGATTGCTTTTCAAGAATCTGATAGCAGTCTGGGCTCGGGCCCACTTTTTTTCGTGTAGCTGTAGCTGCGCTGCGTCAATGAGCTTGAGATTGGCGGCTTTGGGTGCTAGTCGCTCGTCTGCATTGTCAATTCTAAGCAAAAGACGATATTCCGCCCTTGACGTAAACATACGATAAGGTTCATCTACTCCCTGGGTGACAAGGTCGTCAACTAAGATCCCCAAGTAGCTATTATCGCGTTTTGGCACCCACATGTCTAAGCTCAGGGCCTTCATGGCGGCGTTTGATCCGGCAACCAGGCCTTGGGCGGCAGCCTCTTCGTATCCTGTGGTTCCGTTAATTTGTCCAGCGTGAAAGAGGCCTTCTACAGCTTGGCTTTCCAGGGTAGGGTTAAGCTGTTCTGGATCTATAAAGTCATACTCGACCGCGTACCCAGGCCTAAGGATCTCGGCTTCCTCGAGTCCTTTGATCCGGCGAAGCATGCCTTCTTGTACATCGATTGGCATGCTGGTAGACAAGCCGTTTACATATACAGAGCTTCCTTCAAGTGTTTCTAGCTCGAGCAGAAGCTCATGCGAATCTCGATCTTCAAACTTGACGATTTTATCTTCGATTGACGGGCAATATCGTGGGCCCGGACCTTTGATTTCACCACTGTACAGAGGGCTGCGGCGCATATTGTCCCGGAGAAGTTGGTGTACGGAAGCGTTGGTTGTTGTTACCCAGGAAGGCATTTGGGGAAGCTGAGTTTTTTGACTTGAAAACGAGAAAAAGGTCGGCGTCGCGTCGCCTGCCCGCTGTTCGAGTTGATCGAATCGGACGGAATCTCGTTTCAGTCGTGGCGGTGTACCCGTTTTGAGACGCCCCATGCGATAACCAATACTGCGGACAGAATCGGCAAGTCGTTGCGAAGCCTTTTCTCCAGAACGCCCGGCACGGAATTTCTTTTCCCCCACGTGGCACAAACCATTTAGAAATGTTCCGGTGGTAAGAACTACGGTTGCACTTGTAATCTGTTCTCCGGCGCTGGTTTCAATGCCAAGAATTCTATCGTGGGCGATCACAAGAGCGGATATTTCTACTTCCAGGATGGACAACTTCGAAAAAGTGCCGAGTAAACGCTGCATTGTTTGGCGATATATTCGCTTGTCGCATTGGGCTCGGGGAGCCTGAACGGCTGGCCCCCGACGTTTGTTCAAAAGTTTAAACTGTACACCAGCGAGATCAGCCACACGGCCCATCAGCCCTCCCATGGCGTCGACTTCACGTACTAGATGCCCTTTGGCAATTCCCCCGATGGACGGATTACAAGACATTTGAGCGATCATATCGGCATTGATTGTAAATAGGGCTGTGCGGGCACCAAGGCGAGCAGCAGCAGCAGCAGCCTCGCATCCTGCATGCCCACCCCCTATCACTATGACGTCGTAGCTACTTGTAGCCATCTGTTGATTATATCGAACCCTTTCCCTCGCTGTCCTTAGTAGGGTTTTTGGCCAAGAGATTTTTTATGCCAGACTAGAAGGCAAGATTTGCCTATAATCAACATCATGATACTAAAACGAAAGAAGCGGCTGACAGAATCAGTTGCTTGTGCAGGTTGAGCTTCTAAGCTGGCACCGGGTGTGCTAAAGCGGGTTTTGTCGGGTCTGCCCGGAAGTGTAGACGCGAATGTTCTTGTTGGATTCGATACGTCCGACGACGCCGGAGTGTACCTGTTAAACGAGGAAATCGCGTTAGTTCAAACCGTAGATTTTTTTACTCCGGTAGTTGATGATCCCTACACCTACGGCCAGATAGCCGCAGCTAATTCACTAAGCGACGTCTATGCGATGGGCGGGAAACCGCTCACCGCTCTCTCCATAGTTGGATTCCCTGAGGGGGTGCTTGAAGAAGAGATTTTAGGAAATGTTCTAAGGGGAGGGACTCAGACTATGGTCAGCGCCGGGGTTTCGGTTGTGGGAGGACATTCTGTCAAGGATCCGGAACTGAAATTCGGATATGCAGTTACAGGCACTGTCCATCCCGATAAAATTTTTCACAATCACGGAGTTGTACCAGGGGATATCCTGATCCTAACTAAGCCAATCGGAGCCGGGATTATTACAACGGGGATTAAATTTGGCAAATGCCCTCAGGAAGTTGCGGCAAGTGCCATTGATTGGATGAAGACTCTCAATGGGCCCGCCGCAGAGCTTCTTTTAGACGAGAAAGTCCATGCCGTCACGGATATAACTGGTTACGGTCTTTTGGGTCACGCATTTGAGATGGCCCTTTCGAGTGGGGTGTGCCTTGAGATAGATGCCGGATCGGTGCCTCTGATGGATGGGGCAGAGGCCTTAGCGGCGCGAGGAGTACTGCCCGGTGGAATCCGTTCAAACGAGGAATTTATAGGCAAGGCTGTTAGTTGGGGCGCGATTTCTGGGCCACTCCAAAAAATTCTTCTGGACCCACAAACATCAGGAGGGTTGCTGGTTGGCATTGCTTCTGATTCCGGTAAAGCTTTACTAGAAAAAATGAGAAAAGCGGGCGTGTATGCTGTCGCTATTGGTCGCGTCAAGAAACGCCGAAGTCATTATCTGTCTATTGTTTAATTCCTATCACCCTTGAGTCGATCAGTGCGCTTTCCCGTTGCTATAGCCCGTTTCGCCACAGCCTTACTGGGTTGGTATAAAGAACACAAACGCGATCTGCCTTGGCGAAAAACAGGCAACCCTTACCATGTCTGGTTGTCGGAGATTATGCTGCAGCAAACTCAGGTCAAGGTGGTCACGCCTTATTTTCTGAAATTCTTGTCGGAATTCCCAACTATTAAAGACTTGGCGCAAGCCGATTTGGAAAGGGTTTTAGCGCTTTGGTCAGGGCTTGGATATTATGCTCGGGCCCGCAATCTACACCTGGCGGCCAAGCAGATTTGCAAGCATTACCAGGGAGTCTTTCCGGCAGATAGAGAGCAGGCGCTTAGCCTTAAGGGAGTTGGTCGCTACACTGCAGGAGCGGTTCACTCTATAGCGTATGGAAAACCGGATCCAATCGTCGACGGTAATATTCGCAGGGTCATGGCACGATTTATGGGGATAGAAGAGCCTCTCAGTTCTAGTCCTGAGTTGCTATGGTCTCTTTTGGCGCGTGTTGTGCGGGATCCAGTCGTCCGTTGCTCTGTATCTCAATTTAACCAGTCTCTAATGGAGCTAGGCGCGCTCGTGTGTATCCCCGGCAATCCGAAGTGTGAGGTATGTCCTATAGCTTTTGGTTGCAGAGCCCGGAAAAGGGGCACTCAAGATAAGATTCCAGTGCCAATCCGCCCGACGCGTGTAGAAAAAAAACGCTTTATAGCGGGGGTAATCCAATCAAAGGGGCGTCTGTTGTTGAATCGGAATCCCGCAAATGGATTGATCGAAGGCTTGTGGGACCTGCCTCTGGTACAGTCAGATTTCAAGGGCCCTGTTTCGGAGTTGGCTGCTACTTTTTTACGTGAGCATGGACTTAAAGTAAAAGTCATTGGCGAGCTGAGTGATATCCGACATCAGATTACTTTCCGGCGCCTTCTTTTCAGACCTATTCTTTTGCGTCTTGAGCGAGAGGCTATTGAAGAGGCGGATTGGCGCTGGGTTTACATGGAGAGTAACCAGATCCCAGTGCCCAGTTATGTCAGGAAGATCTGGGCCTTGAGTGTCGCGCGCGAACGTCATCCTAGTCTATAATCGTCAGATGCCGAAGTTGGCCTCTATTCTAGTTCTCCTGCCTGTTCTGTGCCTTCAACTCTTAGCAGCCGCAACGCAGAGAGAAGGCGGCCTTCGGCGCCTTGAAAGCCATGAACCTATACAACTAGAGGGTGGCTCTCGGGTGGAATTTCACAGTTTCCATTCTAGGGCTCTCGGGAAACAGATGGCGTATAGTGTCTTCTTGCCAGCAGGTTATGACAGTAGTGTGAGGGTCTATCCGGTCATATATTTTCTACACGGCATGTTCAATGATCACACCAGCTGGTGTGTCACCCGATATGGCAATATCCCAGCGGCTGTTGAAAGGGCCATTGAAGAG
>CAYXBG010000029.1:0-18541 GCA_964463145.1 uncultured Acidobacteriota bacterium
CCAGAAAAGCTTTTCTGGCCAGGTACCTATCTGGCTTTCGGGATACTGAAAAAACCACAGAGTCTCGATCTACGTCCTCACAGCCACTATCGCGGAGACATAACTGTAAACTCTGGCTCGGGAAGCCAGTCCAGTGCTTCACGCGAGTAAAGCGCTCCTCCTCAACAGCAGACACCAAGACACCATCCCTTAGAGCCGCAGCTGCCGAATCTCCATGGAATGCGTTCAATCCAACTATGATCATATTAAATTCACGTTCTCCAGCAGGTCGAGATTAGATTCTGGAGTGGGAAGAACAAAACGCTTTCCGTGTACGATTCTACCTCCACCATTGATAGGCAACCGACTCTTAGATATCCGCCAAGTTCTCAACATACCACCGATAAGTTTGCAAAATACCCTCTCTCAATTCAATTTGATGTTTCCAGCCGAGGCTACGGATTTTCGTAATATCGAGTAGTTTCCGAGGAGTGCCGTCCGGCTTTGACCGGTCAAATACCAGTTCGGCCTCGGGATAGACGATCTCTTGAACCAATCCTGCCAAATCTCGTATCGTGAGGTCCTGTCCGGTCCCTATGTTGATATGCTCCGACTCACTATAGTTTTCCATCAGGAACAAACAGGCTGCCGCTAGGTCATCTACATGCAGGAACTCCCGGCGCGGAATTCCACTTCCCCATACAGTGACCTCCTTTTGACCTTTATCTCTAGCTTCATGAAATTTGCGTATTAATGCTGGCAAAACATGGGAATTCTGAAGATCGAAATTGTCTCCAGAGCCGTATAGATTTGTGGGGGTTGCCGAGATGAAATCACAGCCATATTGATCTCTATACGCTTGACACATACGGATTCCAGAGATCTTCGCTATCGCGTAGGGTTCGTTTGTAGGCTCCAACGAGCTGGTCAATAGGTGTTCTTCACGCATAGGCTGAGGACATTCTCGCGGATAAATGCAAGAACTTCCCAAATATAGCAACCGTTGCACTCCATTACGGTACGCTGCATCAATTACATTTGCATGAATAAGTAAATTGTCGTAAATGAATGCAGCTGGCTTGGAAGAATTGGCGAAAATTCCTCCAACGGTACCAGCTACCAAGTAAATGTATTTCGGCTGGTTTGCGGCAAACCATACATTTACGGCTCCCTGCTCGCGAAGATCTAGTTCCTCGTGACTCGGAGTAAGTAAATGTTGAACGCCTTCCGCCTGAAGACGCCTAACTATCGCCGACCCCACCAACCCGCTTGCTCCTGCCACAAAAATCATAATTCCAGACCTTTAAATTAACCGGACTCTATGCTGTCGGGGTTTACTTATACTGAACTTACAGGAAATCAGTGACTACCTCTGCCCTAGACAAACTATGGCAACCTATTCCTTACCAGAATTGCGGTGCCATGGGTCGAACTTTTCTTCGAGGATCCTCTTACCTTCGCCAGGAGACGCCAGCCCAGCAGCCTCCAAATCTGCGTCCACCATAATCCTCGTGAGCTCCTTAAAACCAACTCGACACTTCCAACCCAGTTTTTCTTCGGATCGCGAAGTATTGGCCCGAAGTTCATCTACCTCTGTAGGCCTATAAAATTTGGGGTCAATCTGAACATAGTCGTTCCAATCTAGCCCAGCATAACTAAAAGCTTCCTCAAGGAACTCACGGACGGAGTGAGATTCTCCGGTACCAAGCACAAAGTCATCGGGCTCGTCCTGTTGCAAAATCCTCCACATAACCTCGACATATTCTGGCGCATATCCCCAATCACGTTTAGCCTCAAGGTTTCCCAGGTAGAGCCTATCCTGCTTGCCAGCCTTAATAGCAGCAATTGCGCGAGTGATCTTTCTTGTAACAAAAGTCTCACCTCGACGGGGCGATTCATGGTTGAAAAGGATCCCATTGCAAGCAAAAATATCGTAAGCTTCTCGATAAATACCCGTCATCCAATAGGAAAAAACTTTTGCCGCAGCGTAAGGGCTGCGTGGTTGGAAACGAGTACTTTCGTCCTGAGGGGCACAGGCGCTCCCAAACATCTCAGAAGATGAGGCCTGGTAAAATCGAGCCTGGATTCCTTTACGACGGATTGCCTCAAGGACCCTCCCTGTGCCAAGGCCCGTCACATCGGCGGTGTAATCAGGGAGATCAAAACTAACTCTCACGTGACTCTGAGCAGCCAGGTTATATATCTCTTCCGGCTGGACTGTATCAATTATATCAAGGAGCTGCCCTGTGTTACCCACGTCGCCGTGATGGAGGTGGAGACGTGATTTATTGTGCGGATCCTTATAGAGATGGTCAATCCTGTGAGTGTTAAACGTGCTGGCTCTGCGGATAACCCCATGAACCTCGTACCCCTTCCAAAGAAGGAATTCAGCAAGATATGAGCCGTCTTGGCCGGTGATCCCGGTTATTAGTGCCCTAGACATAATCTTCAACTTCTAAGCAAGATTTCGATTGCGCGTTAGCATTAGCCTTCAATAAGTCCTTTTTCAAAAATTCGCAGAGAAAAATCGGATGCTAAGATTAGGCGGAACGTTCACTACAATACTTAATTTATTTCCGTAAGTTCTAGTTAACAGGCTTCCTCTATCTACGCACCCTAGGACCGTAAACGATCGCATCTCTAGCCAGACTTGGCACCACATTCAACATCCCATAGCCTATAGTTTTAGCACGGCTGCCGGGAATAAAAATGACATCCTCTGCCTGTACTCCGACATCTGGACGCAGACCAGCCAGAATCTTTTTAAAATCTAAGGAAATTTCTGTCCTGACATCACTATCTTTCTCATAACGTATAAGGAGACCCTTGTTAAGTTTTGCGGTTTTTTGTGGCCCGCCAGCCCAAGCAATCGCCTGGGTCAGAAGAAACTTTTGGTCACCTTCTGGAAGAGCAAAGGCTCCTGGTCCATTTACCTCTCCGATTACATAGAAAAGCTTATCTTCTCTCTCGGGGACATTAATGACATCACCACCCTTGATCGGGACGTTCAGTGACAAGTTCCCTTTAACAAGCAGGTCATTGAGGTCAATTTCAGTCAACACATTACCGGAGCTAGCCTCCACCTCAGAAGCGCTCCCTGTAGCATCTTTAAGGGTTACCGTTTGAAGGGTACGACTCTGCAACGTAAGATGATCGGCCGCCTTAGGTCCCAACCCACCAGCCATCGCAATCATGTCAGCTAGGCGAACCTGGCGCGTAATCTGGTATTGTCCAGGAGTAGTTACCGCCCCCAGGACTAATACCGGTTGAGAGCGATATTCTGTAATAAAAACTGAGACGTGTGGGTCCTTGATGATGTCAGGATGGAGACGTTGCTTCAATGCTTGTTCAACTTCCGAAGCCGTCTTGCCTGATATCTTCATTCCTCCAACTAGAGGAAGATTGATGTAGCCCGATGAGTTGATTCGTAATGAATGTTCAAACATCTGGACACCGTAGACACTAACCTCAATGAGATCACCGCCACCGAGCCTATACTCACCGTCATTGCTGTAAATACTACTCATAGCCTTGATGCTCTGATTCAATTCATTTTCACCGGCGTGAAGAACATCACCTCCAGTACTGGGGAGTTGGCCCATCAGAGAAGCCGTCAGGACACAAAAAGACAGCAGGACGATTGATAGTTCACAGGTGATTGACGACTGGCGACTAGTGGCAGTCATTAGAGGCTCCTAAAACTTGTTGTTTTTTCAATACTTGAACTATTAGCCTCGAGGGGGCTCATCCTTCTCCCCGGCTGCCTGGGTAAACAAACTTTCGCTGGATCGATCCATCGGCAGCTCTTCCCCATAATAGTCCTCGTTGTAATAGTGATAGTAATAACTTCCGTATTCAGATTTTTTCAGATCAACATTGTTTATAACGGCACCCAAAACTTTTCCACCGACTCGAGCAAGCCTTTCGCTGGCTTTCTGGACAGCGCCTTGAGGAGTCTGATTCCCCTTAACCACCAGAATCAAGCCATCGGCATGACGAGTTAGCATAATTGGGTCAGTAACTGAAAGAACAGGAGGAGAATCGATGACAACATATTTAAATGATTCCCGCATCAGGCCCAGACTCTCGTTCATACGTGCAGAACCTAATAACTCAGCAGGATTAGGTGGCATTGGGCCGGAAGGCATCATTACAAGGTTAGGAATGGCAGTTTCGTGGAGCCCAGCGGCAAAGCTAGTATTTCCACTAAGAAAAGTACTCATGCCTTTGGCATTTTCCATATCAAAGGTGCGTGCCAATGAAGGCTTTCTTAAATCGATGTCAACCAACAGAGTTCGAGCCCCCGATTGGGCCAAGACCACCGCAGTATTGATAGCTGTGGTTGATTTTCCTTCTCCGGGCAACGCAGAAGTAACAAGTATTACTTGGGGGGCGTGGTCAGAATGCGACAGAAGGATCGACATACTCAACCCCCGGTAGGCCTCCCACATTTTGGACCTAAGATCCTTCTCCTCCCAAAGCACGTGGCGTTTTTGAGAATCAGGGCCTTTTGCCAGAGTCAGCTTGCGGCCGGCATCGCTTGCAACAAAAGCAGGGATTACACCCAATGAAGGCAACCCGATTTCCCTCTCTACATCCTCAGGGCTTTTGATCGTAGTGTCCATGTGCTCCAACAAATAGGCCAGCCCTATTCCACAAGCAAGACCAAAAAACAAACCTAGCGCTAGATTTCGCTGAAGGGGCGGATGGTAGGGTCGCCGAGGAACCTCTCCCGGATCTACTACCCTAATATTGCTTGACTTAAGACCAGCCGAAACTCCGGCCTCTTTCAAACGTTGCAGCAATCCTTCATAAAGCAGTTTACTGGAATCCACTTCTCTCTTGAGGATATTGTACTGAATGGAGGCTTCGTGGAGGTCTGTCGCCAGATTCCTTTCTTTACTGAGAATACCATCCAACATTCGGTGACGTTTCTGAGCTGTTTCGTAGTCGGTTTTTGCGAGGTTGATCGCGAGTCTTTTCTCTTCGTTTAGTTGTGAAGCTACCTGCGCCAACTCCTCTTTAACCTGAACAACTTCCGGCCAATTAGGTCCAAACTGGGCAGAAAGGCTGGCTAGGCGCTGCTCCAAACTGAAACGGATCTGTTCTAGAGACGCGGTCATCTCGTTGCGAAGACTATAGGGGAAATTATCGGGTGTTGAGCCCTTAACAGACTCATAAGAGGCTCGTCTCGAAATGAGTTCTGCCTCGACTCGAGTCAATTCCTCAGTCAGGCTAGCCAGTTTCTGGAGCGTTATATCATTTTCGTTATCAAAGTCTATGTACTCGCTCTCTCTCGTATAAGTAACCAGTTTCTCTTCGGCTTTTTCGATCTCTATTTTCAATTCCAGAAGCTGTTTCTCTAAAAAGTCAGTTGCCTTGGTGGTGGCATCAAACTTGCTCTCAAAATTCAGCTCTATATACTCCTCGGCGAGAGCATTTACAACGAGTGCCGCAAACTCAGGATCGTGGGAACTATAGGCAGCCCGAGCAATGCGAGTCGCACGTTCCGACTGGACAGTGAGATTTTTCAGGAAAAAATCCACAGCCAGGCCAGTACTGTTCTTCGTTTCGAGAGAAATGTCCGCCGCAGACCTACCTCCAACCAAAGGTAATCCCTCGGCCATTTCTCGCAAAAACCCCAAAGCGGCAGGAATCTTATCTATAAAGCCGGAACCAACCGGAGTATTAAAGCGTGGATCGGATTGGAGTCCCAAGCGTTCGACTACCCGTCGAGCCAAGGAACGGCTCTGAAGGATCTCTAGCTGAGTAGTATCCCCCAGTAGGTTTTCGTAGGAAGCCTGTATTTCTTCATACGGAAGTACGTTATTAGGAGGATCGATTTGGATCATCGAGGACGAGCGATAAAGTGGTGTCGTCAGAGAAGTTTCCAACCATCCCAGCGCGCAGCCAGTGACCATCAAGGCAACAATAAGCCACTTGTGCTTGGCCAGGAACTGTAGATAGCCACGAAAATTGAAAGTCTCTGCTTCTTCATCCAAATAGATGTGTTCTTCCCGACGTGTCGGCGACCCAAACCCGGAGGATTGGGGCACTATTTGAGAAGACCCGTGTCTATTGAATTCGTTCATTACAGGTTAACCTTTGAATTTCAGTAGCCTATCAATACCTTGTGATCTTAGAACCATTGATGAGGCGTGAAGGGTGCCTTGCGTTAAAGACTTACGCCCAAAGACGTCCTCAAAACTCAAGCACCTTAATCCGCCTTCTCAGTCCAGTCAGTCTCACCCAATGAGGACCGACCGAACCCCCATAATACAGGAGTTAGCGGCAGAGAGTCACTAAATTAGCAGTGAAAGTGTTCTTCCTTCTTACTTCCTCCCGATGAGATAAGATGAGGGCCTCAGTACTTCCAGAACCAAAACAGTATCCTACAGGGGCTCAAATAGGTGTTGTCATGAAGTTCTCTATAGCTTACGATCTGGATTCCATCTCCTCTGAACCAGATACGTTGAGGTCATCCTTTGAAATTCGACATCGTTATTGTGGGGGCTTCTACGGCGGGACTGCATGCTGCCAGGCTTCTAGCGGAACAGGGCAAGCGTGTCTCAGTCTACGAACGACGCCCTGATCACAATACCGAAAGACGTACTCTGATTGTCACAAGAGCTCTGCGTAAAATTCTGGGGGAAATCCCAGAAGAGGTAACCCTTCATCAGATAAAAATAATGGGCGTCTCTTCGAGCCAAGAGGAAACAGAAATTCATCTCCAGGACCCCGATCCTATAGTCGAGAGGGCTGCCATGACAGACCTTTTGACCCGAAAGGCTGTGAAGGCCGGAGCACAAATCTTTTACGGGCGACGCTTTAAAGGTCTCAGGAAAACTCCGACAGGGGATGCAATAGACATCTCATTTGAACATTCCAGAGTCGGCCATCCCAAGCAGGAGGCCGCCCGACAGACAGAAAGGGTTCTGGCTACCCAAGCTATCATTGGAGCTGATGGAGTCTTGAGTGATGTGGCGGTCGCCTCAGACATAGCTCGACCTCCTTCCGTACCTTTAATCCAGGCCGAATGCCCACTTCCCACAAACTGGAAACCAGACGATTGCAGGGTTTGGTTTGATTTGGACAAAACAAAGTATTTCTATTGGTTGATACCCGAGTCCTCCTCCGTCTGCGTGGCAGGTCTAATAGGAGAAAAGGGCCTGCCGGTACGATTACTACTGGACAATTTCCTGGACAAAATGGGGCTAGAACCTAGTGGCTGGCAATCCTCCCAGGTAGCCCTACACCACCCTCGCTTGAAACCATGGAGTTCGATCGGTGATACACCAGTCTATCTGATTGGGGATGCAGCGGGACAAGTTAAGGTAACCACGGTTGGCGGAACGGTTACCGGTTTCGAAGGTGCAGAAGCCGCCTGCCGGGCGATTCTCAACAACACCAGTTATCGCCGTGAACTCCGCACCTTAAAAAGAGAGCTGGATCTACATTGGTGGATTCGTTGGGCCCTAGAAGGACTTGACAATAAAGGCTTTGACACACTGGTCAGAGCTATTTCAAAGGGAAGTCAAAGTTTTCTGTCAAGATACGATCGAGACTCTATGGTGCCTGTTTTCTGGAAGCTTCTATTCGTCGAACCAGGCCTTATTCCGGTGGGGATACGCTGTCTTTTGGGTAGAATCTCGAAAGGAAACCAACAATCCAGGAACATACAGGAGGATATACCAGAAGACATCTGAATCCTCTCCAACGACTGATGAGTATCAAGCCACCATCTGCTTTTACACGCCGTGCTGCAAAGGTTCTGTTTTTCTTTTTCGGCGTCGTTCTTTTTAATTACTACAGCCGATTCGGTGCAACTCAACCAGCCATTCAATACCACTTTTTCCTGGTTCTGGCTGTCTTAACGGGATCAAGCCTCCTTTTCTTACCCTTAAAAAAGCTCGGGGAATGGAGAGCTTTCCCTTTCCTAGCCTTAGGTATGATGCTGCTTTTACAGATCTCCTGGAGGGGCCCGGTTACAGGAAGAGGTTTTATTTATATCTGGCTAGGCTGGAGTGCACTTTTCTTGACACTTTCCTTGCTCGAATCGGGAGTTCCAGGACGTTATTTTCTGATTCTTGTAATTCTCCTGGGGGTTTTCGAAGCTGCATACGGGCTCCTGCAGTCTCTGGGTGGCTTTGACTTCATTGGAGACTATTATAGAGGTTCTGGGCGCACAGCCACCGGCACCCTCATCAACCGTAACCACTTCGCTGCTGCTTTAAATCTTTCCATTCCAATGGCCCTGGGAGCTCTATATGCCGTATTCCTTAAAAAGAGACAGACTGACAACTACTCGCTGACCGAATTGACAGCCCAAATCTGGATTCTATTGCTGGGCCTCTCGATGTTAGGCCTGGCAGTTGTTCTTTCTCTCTCCCGGGCTGGAGCTCTAACCTTGATCGTCACTCAAAGCCTTATGGGGTTTCTGCTTTTCGTAAATTGGTACAGAAGAGGAGGGGCGGGCGGAAAAATATTTCCTATGGTTACCGTCACTTTGCTATTGATGGTGATTGTCGGCAGTGCTGGAGCCGGCTTATTAAGTCCTCTCCTGGATCGATTCGAGTCAACGGGATCTGGTTGGGATACTCGTACGAACCTCTATGGGGATACGCTGCGAATGATTAGAGACCACCCTCTCACCGGTGTGGGCCCCGGAATGTACCGCTGGAAAATTCCTCCCTACCTCACTGGTAGAGCTGGGAACTACCATCATGCACATAACGACCCCTTGGAGAATGCAGCTGAGTGGGGAGTACCCGCAGCTTTTGTCTTCTGGGCCTTTGTGTTCTGGAGATTTTTTTGTTCCATCCGAAACTTCCTTAAAACCCAGGACCCATGGGCCAAGGGCCTATCTTTGGGGTGCCTTGGAGCCATCTTTTCCATCTTGCTGCATAGCCTTTTGGATTCCAACTTACAGGTACCGGCAAACTGGGTGCTTTACTGTGCAATCTTAGGACTCTCCTTTGCTCAAACCTGGATAAAAGACGAAGTCCAATCAACCTTTGATTGGACGACAAGATGATGGTTACTGTGATACTACGCATCTCATTACTACTTCTATTATTGGTAGCAGGCAAAAATGTTTTCTATCAATTTGCTTCTGTGCAGGTAGCTCGCTTGCTGCCTGCCCCTCAAGGGTTCCAACAAGCACTACGTTGGTATCCAAATGATCCAGAGCACCATTATGGATTAGGGCTTTTGTACCGCGATAAACTTTTGCACAAAGATCTTCCTGCTTCGCAGAAACATCTGGAAAAGGCGACTCAATTACATCCCCTCAATTGGATCTACTGGTTTGAATTGGCCAGAGCTTATGAAATATATGGTGCTACCGTTGAGGCTGAAAAAGCTTACCTCAAAGCCATTGCATTGACCCCGGAGAGCCCTCTCTATCGCTGGAGGTTAGCTAACTTTCATTTTCGTTATGGAGACCAACAGAAATCACTAATGGAGTTCAGGAAAGCAGTGCAACTCGACCCCGCTTCCTACGGAGAGGCAACTGTTTCCCTCCTCTGGAAATCCGGGCTTAGAGAACAAGAAATAGAACAAGTATGGCCAGAGAACCCAGAGAACCCGGAGATTGGCCTGCGTCTGCTAAGTGTCTTGATGGAAGGAGGAGCAACCGCAGATTATCTTGGCAAGAAGTGGCAACGGTTAATAGAGGGAGGAACACCCCCATCGATCTCCCAAAGCTATCCATATCTCACATATTTGGTTAACACCGACCCCCAAGAAGCCCAACGGCAATGGACTATTTTAACGACTGAAAACAGTTTAACCGATCCCGAGTTTCATAGGGGAGGCAACCTTGTCTGGAACGGGAATTTCGAATTAGCTATCACCAATTCACCCTTGGATTGGGCTCTCCGTAACAGGGACGGTTACAAGGTCAGAACCGTGGACGGAGAAGGGGTCGACGATACAGGGGCAATCCGTATCGATTTCGACGGCACGGAAAACCTTGCCTCCGTGGATGTTAAACAGCAATTAGTAGTGCAACCTAATCTGCAGTACGAGCTATCCTTTTTCGCCCGTTGCGAAGACGTGAATTCTGACCAGGGTATCTACTTCCATGTCCAGGCTGGAGACAGTGTCTGGACCAGCAAACCAATTTTAGGGACGACACAATGGGAATCCAATTCCATCATCTTCAAAATTCCCGAAGGTATCCAAATTGCCGTCATTCGATTGGCGCGAGTTCGCAGCCGAAAAATTGACTCCCTGGTCAGAGGTAAACTCTGGTTAGACTCCATATATTTGAGGCGCGTTGATTGACAAGAAGATAACTCTAATAAGAAAATGACGCTACCAATTCAACGAAAACTCTCCAACAGAGAAAGTTCCGGATGAAAAGATTAAGCTGCTTCGAGTGTATCTACCCGACCGATAGTCTTTAAAGTTTCTGGAATATTGTGGTCAGCATGGAAAAATGTCCAAACTGCAAAAAATATACTGCACATAAATCACGATCCAGAGGATTCTTGGAAGGGACACTGTTCCCTCTGATCTTACTTCGGATTTTCCGCTGTTCGCCCTGCGGGAGAAGATTTTACCGTTTCAAGCTGAAGCCACCCCCACGGAGACGGAAAAGTGGCTCCTCTAATGAAAATTCAGCTGCACCTGGGCCTTTGAACGTAGCTACCCCAAAAGAACGCTTAGACTTTGAGCACCTGATTCTTGAAGTGCGTGAGTTGGAAAAAAACCGAGAGATTTCAAAGAGAAAAGACGAACGAAATTAATGTGATTAAAGTTGATTATTCGTAGACAGGGACAATTCCCATCATATACAATGCCGTTCTGTCTTTCGTGGCGGAAGTGTCTTTTGCCCGTTTTGGAGGAGTAAATGAAGAAAGCAACGTTTTTTCTGTTTTTAACAATTTTTGCTGTGTTATCCACCCCTGCCGTCTTTTCTGAGCCTGCTGCACCTGTCTTGGGACAGGTCGTCGCAGCGGAAATGACAATGGATGGAATCACAGTTCCCTCGGGGACTACCCTCTTGGGAGATACCACCCTGGAAACAGGTGCTTTTCCGGCATCGATTCATCTGGGTTACGGCCCGGTCTTAGAATTAGACCAAGGATCTAGCGCTTATTTTGAGAAGCTAGATGATGGAGCGGTTCGAGTCTCCGTTGGGACAGGACGTATGTCCTTCCTCGGAGAAACAGAGGTTATGACAGTCGCGGCTAATGAAGCCCTGACCATACCCTCAGGATTCGACCCGGATCACCATGGTGGAAGCGACGACGACGCTGACGCAGACGCCGCAGGTGAAGATGATGGAGGTGTGCCAGGAATGGCCATCGCTATCCTCACCGGAGTGGGTGGGGCAGTAACTGCCATCATCTGGGCTGCACAGAGTGAAGACGCTCCACCACCGAGCCCTTACTAGTTTCCAGATTGGGATACACATTTAATAGTGTATTTTAAGGACGAGCCTTTTCGGCTCGTCCTTTTTTTTAGAGTGTTATTTATATCTCTGTACAGAGAATGGGCTGTTCAGCCGTTGAGAGACAAGAGGGATACTCTATGGGAAAGAAAACACCCAACAGGCACCTCACAGAAGTTGAAAAACAAAGATACCTTCAAAAAGGTCTAGTCATACCCGAATTCAAGCTTCCCGCTCCCACTCTTCAAGCACTCCGCAAGGCACTGAATAAAATCATCCAAGAAAATCCCGACTTGCGTGGAGAGCGTTTGATCGGTGCGCACATTGAAAAACCGAACTCCTCAGGTCTCAAAGGCGACAAAATTTTTCTTGACGTCGCTCGCGACGAAAGAATCCTAGATCTTGTTGAGTCGGCCATTGGGCCCGATATTATTCTGTGGAGCACTCATATCTTTTGCAAGCCTGCAGGAGATGGACGCGAGGTACCCTGGCATCAAGATGGCCACTTTTGGCCAATCCGACCTCTGGCTACCTGTAGTGTATGGATCGCTTTGGACGAGGTCACCATGGAAAATGGTGCCATGGGCTACATCCCAGGTTCTCATACTGACCGGAAGCTCTACTCACACCATACCGACAGCAGTAAAGCCCTCGCTCTCAATCAGGTTCTGGATGGAGACTTTTACAACCCAGAAGATGCCGAATACAACATACTAAAGGCGGGCCAGCTTTCCTTGCATGATGTGTATCTGATACACGGCTCACCTCCCAATAGATCGGATAAACGGCGCGCCGGATTGGTGCTCCGATATATGCCTGCTACTTCCTTCTTCGATCGCAATATTGTTCAAGAAAAAATTGTTGTCGACTTCTCAAACATGCCGATTTGGTTGGTCCGGGGGAAAGACCGTCACGGTCAAAATGATTTCTCTGTTGGCCGAATATCCTAAGTAACGGATCTCAGAACCAAAGGTCATGGCCCTAATTTCCTCTCTCCCATCCAGATAACTGCATTTTTGATAATGCGTAGAGGCATATCCTCAAAGTAGACCCTGTAGGTCTCATGGCCGGGCCTAAAGTAAAAGATCTTGCCACTACCTAGATTCCAAACAGCCCCACTGCGAAAGTACTCGCCACCTTCCCATGTCTCATCGAAAATGAGTAAGTCTGGTTCCGGCACACCAAAAGGCTCATCGTACATCTCAGTCTCGGGGATCGTGAAGGTCAGTGGAATACCTCTAGCCACAGGGTGTTCCGGGAGCCGAGTGCGAATCTGGCTAGACTCAGCAGGATGACAGCATGATGGGAAAACGCAATTGGGTCGCTCCATTTCTATGGTCAGAGCACTCTCACCATCCCCCCAAATATACCTGGCCCCAATGGTATGTCTCTGGCCGAGTGGGGGAGTCTTTCTCTGCCGAGGACTTGTCCATCTGACAGTCGCTCGCTGGCGTTCTTGAGAAGGAACTCTATCGAGAGCATCCTGTACGGCCTTCTGTTCCATCGCCTCCATAAACGGAACCGACCAATGTGCAGAATGTAAGATTATCAGAGCAAGTTCACCCCTTTTGACGTATTCAACGATCTCAACTCCCTTTGCCTCAGCGATTTCATCTTGACGAACATGACCCCACCAAATCAGAACGTCACATTCTTCAAGTGTTTTAGTTGATAAACCATTCTCTGGGTCGTCAATCGACGCTAACGAGACAACCAACTTCTCACTCTTCTCCAGATGTGAGGCCAATTGTCTGCCTAAAAATTCTGGATATGCAATTTTCTGTCGAGGCTGCTGCTCGTCCCATACTAGAACTCGGATTCTATCAGCCGCCGTCAGGCTACTATGACTTAGAACAACACCCAAGAAAGAAAGTACGACACCTGAAAACAGCACATCCTTAATACTACTTCTAAAGTAGATCCACATAAGAGATCCCTGTAGAAAAACCCTAGTCAAAGAGGCCACGATTCTCCACTTGCTAGATTTAGATTTCCGGAATCTGACATACTGCTTCGGTGGCTACGGTATCCTACTTACTGATGTCCATGGTCATTTAATCAAAGACGTCCTGACCTCTGAGCCAGACTTTATTCATTGCCTTACCACACCCGAATGTTGTCAAAGGTCCCTGTGTCATCAAAAGATCCCACCCCAAATCGACCACCCTTAAATGTCGTATCGTGGGCTTCCATGATGGGTTCCTCGAAATCGTCAAAAAATATTTGTATCAGCCCAGATTGTCCTTTTCGGACGACTCTAACTTGGTGAGCCCCTTCACTCCAGCTCGTGCCCTCGTTCCTCTTTTCAGCAATGGAAACACGAGGTTTGTTGTTGACGAGAAAAATGGAGTTGGAAGCTGGATCGGAACGAGTTCCTATGTGAACGTAGTAAAATTCGGATGGTGATTGCCAATCAAAAATTAGGCACAAATCACGGTGATTGTACTCTTCAGCTGTACTACGCAGAGTAGCTTCCAGAGTATAATCTTCCGGTAATTCCGCTTTGGCCAACGCTATGTTGGCAGGAGACCGGACCGGAGGAGTGTAATTACT
The DNA here is from genome assembly GCA_964463145.1 of uncultured Acidobacteriota bacterium. Classification (GTDB taxonomy): domain Bacteria; phylum Acidobacteriota; class UBA6911; order RPQK01; family CBDAPI01; genus CAYXBG01. Next base: position 13,931 of record CAYXBG010000029.1, read on the forward strand.
GGCATTGACTAGAGATAGAACATGACCACCGCCAAGCTGCTGAGGCCTTTCGAACAAAATCCAGGCCTCCGGGTCTGTGAGTTCCCAATCTTCCATCCCCGCCTCAAAACCTTCTTCGTAAATCAATTCCGGAACAGTTTCTGATTCTACAGATTCAGTCTCTTTGGTAGGCTCCGCAATTTGATCTACCTGACAACTCCACACTCCTACGGTTAGGACAAATGTAATAAAAATAATTTTGATTGGGATATTTTTCATGAGCCCAATTGTGGAGAACTACGGTACTGGAATCAAGTATCTTCCTGTCGGACTGCCTAGCCTGCAGGAACGGTCAGGAAAATAGAGTACCCTTGTTGAGGATAGTTATTCGATCCAAAGCAACACAGTAGAGAGTTGTTTATGACCATCGAAATAGGATTTCTTTTCTTGATACTGGGCGCAATGATTATCCTTTTCCTGACGGAGATTTTCCCAGTAGACCTTACAGCATTTTTGGGCCTGATTATTTTGATCTTCGCGGGTTTTGTCCAACCCAACGAAGCCTTTGTGGGGTTTGCATCTCCAGCCGTAATCACCATGCTCTCGATTTTCATCGTTAGTGCCTCCCTTCTTCATACCGGGATTGCCGACATGATGGGATTGAAGATCCATGCTTGGGTAGGCAGTCAAGAATTGAAACTAGTTGTGACCATCATGCTGGTTTCGGGAATCCTATCAGCCTTTATGAACAACATCGCTGCGGTCGCAGTGTTGATGCCCTCCGTTGCCAGTCTTGCCCGCCGAGCGAACTTATCCCCTTCAAGACTCTTCCTGCCACTTTCCTTCGGAGCTATTGTTGGAGGCACTACCACCCTTGTCGGCACGCCACCAAACATACTAGTAGGAACACTACTTGAAGAACGCGGGGTGGCCTCTTTCCGACTCTTCGATTTCGCCCCATTGGGTCTAATACTACTAAGCGTAAGCATCCTTTTCATGGTTACCATCGGCAGAAAGTTGCTTCCCAATCGCGAGTCCGGACAATCGCTCTCCTCTGATATTGATTTGGCTAATCTATATCAGCTGGATGAAATGTTGTTTTCGCTTAGAATTCCCAAGAGCTCTAGCTTAGCTGGAATGACCCTAGAGGAGGTGCAATTAGGGTCTGCATTGGGCATTCAGGTAGTAGCGGTATTACGTGGGCAGTCCAAGGAACTGGCCCCCAAACCGGCAACGGTACTAAATGAAGGCGACGTTCTCCTAGTAGAGGGCCAACTCTCAGATCTAAAGCAAATTCTGCAGGTCAAAGGCGCAGAGATTAGAAAAACATCCTTGAGCCGTTTGCCACGACCAGCACCAGGGTTCAGCGCTATTCGTGTACGCATCGAGGAAAATTCTGCATTTCAGTCTAAAAATCTGAAAGAACTTTACTTCCGCGAGAGTTACGGAGTCATCGTAATCGCCATACAACGAGGGACTCGATTACTCCGCAACAATCTAGGAAAAGAGAAACTGTGTACTGGCGATGAATTTGTTGCAATAGGATCTAGAGAGGCCCTAGATTCAGTGGTGTCAGAATCGGGAGTTCGCCTTCTAGCCACTGGGCTATCAACTGTTCGTAAACTTCAGCAACATCTCTTTATGATCCGAGTCAACAAGGACTCACCACTGGCAGGTATTACTCTGGCTGAAAGTCGAATCGGAGAATTAATAGGCTTAACTGTAGGCGGCATAGTCAGGAAAGGAGAAACCCGACTGGCGGTTTCTCCTGAGGAAATCATTCGGTCCGGAGACAAGCTTCTGATGGCAGGAGAATCCGAAAAAATTGCCAATCTTTTGGCTCTCAGCACCATTCAATTCGAACCAGAGAAACCCCCGACAGAACTAGAATCTGAAGAAACAAATCTTGTAGAGGCTTCTCTTTCCCCTCGCTGTTCCTTAATTGGAAAAACATTAAAAGACATTTCATTCCGACAAAGGTATGGGCTGCAAGTACTGGCAGTTTGGCGCGAGGGAGCTCCTATCCGGCTTAAGTTAAACAGCTTGCAATTGACATTTGGTGATGCTCTGCTGTTACAGGGTTCCCGCAAAAAAATGCGGATCTTGGCAAAAGATCCCGATTTCCTAGTTCTCTCCCACTCTATCGAGTTAGCCCGCAAGACGAAGAAAGCCCCTTTCGCGATTGGGGCTTTGCTGCTGATGGTCGGTTTAGTAATTACAGGCCTCCAGCCCATTCATGTCGCTGCATTTACAGCAGCGTCACTGGTAATTCTTGCTGGCACACTAAGCATGGAAGAAGCCTATCGGAGTGTAGAGTGGAGAGTTATTTTTTTAGTGGCTGCTATTCTCCCAGTGGGAGTTGCTATGGAACGGACTGGAACCACCTCATGGTTGACCGACACAATTATTGCTGCTGCCAGCTCACTGGAACCACATATGCTGTTGGCAATACTAGTGGTAATGTCCAGCCTTCTGAGTCAATGCCTGGATGGGGCCCCGACAGTAGTGCTCATGACACCCGTTGTCCTACAAGCTGCCTCGCGCCTAGAGCTGAGTCCCTACCCCTTAATGATGGGAGTCGCATTAGCAGCCTCTGCAGCATTTATGACTCCCTTCAGTCACAAAGCCAATTTACTGGTGATGGGCGCTGGAGGATATCGTCCAGTTGATTACCTGAAGGTGGGAACCCCACTGACCATTGTCTTTCTTATTTTACTTACCCTTCTCGTTCCTCTATTTTTCCCCTTCTAGATTAAGACCTCAAAAGTCCAGACACTTTAATAATTTTCCATCACAGTGGGGCTCGAATAAGGCATACTAGCCAAGGGATACCAGTCAAAAACTCGACTGATCCGAATGGTAGCTTCTTAGAGGTTCACACCAATATCTAAGGGAAAGCGGCAGCGAGTCGACCTAATGAAACTTGGCAGGGTATAAATTCTAATATGAGATCTCGTTTCAGGTCAGAACTGGTCATAGCAGCAGGTGCGGTGACGATCTTCCTTGCTATGGGGATACGACAGTCATTTGGACTTTTCCTAGTACCAATTACTACTGATCTGGGGATTGGAAGAGAGAGCTTCAGCCTATCAATAGCCCTGCAAAACCTGATCTTCGGATTACCTTTACTGGCCATGCTCGCCGATCGGATCGGAGCTAAGACAATCCTCCTGTTTGGAGCCGTACTGTATAGCACGGGACTACTTTTTTTGAGTTTAGTGAGCAATTCTATTGGGCTCCATCTCACTATCGGGATAGCGATCGGATTGGCACAGAGTGCCGTTGGTTATGTTGTCATACTCGGAGCCGTAGCCCAGGTAGTTCCCTCTAGTCGACGAAGCGCTGCCTTCGGTATGGTTACGGCCGCCGGATCTCTTGGTATGTTTGGCATGGTTCCCTTAGCACAATGGCTGCTTGCAACCATTGGCTGGCAAGAAGCGGTTACTGTTTTGGCTCTGACCACGGTTATAATTGCCCTGGCCTCCATGGTACTCCCAGCCAAAAGGGATGAGAGGGCCGAGGATTCTACAAGCCTATCTTGGGCCCTCAGGAAGGCCAGCCGGCATCCCAGTTATTGGCTGCTAATAACTGGATTTTTTGTTTGTGGTTTTCATGTCTCTTTCGTGGCAACACATCTGCCAGCTTTCTTGACCGATAAAGGCCTAGCCCCAACGGTCGGAGCCACTGCGTTGTCCCTGATTGGACTCTTCAATTTATTCGGATCATTTCTTTTTGGTTGGCTGGGCGACCGCTATTCAAAAAAAATTCTTTTAAGCACAATTTACTTCTTTAGATCAGTCGTAATGGCATTATTTGTCTTGCTTCCTCTAACTCCGACTTCTGCTCTAATCTTCGGGGCCGTGATAGGCTTGCTTTGGCTAGCCACTGTACCTCTAACGAGCGGGATAGTAGGGCAGATTTTTGGAACCCGTTATCTCTCCAGTCTCTACGGGATTGTTTTTCTCAGCCATCAGATCGGTGCGTTTTTGGGTGTTTGGTTAGGAGGACGCGCTTTCGATCTCACGGGGTCCTATAGTCCTGTTTGGTTAGTGTCCATTCTACTTGGACTCATTGCCATGGGCTTACATCTCCCTATCGACGAACGGTCAATAAACTATCGACGAGCTAAGGCGAGAAGTTAGTCACTTATCTGGACGTTGGTTTGCAATTCTGCGCCCCTTGAAGGTCTCTACTATTTTTGCCAAGGCTGATTCGTATTTCGTGAGAGATTAGAATCGGTCATTATCAGCTTGTGACAAACGACTTCGGAATAATAAGCTGTAGCGAGACAACTCAGTCGAGGCTAAATGCTATCCGACTGCAGAATGAAATTTTTGACAGGAAAAATTCAGTGAAGAATCTCATCTACAAAGAGTTTTTTGATGCCACTTGAGAAGAAGGCTGTAGTCCTTCTCAGCGGCGGCATGGATTCCACCACAACACTTGCCCTCTCAGTTCGGGATGGATTTAGAGCTTATGCCCTCTCGTTTAGATACGGGCAATGTCACGAATTCGAATTGAGCGCTGCACGTAAGATCGCTAAGAAAGCAGGCGTTGCCCGTCATATTATTTACGACATCGATTTGCGCATTTTTGGTGGATCAGCACTTACCACTAGTGAGATGAAAATAC
>CAYXBG010000030.1:0-17035 GCA_964463145.1 uncultured Acidobacteriota bacterium
TTTGGTTGTTCTCAATGAGCTAGGTCTCACAGTTGAAAAGGGGGCAATGGTTGCCATTACCGGAGCCAGCGGCTCGGGTAAGAGCACACTCCTGCACTTGCTTGGAGGGATGGACAGACCGGACAAGGGGAGAATTATATTCCAGAATCAGGACCTTGTGTGTCTGGGGCGAAAAAAGCTTGCTCAGTATCGAAATATGGAGATTGGGTTTGTTTTCCAATCACATCATCTGCTACCTGAATTCAGTGCTTTAGAGAATGTTATGATGCCTCTTCTGATGCGACGGATTGGGGCGATAGAAAGCCGTTCCAGGGCTTCTGAAATACTTGGGCTTGTAGGACTAGCTGATCGCAAGAGTCATCGTCCCGGTGAACTGTCAGGAGGCGAACAACAGCGAGTTGCCCTAGCTAGAGCTCTAGTCGGTGCCCCCCGACTGCTCCTAGCTGACGAACCGACTGGGAATTTAGATACAGCGACATCTCATAAGGTGCACACATTGATTCGTCAGCTCCACATGGAACTGGGCCTGACCTCCATTATTGTGAGTCATGATACCGGACTGGCTCGATTGTGTGATGCGGCCTGGGAGCTGAAGTTTGGGTCCCTAGGCTCCGTCAGCTTCGGTTCGACCGGTGCTGAGAGCTTGTGAAGATTGTGTTGGTAATGGACAGTTTAATCCCTGTATCAGATAGGTTTCACCCAGGAATTATCACTTGAACAGTGTATGATTATGGGGTCCAGAGGTTGCTCGGTAGGGTTGCGAGGGTTTATTTTTTTCAGTTAGATTAAGATCTGCCCGATGCCCGCAAAGAGTAGTGCAGAACATGTTTGAAAAATACACTGAAAAGGCAAGAAGGGTTATCTTTTTTGCTCGATATGAAGCCAGCCAGTTAGGATCCTGCCGAATTGAAACTGAACACATATTGTTGGGTCTTTTACGGGAGGATAAGGCTCTAGCGAGCCAGTTTTTTCCTGGGTCTGAGACAGCTACAGAGAGTATCCGAAAAGAAATCGAGGTGATATCTAACGGAGGTGCTAAAGTTTCGACCTCTGTAGAGCTTCCCCTGAGTGACGAATCCAAGCGTGTTTTGAGCCATGCAAGCGAGGAGGCTCAGAACCTGATGTCTGCCTATATTGGGACGGAGCATGTCTTGCTTGGCCTTCTCCGTGAAGAAACGTCAGTTGCGGCTGTCCTTCTGGCAGAAAAAGGGTTACGGCTTCAGCACGTGCGCAGTGAGCTTGCTGGTAAGGTTCCAAACACACCAGCTCCTAAAAAACAGAAGGAAGAACTCATTCTCACGGAATTTAGCCGGGATTTAACGGATAGTGCACTTACCGGCAAGTTGGACCCCTTAATTGGAAGAGAACTGGAGATTGAACGAGTCATTGAGATTCTGTGTCGGCGAACAAAGAATAACCCCGTCCTTATCGGGGAGCCCGGGGTAGGCAAGACTGCTATTGTTGAGGGTCTTGCTCAGAGGATTGTTAACGGCGATGTTCCTTCAATGCTTAACGACAGACGGCTACTGGCCCTCGATATATCTTTGGTTGTGGCCGGAACTAAGTACCGAGGCCAGTTTGAGGAGCGACTCAAAGCTATCATCAAAGAATTAACCGAAAATCCTAATGTTGTGATCTTTGTCGATGAGCTTCACACATTAGTAGGGGCAGGTTCAGCTGAAGGATCTCTGGATGCGGCCAACATACTAAAGCCGGCGCTTTCCCGAGGTGAGATTCAGTGTATAGGTGCGACAACACCGTATGAATTCAGGCGTTCGATTGAAAAAGATAGAGCCCTGGAAAGAAGGTTTCAGAATGTGCGTATCGAGCCTCCCAGTGAGGAAGAGGCTCTCAACATTTTGCACGGGATAAAGAACAACTACGAGTCCTTCCACCACGTGAAATATTCTGACCAAGCTATTGATGCGGCGGTTTATCAGTCTAGTCGTTACATCAATGATAGGTTCCTTCCCGATAAGGCCATTGATGTTTTGGACGAGGCGGGTGCGCGGGTAAAGCTTACTTCTACTGTTATGCCCGATGAGGTGAGTAGCCTCCAAAAAGAGATCAAGATCATAGTTCGCAAGATGGATCATGCAATCGCTCAAAAGGAATTCGAGAAGGCCATAATTTTAAAGGAACAGGAGCTGGGAGAGCGAGAGAAACTTCAAAACCTCAAGGATAAGTGGCGTTTACACAACCAACGCCCCACTCTAGTAGACAAAAAGGACGTCGAAGAGATCATTTCGCGTTGGACAGGTATCCCCATCAGCACTCTAAAGGAGGAGGAGATACAAAAGCTCCTGCGGATGGAGGAAGAGTTGCATGAGAGAGTTATCAGTCAAGATCGAGCCATTTCAGCGGTATCTCGTGCAATCCGGCGAAGCCGTGCTGGAGTTAAGAATCCCAATAGACCTGTCGGATCATTCTTGTTTTTGGGTCCTACTGGGGTGGGCAAGACGGAATTGGCGAAGTCCTTAGCTGCCTATCTTTTCGGTAGCGAAAAATCCCTAATCCGATTCGACATGTCTGAGTATATGGAGAAGCATTCTGTTTCCAGGTTGATTGGGGCACCACCCGGGTATGTTGGTCATGACGAGGGTGGGCAGATGACAGAGAAGGTGAAAAGAAATCCCTATTCGGTGTTATTACTGGATGAAATTGAGAAGGCTCATTCTGATATCTACAACCTCCTACTCCAGGTTTTTGAAGAAGGTCAGTTAACAGATGCTCAGGGCAACACGATTGATTTTAAAAATTCCATTGTCATTATGACCTCAAACATTGGGGCCCGCTATTTAATCTCTAGGCCACAAATGGGATTTTCCAGCGAGGTGGAATCGTCTAAACAGAGGGTGGAAGATCTCATCAAGAATGAGGTTAAGCGTATTTTTAACCCTGAGTTTATTAATCGTCTCGATGAGATTATTGTTTTCGAAGCTCTTACAGAGCTGGATTTGCGGTTAATCGTCGAGCTTCTTCTTAAGCAGGTGAATGGCAATCTTGTTTCTAAGGCAATAAAAGTTAAGTTGGATCTGAAGGCAAAACTGTGGATCATCGAACAGACTTGTGGAGACCGCTCTTACGGTGCACGTCCACTTCGCCGGGCTATCCAAAAATATGTGGAGGACCCTATTTCAGAACTTATCATTCAAGGGAAACTGAAAGAAAAGGAGACGCTTGACATCTATCTTGAGGATGATTCGCTGCGCTATCTTTCAGAAGAATCTAAGAGTGAGGGTGCGCCCTTGTCTTGTGAAATCACTTGAAAGGTATCTGTCTGCCCTTCCTAGCCTATCTGGATTGATAGGATTAGGCTTAAGAGTTCCCCTTAGGGCAACCCGATTGGTTGTAGTCGTCTCTTCTTGGTAAGATCTACAGCTTGTTTCCCCGAAGAGGGCTAGAATTATGGTTGGAATGAGGACGATCAGATCCGGGAAAATGCGTGCTGGTAGGGCAACCTATTGGGCCGTCCTGACATGTTGTCTCAGTGGACTTCTACTGATCGATGAAGTCCGTGCCCAGGACACCAAGGATAGGATTGAGGATGTTGTTGTAGTAGGGAATCGTCGTATCAGGGAAAGTACGATTTTCTACTATATTCAAACACAGAAAAACGGTCCCTATGATGAAGCCCAAATTCTTAGAGATTATCGCAGCCTACTCAACACGAATTTTTTCGAGGATCTGACCGTGAAACGCCGTCAAGGAGAGACGGGCGTGGTGGTAATCTTTGAAGTCCGTGAGCGGGCGTTGGTTCGTGCGATTGAATACGAGGGCATGAATTCTTTCAAAGAGTCGGATGTTTTGGAGAAGTTTCGTGACATGCGTGTGGGAATGACTGTCGATTCTCCTTTTGACCCATCAAAAATGCCTAAGGCTCGCCGGGCTTTCCGATCTCTGTTGGATGAGAATGGTAAACCCCTAGGTCGAGTTGAGGTGGAGGTTGAGGAAATAACCTCTTCCTCAGTAAAGGTTTTGTTCAAGGTCGATGAGGGTCCTAAGGTTCGAATAGGGAAGATAGGGTTCGAGGGAAATACCGTTTTGGGTGACAAGGAATTAAGGTCGGCTTTGGAGCTCAACAAGGAACGTAGTCCTGTCACAGTATTCAAGGGTTCGGATAAGTACATTAAGGAGAAACTGGAGTATGACGTCCAGGTCAATATGTTGGAGAAGTACCGGGCGATTGGGTACATCCAGGCCAAGGCTGGTGATCCGGTGGTTGAAATTGTTGAAGCCCCTCGAGGGCCCTTTTTGGGGTTAAGGAAGACAAAACAGCAATACTACGTCACCATCCCCATTGAGGAAGGCGAGGAGCATTATTGCGGAAAATTAGAAATTGAGGGTGCAGAGAATTTCAGTTCCGAGGTCCTCTCACTTTTGTACGGTGTAGTGGAAGGCGAAATCCTCGACTACGTATCGCTTAAAGAGTCCAATGCGAGTGTAAAGAAGCTTTATTCAACTAGGGGTTTCTTGGATATGGAAGCGATCCCTGAGGTTGAGATCAAAGATGATAGGACTGTAGATATCACAATCAGTATCGTTGAAGGTAAACAGTATATCGTTGATGAAATTGAATTCTCTGGTAACACACGAACTCGAGATAAAGTTCTGCGGCGGGAGATGTTTATTGAAGAGCAGCAGCCCTTCAATGGAACGTTGTTGGAGCACTCCATTATTCGCCTCAACCAGCTGGGTTTCTTCGAGCGGATCGAGGAGGAACACTATGAAGTCATCAAAAAGCCGGATGAGGGCAGTGCCGATGTGGTGGTCGCAATAAAAGAGAGAAGTCAGCAGTCCATTGGGGTACACGGTGGTGTGAGCGGCTACAGTGGCACTTTTTTTGGGGTCAACTACACCACAAACAATTTCCGAGGTCTTGGTCAGGAGATCTCGGTAAATCTGACGACTGGAACTCGCACTTCCAACTACATGTTACGTTTCACCGATCCTTATTTCCGTAATAGTAGAGTCTCGTTAAGTGCGTCCCTCTACAACCAGCGATATCGATTCGACACTTTCGCTGCCTCATATGGACTGATTAATCCGAAGGATAGTGTTGAACTTTTTACACGTGGCCAAAATGGATTTGATTTGGGTGCCAGTTACCCACTGGGTAAGTGGGCTCATTTCGGAGTTGGGTACGGACTGAGTGACATCAAAATCTATGATATGGATCCTACGATTGAGGGAGCAGCTCTAAACCAGCTTGTAGGATTCACCCCTGGGGGAGACCCTGAGATGGCACGTACTGGGATTATTCGCAGTGAAATTAGGCCTAGCCTAACTCGTAATACAAAAAATTCCTTTTTCAACGCAACAGCGGGTTCAAGTATTTCACTTTCAGTCCCTGTGGCTGGAGGTCCATTGGGGGGTACATTCAATATGGTTTCTCCCTATGTGGAGTTCCAGCAGTTTTACCCAGACCGGTGGATGAGTGGAGGACGCAATACACTAGCTTTCCGAATCCAGGCCAGACATGTGTGGCCTTATGGGGAATTGAAGAACGGGATGCCTATGACGGTGCCTTTTTTCGAGAGAATATTTTCGGGGGGAGAATTTACTCTCAGAGGTTTCGATATTCGTTCTGTCAGTCCGCTTGGTGTCACGACCGTCTATCATACTACCCCGGCTGGTGACGCCATTATTGACCCGCTCACCGGGGAACCTGGGTACACTAATAGCCTGATTCCTGTGGGAGGAGACACCAGTGTTATAGGTACGGTTGAGTATCGTGTTCCTATAGCAGGACCTCTAACCTTGAATGGTTTTATTGACATCGGAACATCGACTGTCTTAAGGAAAAGTAATTTGAATCTCTTTGGTCCCGACACGAAAGTCGAGCTTTTAGAACATACCAATAGTGTGCTTAGGGCATCCACGGGGGTTGAACTGCAATTTCTTTTGCCCGTTGTCAATCAACCATTTCGTTTGATATTTGCTTACAATCCCCTAGTGTTGGACAGTATGGTGCCTCTCTATGGCCAACAAGTTCCTATTAAAGAAGAACGTTCAAATGTGAAATTTACGGTAGGATATACTTTCTAGTAACAAAACTGGAGATTTGCGAGATATGGATAACACAAAACGACTAGTAATTTTGGGAGTAGTATCGGCGCTGACTTATGGAATGTTGCTGGGGCAGGTAGGGCCTTCGGCAAAGACACCTACTTCGGGGTCGACGAGCATCGTCTTTTTGCGCTTTGGTGAAGCTCTTCAAGGAACTGAAGAGTCCAAGGTTAAAATTACCGAGACTCAAGCTTATGTCGAAGAAAAAAATCGTGAAAACGATGCAAAGAGCTCAGAGCTCGAAAAGCTAAAGAGCGAATACAGTAGCAAAGTGAGGCTATTGAATCCGCAGGCAAAAGCCGAGATGCAACGGGAAATAGCAAGGAAAGAGCGTGACCTGACTCGATATAGGGAAGACATTCAAGCTGATATTGATGGCTTGCGGGAGCAATTGTTTGCGGGGTTAACTCAGAAGATGCAGCTCATTATTAGTGAAGCATCTACAGAAAATGGGTATACCGCTGTCCTGTTTGTTGATCAAATGCAGGGATATTTCAACCCCGAATTTGACATCACTGCAGATATTATCGAGCGGTACAATTCTAAATATCCGGTAACCCAGTAAGGGAGCGGTTTAGAACGCTGATTTTCGCCATCGAACTCACTTACAAGGTGGGTGGTAACCGGGTTTTTATTCTTTTTGGGGTTTGCCCTGGGTTGACCTAGGCCGAGGCCTGTTATTAAATCCCTCCGGTGTACACACTAGAAATGCTCGCCCGGCATGTTGAAGGTGAGGTTGATGGCGATCCTGGTCTGCAAATCGGTAGAGTGCAACCTTTCGCCGAGGCTATTGAGGGCGATATCACTCTGGCTTTGGATTCTCGGTATCTGGATCGACTAGGGGAAACTGGAGCATCTGCAGTTATTGTTTCGCCAGACTCCCCTTGTTGTTCTAAAGATCTGTTGCGGGTTAAGAACCCTAAACTTGCGTTCGCTCAGCTCCTTCACTTGTTACATCCGAGAAAATTGTCTGGTCTAGGCATTTCTGAGGATGCCTATTTGGGGGAGGAGTGTAAGATTGGCTCTGGTGTTTCAATATCCCCTATGGTCTCAATCGGAGATCGTGTGACAATCGGATCAAATGTCTCTATTGGAAGTGGGTGTTGTATTGGAGACGATTGTTGCATCGGCGAAGGGTCATTACTGCACGCAAACGTAACTCTCTACGCTGGTGTCCTTATTCAGGAGCGGGTGTTTTTGCATAGTGGGTGTGTTATAGGGGCCGATGGGTTTGGCTACGCGGCGCATGATCAGGGGCACTTTAAGATCGAGCAGACGGGCACTGTGCTGATAGAGAGTGACGTTGAGATAGGGGCCAATAGCTGTGTGGATAGAGGCACCTTTGGGGCTACGGTTATTGGCCAGGGAACTAAGATTGATAATCTCGTCCATATTGGGCATAACTGTAAAATTGGTCAAAATACCATCATTGTTGGATGCGTGGGAATCTCCGGAAGTGTCCAGATCGGAGATCGTTGCTTGATAGCCGGTCAGGCCGGAGTAGGGCAGCACGTTACTATAGGAGACGACGTAAAAATTTTGCAGAAGTCAGCAGTAATGAAAGACATCCCCTCTGGTAGGACTGTTTCTGGTCTTCACGGGAGAGATCATAGAGAGGAGCTGCGCATTCAAGCCGCTCTTCGTCGTTTGCCTCAGTTGTTGAAGGACGTAATAGCACCTAGATCTGAGCCCCCCAAAAAAACGGGCGCTGAAGATGTCTGGGAAGGAGAATAGGCGTGTTTAATATTCAAGAGATTCTCTCATTCCTACCGCACCGATATCCGTTTCTCATGGTAGATCGGATTGTGGAATACACTCCTGGGGAGCGAATTGTGGGATTAAAGAACGTCACCATAAATGAACCCTTCTTTCAGGGGCATTTCCCCGATATGCCGATCATGCCAGGGGTACTAATGATCGAGGCGATGGCCCAAGTTGGGGGATGTCTTGTTTTTGAAGGCATGGAAGAGAGGGACGAGAAACTAGTTTTTTTCATGGGTATTGAGAAGGCTCGTTTTCGGAAGCCAGTGCGTCCTGGCGACCAGCTCAGGATTGAAATGGTGGTTGACAGGCTAAAATCAAGAGTTGGCAAACTTGACGGGAAAATCTATGTTGAAGATCAAATCGTTTGCGAAGCGAAAATCATGTTCTCACTCGTAGATAGAGCTGGAATTGGGCGGGAAGCTGAGTGAATGTCCCGATGGGAACTAAAATTCATCCTACAGCAATTATTGATCCCTCTGCTGAGATAGCGGAAGGTGTCGAAATAGGTCCCTACGTGGTAATTGGGGCACAGGTCTCGATTGAAGAGGGGACTCATGTTGGTCCGCACGTGGTTATTCAAGGTCCTACCCGTATTGGCCGGGACAACGTTTTTATCGGGCAAGCCTCGATAGGTACTATTCCACAGGACCTGAAGTATCAAGGGGAAAGCTCTTATCTGAGTATTGGGCACAGGAATCGAATTCGTGAGTTTGTAACGATTAACAGGGGAACGGAAGGTGGTATTAATAAGACTGTAATCGGAAGTGATAATCTCCTGATGAGTACTGTCCATGTCGCACATGACTGTGTAATCGGAGACGGGACAGTTTTTGCCCAAAGTACCGCTCTAGGAGGTCATGTCAATGTGGGGGATCATGCTATTCTTGGGGGCTTTGTAGGTGTGCATCAATTTTGCCGAGTCGGCACATACTCATTTGTTGGTGGTTATTCAGTCCTGACACGGGATGCTCTTCCCTTCGTGAAGACAGTGGGTATTCGTAACAGAGCTCGAATCTATGGGATCAACCATATAGGGTTGGAGAGAAAAGGGTTTTCGACGAATGACATCCACGGTCTCAAGAAAGCGTACCGAATTCTTTTCGGCAAAGGACAACTTCTAGAGAAGGCTCTAGTTGAGGTAGAAAAGGAATGCAAGGGTATGTCTTATGTGGCAGAGTTGGTCAGTTTTGTGAAAGGTGCCGAGCGAGGATTTGTGAGGTCCACCGGGAATTGAATCAGCAATCCTGAGGAAAAATAACGTGAATAAAGCTCCCTTGGGCTTAATTGCCGGTACTGGAAAGTTCCCGATTCTGGTGGCTCAGGTCGCCTCTAGCCGTGGTATCCCACTGGTTATAGCCGCTATTCGTGAAGAAGCATCTCAAGACTTGGAAACGGTTCTTGGGGTTAATCAGCGGGGAAGTTCTATACACTGGATTGGGTTAGGACAACTGGGCAAGCTGATTCGAATTTTTAAGGGTGAAGGGGTTGAAAAGATTATGATGGCGGGGCAGGTGAGTCATTCGAAGATCTTTGCTCCCAATACATCAGCCTCAAGAAAAATCCTTTCGGCAATGCCTGATATTACAATGATTCGGATGTTGATGGCTTTACCTGAAAAGAGCACATCTTCTCTTATTGGTGGTGTCATTGAACTCTTGAAAGAGAACGGTATGGAACTTATGGACTCGACGGAGTTACTCAAAGACCTGTTAGCTCCGGCAGGTGTCATAACCGATAGAGCTCCGACTCGTGAAGAGATGGAAGACATAGAGTACGGACGACCAATAGCCCAAAATCTGGCTGGATTAGATCTAGGTCAGAGCATTGTCGTTAAGGACAAAGCAGTGGTTGCGATAGAGGCAATGGAAGGTACAGACCAAGTAATTATTCGAGCCTCAAGTATTGTTGGGGGCCAGTCGTTAACACTGATTAAGGTAGCTCGGCCCAACCAGGATATGCGCTTCGACGTACCCGTCCTGGGGCTCAAAACTTTAGAAGTTTTAGAGGAGTGTAATGTGACTGCCGTATCTATTGATGCGGGGAAGACATTGCTACTGGACAAGGAGAGGCTGATCGAGGGAGCAAATTCCCTTAGTATCAGCCTGATAGGGCAGTGTTAGATAATAAGGTCCGGACGGCAGTTGTGGGAATAGGGTCCCTCGGAAAGCACCATGCGCGTATCTATAGTGAGTTGCCGCAGTCTAATCTTGTGGCCGTAATTGATCCTGTGGAGGATAGAGCCGAAGAAATTGCTAGCCGCTACGGATGTCGAGCTCTAAAGGATTACCGACAGGTTTTGGGTGAAGTAGATGCTGTTAGTTTGACTGTGCCTACTACCAGTCACTCGGAGATTGGTTGCCATCTACTCAGCGAGGGAATACATGTTCTTGTTGAGAAACCGATCTCTAATACCCTGGAAGGTGCTGATCGATTGATCGAGGCGCAAGAGAAGGCGGGAGTGACTCTTCATGTAGGGCATTCGGAGCGTTTTAATCCGGCCTTGACCGAACTGGGAGGGTATATTACCAATCCACTATTTTTTGAGGGGCACAGGCTTGGATTTTTCGTGCCACGGAGTTTGGATGTGGATGTATTACTGGATCTTATGATTCACGATCTGGATCTAGTGTTAACGATGTCTGGCCAATCTGTTGCGGAAATTCGATCAGTGGGCATCCCGGTTCTGAGTGACCAAGTTGACATAGCCAACGCAAGGATCGAATTCAGGAATGGCTGTGTCGCGAATCTAACGGCCAGTCGTGTGTCCAATGAGAAAGTACGAAAGTTACGTTTCTTTCAGCCAAGCCAGTACATATCAATAGATTTTAATGGCCAAAAAACAGAGATATTTGGAGTCAAGGGAGGCACTTCTAAAACAATCAAGCGCATTGTTGTTAAAGGGAAGAACGTAGAGCCTCTACGGTCAGAAATAGGCGCTTTTCTCGACTCTGTCATGGGAAGGGAAAAGCCCCTTTGGCCAGGGCCATGTTCGTCCCAGGAGGGTCGAAGAGCCCTTCAATTAGCTCTCAGGCTTATGGATCAGATTGACGACCATCAGAACCGGGTCTCAATCAGTCTATGATTAACAAAAATTTCATTCCTCTCGATCCGTGTCAAATTCAATTCTGATTACAGTAATCGGTCCCACTGCCTCAGGTAAAAGTCACCTAGCTGTTGGTTTAGGTTCTACTTTAGGAGGTGAGATTGTTAATTGTGATTCGATGCAATTGATCAGAGGAATGAATATAGGAACGGCTAAGCCGACACTCACGGATCGTAAAAAGCTCCCACACCATTTATATGACCTGATAGAGCCTGGTGAGATCTACGATGCCGGCCAGTATATGGTGGCGGCCCGCCGTGTGTGCAGAGAAATTTCCAGCCGTGGAAAAACCCCGATTGTGGTTGGTGGAACGGGCCTGTATCTCAGAGCTCTTTTAAATGGGGTTTTTGCGGGACCGGGTCGTAATCAAGAACTTCGTCAAAGGCTTGATAAGATTGGGGTTAGGCGAGGATCTGGGGCCCTGGTTAGGCTGCTAAAAGCAGTGGACCCCGTAACTTCGGAAAGAGTCCATCCATCTGACCTGAATCGTGTGATACGGGCACTGGAGGTTTTCTACCAGAGTGGAGTCCCCATCAGTCAACTACAGGCTCTGCGGCAGCCCATCCAAGACTACAAGATCTTAAAGATCGGACTGAAGGTAGAGCGAAAAGTTCTCTGTGATAGAATAAATCGCCGAGTGGATGAGATGTTTCGCTGCGGATTTTTGGATGAGGTTGGGGCTCTCCTGAGGCAAGGTTATTCGCCGCGGACAAAAGGGTTTGAAGCCATAGGATATCGCTATGCGGCCAGTCATCTAGCAGGTGATATGACGCTCCAGGATGCAATTGATAAGACGTGTGTAAGCACGCGTCGTTACGCCAAGCGTCAGAAAACCTGGTTTCGAAAGGAGTCTGATGTCTGCTGGATTGAAGCTCCTGGAGATGCCTCTGAGGTTCTAGGCAAGGCCCTTGCAATAGTAGAAGAGAGAATTGGACAGGATTCTCAGGAATAAATGTTTCAAGAGTCGGAAGATGATTGATTTTGAAGCAGTAATTGGTCTCGAAATCCACGCCCAACTTCTGACAAGTTCTAAGCTTTTCTGTTCTTGCAGTACCCAATTTGGAGCATCTCCGAATAGCAACACTTGTCCTGTTTGTTTGGGGCTGCCGGGGGCTCTTCCAGTTGTGAATAGGGAGGCTGTGAGAATGGCTGTCCAGGTTGGGATTGGCCTCGATTGTGAGGTCAATAAAAGCTCTCTTTTTGCTCGTAAAAACTACTTTTACCCCGATTTGCCCAAGGGCTACCAGATATCTCAATACGACCTGCCCATTGCTGAGGGTGGTCATGTTGGGGTTCCGGTCTGGGATCAAGAGTCGAAGATACTAAAGTGGAAGAGGTATGGGATTAACCGAGCCCACCTAGAAGACGATGCCGGTAAGTCAGTACACAGTCCTGAAGGAGACTCATACGTGGATCTTAATCGTACTGGGATACCGTTGTTGGAGATTGTAACAGAGCCTGATATTCGGAGTGCCGAGGAGGCCTATGAGCTGCTGACCTCCATTCATCGGAGACTGCTTTTTCTGAGTGTGTGTGATGGAAATATGGAACAGGGAAGTTTGCGTTGTGATGCTAATGTCTCGATTCGCTCAGTTGGTGAAACTGAACTGGGAACCAAGACAGAGATTAAAAATCTGAATTCATTTCGTTTTGTCAGGAAAGCTATTGAGTATGAGATTCGTCGTCAGATAACACTTGTCGAAGAGGGGAGTAAAGTACAACAGGAAACACGACTGTGGGATGAAGATCGCCAACGAACTGTTCTCATGCGGAGCAAAGAATACGCTCATGACTACCGTTACTTTCCAGATCCGGATTTGTTGCCGATCATCATCGAAGATGAATGGCTTTCTCAGATCAATGAAGGAATGCCAGAATTACCAGAAGCGAAACAGCAGCGCTATCTTGCGTCTGGAGAGTTGACTTTGGAGGAAGCAATCCAGGTTACACAGAGCCCGGATTTTTCAGATTATTTCGAGGAAGCAGCTGAGATAACAAATTCTCCTAAAGTTGTCTATAACTGGATGTTTGGAGATCTAATGCGATTTTTGAAACGGGAGCAAGATTCGCTGAGGGATATTCCTGTCCGTCCGGCTGGATTGGCTGAACTGATAGGGCTTGTTCAACAAGGAGAAATAAGCGGAAAGATAGCCAAACAAGTGTTGGAGGAGATGTATCTCAGTGGCGATAGTGCCTCCAAAGTACTGGAATCGAAAGGATTGGCTCAAATTAGCGACGAAGGTGAGCTGGAGGGAATTGTGGACTCGGTCTTAGAGAAAAATGGAGTAAAAGTAGAAGAGTATCAAAACGGAAAAGAAGGACTTCTTGGATTTTTTGTAGGTGCCGTCATGCGTGAGACACAAGGACAAGCCAACCCTAAACTAGTAAATACACTTTTGATGCGAAAGTTGCACACCCATTCCCAAAAATGAACGAATCATTGAAGAGTGAGTCCCAGAAATCTAGGCAGCGCATCGCAGTTGTAGAGGAAGTTTCTGACAACATATACTCGGTCAAGTTTGTGCTACAGAGCTTGGGGTATGAAGTTCTGTCGGTTTCAGTGGGGAAGGGTTCTTCCGAACTGATCACAAGATTTGCACCGCATCTTGTGGTAGTAGATATGATGATTTCTGAACGGGGTGGGTACGCCGCAATTTTTAATGTGCGGGAGCATGTCTCATCAAAACTTCCTATTCTCGCGATTACGGCTGCCGCCATGGAAGGAGACAATAAGACTGTCATCCAGGCGGGGAGCACTAAAACCCTATCGAAACCCTATTCAGCGAGTGAATTAAAACTTCATATTGACGACTGTATTGGAAGTACCTAATTGAATAGATGCGTTTCCAAATATCTCAAGTTTTTGATGGGATTGCTTTCTCAACCTCTCGGTAGGTTTTTCTATTCATAGTGGAGGTTCTCAATTGGGTCTAGTGCAGCGGCTTTGAACGCCGGCCAGACTCCGAATACGAGTCCTACCGATACGGAAACTGTAAATCCCATGATTACAGCCCAGATCTGGATAGTTGCTGGGATAGTGGGCAATAAGAAGCCCAGCAGATAGCTAGCAATTATTGCCAGGAAAATCCCTAATATCCCTCCCAGAGTAGTCAGGGCTACGGCTTCAAATAAGAATTGAAGAATTATATCTTGTTTTTTTGCCCCGACTGCTTTTCGGAGACCTATTTCACGTTTTCGTTCAGTGATAGAAACAAGCATGATACTCATTACACCGATACCACCAACGAAAAGTGCAACAGTCGATATGATTATGGCCAACAAGCTTATTTTATTTGTGATGGTCTCGAATTGGTCAATCATTCTGTCGGCAGTATTGAGCTCGAAATTGTTGTCCTCTTGGAAAATCAGGCCTCTCTGGTTACGCAGTATTCTCTCCGTCTCATCGATTGCTAAGGATAACTTTCCAGGCTTTGCCTGAATGATAAGCAGTAGGTACTTCTGTTTGGGGTCGAGTCTTTGGATTGTTGAGGTAGGAAGGTAGACTGCGTTGTCGTCGTCGGTTTCTCCAAAAAAGGAGTTTTTCCGTTGTGTCACAACACCGATTACTTTAAGAGGATGTCCATTCAGGGTTATTAACCGACCAAGCCCTCTATTAGTCTCCGGAAACAATGCTGCAACGACACTGTTTCCCAATACGCATACGTTAGCACTCCTTAGGATGTCGGAATTGTTAATGAAACGACCTTTATCCATCGAGAAATTCATTACTTCTCGATAGTTTGAGGATACTCCCAAAACTAGAGTTCTTGCATAACTCTCGGATCGGAAACGCACGGTACGGCCTAGTAAATGTTCTAAAGAAATGGCCTGATGCGCGACATCTTTGACCGCCGTAGCCTCACGCTTGATTACAAGAGCATCATCCATTTTTAGTGGATCACGAGCCCACTCCTCTCGGGTCGGAAGTCCTTCGAAACCGGTGCGTAAATGAAAGGCGTAGATGTTATCCGTTCCGTATTCCTGAATTAGTCCTCTCAAATTCTGACGGACACCCATTAGAAGAGACGCGATGAGGACAACTACAACAATACCTAGGACGATTCCGAATATTGTCAGGAAGCTCTTCGTTTTATTACCCCGTAATGTTTGCAGAGATATTCGAATATTTCCTGCACAACGGAGAAGTGGGATCATCGCCTAACTTCCAGACAAGTTATGGGGTCCAGTTTGGAGGCCTTGTAAGCTGGTAAAACTCCGGAAATAATTCCGGTTCCTGCTGCTGCTAGGACCGCGATAGTTGCATGCAAGAGGTTGATTTCCATAGGGAAATTCAGAATTTTTTCCAGTATTTCTAAGATAACCCAACCAGTTAGCAGACCAAGAAGACCACCAAAGGTGGATAGCATGAGCGCCTCGATTAAAAATTGAAATAGGATATCTTTGTTCTTTGCGCCGACTGCTTTTCGGAGGCCTATTTCGAACGTCCGTTCAGTGACGGAAACTAACATAATATTCATGATGATAATGCCGCCTATAAGAAGAGATATACAGGTGACGGGAATGACGGCTTTTGCTACATAGTTGGAGGCTTGATAAACAACGCTGTCAACCTGACCGGAGCTTATAATACCGAAGTCATCTGCTTCATTAGGCTCGAGGTGATGACGGGCACGCATACCGAGTCGTATTTTTTCTTGTGCTGCTAAAGAGGCGTTGCTGTTAGCATTTTTGCTGCGAATCCGGATACTCTGTTCAGTTCCGAAAATTCTTTGGTAAGTGCTGATAGGCATATATAAGACTCTATCGCGCGTCCTGCCGAAATTGGTTCCAAGTTTTCCCAGAATACCGATGACTTTTAAGGGTTGGTTATCGACCTTAACTATTTTCTCAATAGGGTCAACATTGGAGAAGAATTCTTCTACTAGCCCAGAGCCAATCACGCATACGAATTCCCCTCGGTGTTCTTCATGAGGAAAAAAGAACCGACCATCCTCTATGTCCAAGGTGTCAAGTAGGTGGTAATCATCCGTTACCCCGTAGACTTGAGTTCTAGGCAGTTTTTTGCCATCTGAGTAAGTCGTTCGGATAGCTGAAATCTCAGCTGAAAGGGGCCGGCATTCGGTGCAGTGATCACGCAAGAAAGTTAGATCAGATAATTCTAATTTTTTGTTTCTCTGGAGCATTTCCTCCCATTCCTCATCGTTGACATAACCGAATCGACCAAATTGGTCCAGAATAAATGAGTTGTTTCCGAAGACATGCGATACTTCTTTGAGTACAAAATCTTCAGCACTACCTATGCTGGCTGATACTACTAATACTGAGGCTACCCCTACAGTAATTCCTAGGACGGTCAGAAACGTTCTTAGGTAATTGGAAAGAAGCAAAGATAAAGCCATCCGAAAGAGCTCAAACCAAAAGGATATTTGAGATGACATAATATCTTTCCTGCATCTGGTTGATGGCCTCTATAAGAGCTGTTGTTCTTAGGTGTTTCGGAAGACATCATACCAGTAACTCTATCTATCTGATGCCAGGAGATCCTTGAGTTACTTTTCATCGATACGTACCTGTCCTGGGCTCAATTCAAAGATGCTTTTTAAGAAGAAATCAGGATCCCACTCTTCCCATTTGAGCGGAGATGGGTACGCTAGGGACATTTGCAAGTAGCTGCTAGTTCGCAGTGTGTATAGTCTGTATGCTGCATCGGTGTAGTTTTTTGCTTTGTCTCAAACTCAGAACTGAATTAATTTGAAATCATCCAAAATCTGGAAGTGAATAAGAGAGGGAAAGATGAACCAATTTAAGTCTGAAAACCCGGCTACCGAAAGAATAAATGCGACCTATCCAGGCGACACGCCAGAAGATGTTGATTCGAAACTCGAGAGGTCTATCCAAGCCTTTAACAAGTGGAAGCGTGTTCCAGTCGAAGATAGATGCCGTTTGATGAGAGAGGTGGCAGTTCAATTAAGATGTAATAGTCGACACTGGGCTGAATTAATGACACAGGAGATGGGAAAGCTTCTTTGTGAAGCCCAGGGAGAGATTGAAAAGTGTGCTCTGGGTTGTGAGTTCTATGCCGATAATGGAGCAGAATTTCTTCGCTCTCGAGACTATCCGAGTAGTGCTTCAGAGAGT
>CAYXBG010000031.1:0-17005 GCA_964463145.1 uncultured Acidobacteriota bacterium
GGTCGCGACAACTGCCTCCAGCCGCCCGAGTAATAACCGCGGCCCCTGTGAATCTGGGAAAGCTCTTTGCACTGTCCTCTCGAGGGCTATTCTATTAATATTGGCAAGGCCAGAAAGATCAGAAATAGTCTCACCTCTGATCGTTACGTCAGACCGCAGTCTTTGATAATCATGAACGTAAGCATAGGCTATGTCCGGTGCAGTCGATATGAAGTGTGGCCACTGCGAATAACGTTCAATCAGATTTCTATCCAATAGGATGTACGCAATCTTATTGGGTTGGTTCGCGACCCCAATTTCCCGATCCGGCCAAATCTTTTCATCCACAAACCGAATTCCTTCACTGTTAATCAAAATTGCCCCATCATCAAATAAAGCGTTCTCAGGATGTTGCCAAGTAACCAATAAACGCTTGATTAAAAGCCGCATGGCATATGCTGGTAGACGCCTTGCGACAGCTGCCATAACCCTCGACCATACCCCACTGACGGGCAACCATTGCTGGAAAGGTTTTTTGGAGGATGGAATAAAACGTAGTTCAGGTCCGTAGGTTATATCCATATTCACTAGAGCTGCACCAACTTGCAGGGCTAGTTCATGGCCATCACCAGTAGCAAAGGGGTTTATTCCTTCGATATTTTGGAATTGGTCACCCTTGTACTGAGCAATGGTTTTGGAGTTATTGGCATAGTCACCCGAAGCCAGGATCACACCTCGCTCCGCCCGAAACTCAGTTAAGATCCCATCAACTCTTGCTCTGACACCAACGACCCTTCCCGATTCGTCTTGCAATAACTGATCAACTGGGGCATCGCAAATTAGCTTGCCTCCAAATTTCCGTAAAGCTAACTGCAGAGCGGCTACATAAGCCTTGGCCCCAGGAACCACATTATGCATTCGAGGGACACGATTAGGGGGTTCTGGATTGGGGCCGACAAAAGATACCCCTAATGATTGGAGCCAAGCGAGTGTCGTTGCAGACTCATTCAAGAAAAACTCTCGGAGCTCGCTATTATTCCTCGATTCTATTGCCGTTGGAGCAAACTTAGCGGCATCTACTTTATGATCTTCAATAGTGTCTTTAATTCCGTTATCACGTTGAATGCCTGTCTCAGCTGCAGTGAACGACCCAACTGCAATCCCGGTCGTACCACCAGGCTGGGAAAGCTTTTCAAGTACCAGAACCCGACCCCCGTTTTCCGCTACCGAACAGGCCGCCGCAAGTCCACTCCCTCCAGCACCAACAATTATTACGTCAAATTGACTCATGCTCTCGAACCCTAGCGTACAGAACTGCTATCACCCAACCAAAAACATATTTACTGAACGCCTGGTTGACAGACTTTGAATTTCGTTTTTGGTTACTCCTTGGATCTATTCGGTAGGTAACCCCCTCGTCTCGATATTAACGGTAGAACTGATAGCTAAAGCTCCATGAACAACCACCAACTCACCGAGTCCGGCAGGAACTATCTCATAGGAACCCCTGAGGGGAGGAAAAACGTATTTAGCAACTTCATTCTTGACCGGGTCAAAAAACAATTCCTCACCCATTAGAGCAACTCCCCCTCCGATCACAACAACATCGGGAGATGTTATTGTGATCATCTGAGCAATAGCCCATCCCAATGATTTGCACGCCCGACCGATTGCCCTATTCGCGATTGAATTTCCATCAGCTGCTGCTTGAGAAATAATCTCAGCATTTAATTGATCTAATTTTTCATCACACCGTCGTAATAAATCCATGCTCTCGACTCGACAGGTCTTGTTCGATCCATCTAAAAGGCTCGTGGAAATATACGAACGAGTCGCTTCCGCTATCCCCCATCCGCTAGCCATAGACTCCACTGTTATCTCCGGGCTTTCGGCCTGCAAACCAGGTCGAAGGTGCCCTATTTCCGCTATGGCAGGACTATTGATACCGTCTAAATGTCCATTTCTAACCCAGCCACCTCCGACACCTGTACCGACAGTCACAAAAAAAACCCTTTCTTTGTTCTTCCCAGCACCAAACCTGGCCTCGGCTAACGCAGCCAGATCACAGTCATTCCCAATAATCGCCAGTCGATTGAAAGTTTTTCTCACCCAAGCTACTAATGGAAAGCTCTCCCATCCTTTGATCTGATGACTTAAGGTTGTTTTTCCAGTCCTAACATCAACCGGTCCTCCAAAACCGATACCGATTCGCTCGATCTCATACCGACCGATCAGGTCTTTTACAGTACTCTCTATCTGGCTTAAAATCCCCACTGCCTGGTTTACTGGCTTTACTTCACGACGAACCAACAGGGCCAGCTCAGATCCATCGCCAAATCCTACTCCAAATTGTAATTTCGTCCCTCCAATTTCAATTCCGAGAAACATTGCTTTTTCCTTACTCATTCACGATTAGCTGCCCAAAATCAAACTTATCGACCTAGAAAAACTACTCCTCTTGCGCATGACGTCCCTGACTGTTGATGCGAGCGTACACATCATTCAAAACCCAATGGAAAAGACAAAGATGGATACTCTCCACCATCCCCATATCATCTAAGTCCACCCATAGACCATGTCTTTGAATTTTCCTTAGATTGCCACCCCTGTATCCAGTCAGCCCAAAGGTCGTCAGGCCATGCCGATTGGCCCAGTCAACTGCTCTGATGACATTTGGACTATTTCCGGAACCACTTATCGCAATTACCAGATCGCCCTCTGTTCCGTAATTCATCAGCTGCTGAACAAATATTTCATCAAAAGATAGATCGTTTCCAACAGCTAATATCCACCCAACATTGTCAGTCAGACTGAGCACCTTCAGACGCTTTTTTGATTCATCACCCAATTCGGTAGGAGGGAGAGTGCTTTTCCCTAAGTCCTCACTCATATGACTAGCAGTAGTCCCCGAACCCCCGTTACCCAGTATAAAAACAAACTGGTTGTGCTCCCAGGCCTTGTAAATTAGATCCGACCACTTCTCTAGTGAGGATCGATCCACCTTACTGATCTCCTCCTCCAGTCGGTTCAGGTATTGATTTGATCCAAGTGTTACTCCAAGCATCTCTTCCCCCTTGGGATTTTGTCCCTTCTTCATATCTGGTACCCTAGACATCATTCCACGATATCTGTCTAAATGTAGCCCAGTTAGTGGTAGGGACGCCAGTGCCAGTGCCCAGACTCTGATTCGGAGTTAGGATGCCCTCCAAACCATTTCAACAATACCCACCTAGATATCGAGAACAGTCACCCCTCAAAAGTATCTGTGTTTTCTGTGGATCTAACACCGGAATGCACCCTGAATTCATCACTGCTGCCATGGATTTGGGAAAGGAACTCTGCAACCGAAAAATTCAGCTTATATACGGTGGTGGATCGACTGGCCTAATGGGGGCCTTAGCCAATTCAGTCCTTGAAGGTGGCGGCCATGTCACTGGCGTAATCCCCCGGGGACTAGCAACTCCTGAAATTGCACACCAAAAAATTCAGAGGATGGAATTAGTCGACACAATGCACCAAAGAAAAATGTTGATGCATGAATATTCAGACGCTCTAATTGCTTTGCCTGGAGGATACGGAACCTTCGAGGAATTATTAGAGGCAATAACCTGGCTTCAACTAGGCCTCAGTCTTAAACCAGTTGGACTTCTCAACATACGCGGCTACTACGACCCTCTTCTGAAGCAGTTCGATCGAGCTAGATCGGAAGGGTTTATACGCCCTGAATTTGGAGATTTGGTTGTTTCCAGTACATTGGTAAACGATCTAATCCCAAGTCTACAAAGCACGACACTTCCGCACTCAACCCTGTGGAATGTGGATTAAACTCTTTTAGTAGACACGGAGAGGAGTAATCAAAATTCCTGAATCATTTCTAATCCACAGATTCTCACGACTCGTGGCTTTCAACGTGATGGCCAACATCACTATCCCATTGACCGGACTCGTCGACGCTGCAATGTTGGGACATCTGAGCTCCATGCGCTTCCTTGCCGGAATGGCACTGGCTTCTGTTCTTTTCGAATACGTCTACTGGACATTCAGTTTTCTACGTATGGGAACAACAGGACTCACTGCCCAAGCCTATGGCCGCCGAGACATTCGACAGACCTATCTAGTTTTTTTTCGGGCTGTACTACTCGGACTCATAATCGGACTCCTGATCTTGATCCTCCAAGTCATCGTCCGAGAACTGGGGTTCAGTCTGTTAAGCGGTAGCGCAGAAGTCGAAGCAGCCGGACGCGAATATTTCAATACACGTATCTGGGGAGCCCCTGCTACCTTGATCAACTTCGCCCTTTTAGGTTGGTTTCTCGGGCGAGAACAGAGCGAGAATGTTCTGTGGATGACCCTAATTGCGAACTTGAGTAACGTAGCGCTCAACTATTTATTTATTATCGAATGGCAATGGGCGGCTTATGGTGCAGGACTAGCCACTGCTCTAAGTCAATACCTTATGCTGCTAGTCGGTTTTGTATTAGTCCGTCGCCAAGGCCCCTTCCCAGTCCTAAAAAGTGGAGACATCCTCAACAAAAAGGCTCTCATCTCTCTTTTTAATCTTAATCGAGATCTACTGTTGCGTACATTTTGCCTCATCACAGCCTTTTCCCTATTCACGAATGTTAGCGCAATATTCGGCACTATTGCCCTAGCTGCCAATGCTCTACTTCTAAGGATCCTACACCTGTCCGCATGGATCATCGATGGAATAGCCTATGCTACGGAGAGTCTTGGAGGAATCCTGCACGGTGCACAAGAATGGGAAGATCTGAGGCAATTACATCGAATATCCCTTCTTGCCAGTGCGTCTTCTGGGATTGCCCTAGCTGCTATCTTCGGATTTACCTGGCCATGGATTGAGCGCCTCTTGACCACACACTCCGAAACTCAGATCATTGCCCGAGAGCATCTATTCTGGTTGCTCCTCACTATCATTCTGGGAGCATTAGCCTTCAGCTACGATGGGCTCTTCTTAGGACTCACACAAGGTCGGCTTCTTCGCAATGCAATGCTTGTGAGTACTTGTTTGATATTTACACCATTGGCCTGGATAGCATTTTCACTTGAGTCAAATTTCCTGCTGTGGGTTGCAATGGCTGCTTTTATGGCTGCCAGGGCAATCACTCTCGCAATCAAGGCTAAACTTATTTTAAAAAATCCCGATTTGTGAATTCTTTCCATCATGAAAAAATCACTGTCAAAATCGGAATTAAATACTTGTCTGTTCAAAAATTATTCAGAGATTAATCCTCCCTATTAATCCTGATACTTCTATAGCGCTTACTGACATCAATATAAAAAGTACTAAAAAGGTACTTTTTATAGTGACACGCCTAATTCAGTACGTATAATGCCCGTATTGAAATTGAAAATCATTTTCAATACGGGCTACCCCCCCCCCGTTAAAACATAGGTGTACGGTGACCAAAAAGACTTTACTCGTCCTGAACACAATTTTTATTCTGTCACTCTCAGTTTCATCTGCAGTGGCAACAGATGCGCTCAATGAATACGGGAAGCTTACCGGGATTGTTCTCGATACTCCCGGTAACCCTGTTTCTAATTCCAGCGTAACTCTCCAAAACAAGAAAGATATGTCTAGGACTTTCACTCAAACCACCGACGAAGGAACTTTTGACCTCAATATCCCTGCCGGTGAATATGAGTTATTGGTTGCAAACCCAAGATTTTCTACCGTGAGATTAGACCTAAACCTCCAAGCGGGAGAAAGCAAATCGGTCGAAATAATTTTGACCGGATATGCTCAGATGATTGCGGATCGTGTGACTGTCCTGGGCAAGGCCTACGGGATTGGAGATCTCCCCGGATCAGCACATCATCTCGAATCTTCTCAATTAGAGACTATTAAAGTAGATATTGATGATATCCATAATCTTATTCGTCGTATCCCAGGACTCAACATGAGTGAGGAGGATGGATATGGACTCAGACCTAACATAGGCATGAGAGGATCAGGTTCGGAACGTAGTTCAAAAATCACAATTATGGAAGACGGGGTCCTTATCGCACCGGCAGCCTACGCGGCCTCTTCCGCCTACTACTTCCCAACTGCCGGACGCATGGAAGCAATCGAGATCCGGAAGGGCAGCAGTCAAATCAAGCATGGCCCCAGAACTAATGGTGGTGCTCTCAATCTGATCTCAACCCAAATACCCGGGGAATTGCGCATGAACGGGACGCTAGTGACGGGATCACACAAGAATCGGAAACTACATCTCAACATAGGTGATTCCTACAGGAATGCAGGCTGGGTTATAGAAACCTATCAATCAGGCTCAGAGGGGTTCAAGGAAATCGATGGTGCCGTGAATAACGACTCAGGATTCCACATTAAAGACTACATGGGGAAATTTCGAATCAACAGTGACCCAGAGAGAAAGCTCTACCATGAACTAGAGTTCAAGTTAGGGAAAACCGAACAACAATCCAATGAGACCTACCTAGGACTGACGACCTCAGATTTCGGGGCAAACCCCTGGCGCCGATACGCTGCTTCCCAGCAAGACGTCTTTAAATCGAACCACGAACAGTACCAGGTCCGCCACTTTGTTACTGGACCTGGCAATTGGAATTTCGTCACCACAATTTACCGAAATAATTTCGCCCGTAACTGGAAAAAGCTCCAAAGCATCCAAGGCAGTAAACTCAGTAACATTTTTGGAGATTCTGCATCCTCTGCAGCACTCCTCCAAATCGCTAAAGGTGGTACCAGCCAACCTGGCGATCTCAAGCTTCGACATAATAATCGAAAATACACCTCGACAGGCGTTCAAACTGTATTCGGATTTACTCCTGAATGGGATGATTCCCGTCACCACTTCGAGATGGGCTTACGCTTCCATGAAGATCGGGAAGACCGATTACAACAAGAGGACTCCTATCAGATGAAGTCCTCTCGATTAAAGCTAACCTCTGAAGGTCTACCTGGCAGCCAGGCTAACCGACTAAGCACTGCCGAAGCCTTGGCATTCTTCGTCCAGGACGAGTACCGATGGGAACGGTTGACTATCACCCCTGGATTTCGATTTGAAAGAATACAACTTGCCCGCAATGACTTTTCTAAAAAGGACCCATCCCGTGACAGGGGTCCAACTAAAGTAAAACCCAATAAGCTAGATGTGTTTGTACCAGGTATTGGAGTTCACCTGGAACTAACACAACACTGGGGCATATTTGGCGGATTGCATCGTGGCTTTTCACCTCCGGGACCAGGCTCCAATGAGGACACCTCTCCAGAAGAGAGTCTCAACTATGAATTCGGTGTTCGTCATGCTGGATCTGTCTCGGCTTCAGCCACTGTTTTCTATAACGACTACACAAATCTTCTTGGTGCCGACACGCTATCTTCCGGAGGTACCGGTGAAGGGGATTTATATAACGGTGGCCAGGCAAAAGTCTTTGGCTTGGAATTATCTGCAGACTCAGACCTAGGCAGAATCTGGAATACCCCTTTCAGCATTCCCTTGCTATTTTCTTACACCTTTACAGATGCCGAATTTCTGTCCAGTTTCGAAAGTGATTTCGATCCCTGGGGAAACGTTCATTCAGGTGATTCCCTGCCCTACATACCACAGCAACAGATTTACACGAGTATAGGCCTAGGTAAAGCCCCCTGGCATCTCAACTTTGACAACTATTTTGTCGACAGCATGCGTACCCGCGCTGGCCGAGGTCCGATAGTAGAAAGCCTATCCACAGATTCACATTGGGTGTCCAATGTGACGGGGGAATTTAGGTTGCCCGGAGAAAAAACAGTCGCAGCACTCTTCCTGAGCGTACGAAATTTGGCGAACAATGAATACATAGTGGCAAGGCGACCGTATGGAGTTCGTCCCGGGTTACCTAGAACCATCATGGCTGGTGTTCGATTCAGAGTAGGACGACCATAAGCTTTCTGGAAATTTCCCTCACTCCAACCTAACTAGATTCTAATCCATACCCTCAAGCCCATGACAATGCATGCAGCTCTCGGCTCGCTTAATGGGGGCGACTCTATGCTCGTCAGCGTCATAAGGAAAAAGCTCAGTGTGACATTGTGAACATTCGAGACCTCGCTCTTGGATTATCCGATGGGAAAGCTCGAAATGCCAGAACCCTGTTCTCCCTAAATTCGCTAGACGCTGCAGGTCATGACAACCGGCACAGGAGTCATTGCCAGTCTCACCTTTTAACATTTCCGGGCTAGATTCGAGCCACTGTTGATCACTTAAGGTAGACAGTGAAGGGGCAGCAGGGGCCATGAGTCCCATTAATCTTAGATCGCCAACAATAGTTCTCGCCCCCACTCGTCCTGTAATAATGGAAGGACCCAGAAAAGTCCCCTCCAAACCAGACCTACCGTTGATTCCAGCGAACCCTGTTACTTCACCCGCAGCATAAAACCCAGGGATAATCCCCCCAGCTGCACTCTCAACTCGACCAGACCTGTCTATCTTTACTCCCCCCATACTCTTCCGTGCCATCGGGAATAGGCGAACAGCATAAAAGGGAGGGGTTTCCAAAGGAACAGCTTTCTGACATGAAGAGGCCCTCTGACCTGATACAAACCTTGAAAAATCAGCATCCACACCTTCACGGGCCAATTTATTAAATCGAGAAATCGTTCTAGCGAGCTCTTCTTCCGGTATACCGGCTTCCAGTGCTAACTGAGGTATCGAGGAAGCCTTTTTAAATAGTCCAGGAGTTCCTAGTATTAGGGACTGAACTTTCTCTTCACTCCAGCCCGATCCAGAAACCACCGCAGTTTCTTTTCCTTTCGAATCAAAAATCGCCCAATAACTACCTGTCGGCTGATTAAGGACAGTCGGCAATGTAAACTTCGGTGAAAGGCATGGATTAACGAACCGAACACCTTCAATATTTACCCAGACTGCCGGTCCTATTATTAATTTCAGACCACGGTTCTGACCTGGAAAACGAGGGTCCGGAAGTCCGCGCACATAATTCCACTGATGATCCAAACGATGGAGAAGTGCGTTGACATCCCGAGCAAGATCAAGCCCTGACCCCTGAGAATTCCAACCCGAACCAGCTAGGATACGTTCAGGAAAAGGGAGGCTCGTATCCCAGTACTGTTGCACTTTCTCAATATCGCTATGAAATCCTCCCGTAGCCAACATCACTGCTGCTGCCCGAAGTTCTATTACTTCATCCGCCCGTTGGTCTCTACCTCGAATTCCTACTACACGTCCTTGCTCAAGCATTATCTCTTCGACAACAGTATTCCACTGGAAACGGACTCCGGCCTTCAGACAACTCAAGTAAATCGGCGTAACTAGGCCCAAGCCTCTATTGGGAGGTTTGTGAAATCGCGGAAAACTGTTACCACTGTTATGCCCAAGCTCCTTACCGAATGTAACACCTTGGTCGACCAGCCAATCGTAGATTAGTTCCTTGGAATTCTCTGCGTAGTACCTAACCCAGTACTCGTCAGCATTCTCACCCCAATTATGAAAATCATTTATGGCTATTTCTGGCGTATCCTCTATCCCAGCAGCAGCCTGAATTGGACTACCTACTATCGACAAACCTCCATGAGAAGAGACTGCGTGGCCTCCAAAAACAGAAGCCATGTCAACGACAACAACATCGACACCTTCCTGAGCGATTTCTAAAGCTGCCGACAGGCCAGCAATTCCTGCCCCAACAATTATCGCTTCGGCATCATTATCATCCCAATTGAGTATTGGATCCTGGGCTCCACAGGAAAGAGAGACGGCCAGAAGAAGCCCACCCATTAGAAAATTCAGTTTTCGTCTCATATCAAAAAGGAAGAAGATTAGCGTCCCACGTGACGTCAAATTGAAACCATTTAGTATCAGCATTGCAAGAATTCAACAACTTACGTGAGTCCATTCCTATTCAAGCTACCGTTTAGGGGGCTAAAACCTTGTCGTGAAGCCATGTATATCCCCTTGTGTATTGGAACTCGCTCTTCTAATAGGGGTTTAGACTCTTTCCCAATCAGCAACATTTCCCCTAACCCTTTTAAATAACGGGTGTACTTGAAGCCTTTGACATTTCTTCAAAGCTTTGAATTTTTCTACATCTCGTATTTTGAGTTTCTTCAAAAGATGCTGCAATTCATAATCTATTTGGCCAGAAGATACGCTCAATCTCGATATTTTCCCAAGCCCCCCGTGCAAGATCTTGCTCTGATCAAATCGATACCCTCTTTCTTCCGCTTCATGGGCAACGTGAGAAAGGTAGATTCCAATCATTTCCATTGGTTTTCGACTCTCTCGAAATCTAATTAATTGCGGATGATTCCTATATCCCTTTGTTTCTCCTCCAAGCACTTTTTGAGCGAGAAGACCCTCACGCCACAGGGCGACCATCCCTTTCGTATCAAGATACTTAGGGTGTAGTGACCAAAGCCTCACGATCAACCTCTCCTGCGATTCTGTGCAGCATCCCCTTAAAGATTAACTTATGAATGGGAAGCAACGTATACCAATACAGTCTTCCGGCAAGTCCCTTCGGATCAAATATCGCTGTCTGACGAAGCTTAGAAGTCGAAGAATCTCCATCTACTTCAAATTGTAGCCAAGCACGTCCAGGTAGTTTCATTTCGGCGCAAAGTCGAATGACCTTATCTTGCTCAACTTTCTCCACTCGCCAGAAATCCAAGGTATCTCCTGGCTTGAGAATCTTGGGGTGAGGGCGACCTCTTCGCATCCCTACACCACCGATCAGGAGATCCAGATAACCTCGAACCCTCCATAGCCAATTTGCAAAGTACCAACCTTTCGCTCCTCCGATCTGTTGAATCTCAGAAAAAACCTCTTTGGGTGGAAGTTTTATTGATCCAACCTGGCTATCTACTTTTCGGTTTCCGGTGCCAATCTCTGCCTTCATCGGAGAAGAAATTGCGGAGGATATTGCATCAGCCCATCTCGTTTCCGCAAACTCCTGATCTTCGTTTTTCAAAGCGCGATCTATGGCTTCCATAGTGCTCATCGGCTTAATGCTGAAATCTTTCAAAGCAGATTCATCGGTTACAACTGTTTCATTCTGCACACTTGAAATGAGTTTTCTCCCAACTCTAGAATATATAGGTGTAATCAGCCCTAGCCATAAGCTAGACAAGCCAGGACTTAAAACGGGAACGGGAATGATCAATCTTTTCAACCCTCTTTGCTTTGCATATTCTTTTAGAAGATCGGAATAGGATACTCGGTCAGGACCACCGACTTCGTAGATTCTGCTTTCCCTGATCGGCAACTCAATGGCATCTATAAGATAGGAAACAATATCTTCGACAGCGATAGGTTGAGTCTTGGTACGAACCCATTTCGGAGTTGTCATAGCAGGGAGTCTCTCCACTAAAGCTCGAATTAACTCAAAGGACAGACTGCCGGAACCAATAATGATGGATGATCGAAGTTCCAAGGTAGAAACTCCCGAATTGCTTAGGATTTTTCCAACCTCTTGGCGACTCTTAAGGTGAGGTGAGAGTTTTTCCCCTCTACCTAAACCACCCAGATAGATGATCCTTTTTACCCCCATTTTCTTAGCACTGGTTGCAAATATTTCTGCCCCTTGACGATCTATTTCCTCAAATGATTGGCGAGACCCCATCGAGTGAACCAAGTAATAGGCCGTCGTTACATTTAAGAGGGCCTTTTCAACGGAATCAGCATCCAAGACATCGCCTTGAACAATTTCGGTTCTTGACGAAATCTTTGAAGCTATAAAATGCGGTCGCCTCGCAAGACAACGAACTTGATAGTTCTTCTCCTCAAGTCGCTTGAGTAGTCTACCGCCAACATACCCCGTCGCACCCGTTAGAAGAATTCGTTTTGTGTCGATTTGTGTACTCAAAATTCCTGATCCATTTCAATATTCCCCAATCAACTCTTGTTCTGGTTCGAAAGTGACATTTGGCGTACTTCGTAACATATTGGAATTAAAAAGGAAAAGTGTTGGCGTCCCCAAGGGGATTTGAACCCCTGTCGCCGCCGTGAAAGGGCGGTGTCCTGGACCTGGCTAGACGATGGGGACGCGTCTCAAGGGCGCGAATTCTAGCATGCGGAGGGGGCAAAATTCCATTCAAAACAACCACACCTACCTGCAATTCAGCATCTTAGCTTTCTATAAAAAGGGGGTCTCTGCTGTCATCCCTGCAACATCTCACCACAGCGCCTGCACTGACTCCTGCGACGGGCATTCAAGGTGTTACAGGCATCGCATCGGTTATACATGGTGCGCGCAAATACGTGTGTCAAAACTGCACTTACCCCAAGAATGATTAGGATCACACAAGCATCTAGAACATACTGCGGCAACATAACTTCCCTTCCTAATGGTGATCAGTACTTTCCAGTTTCAAGGAAAACGGATCCTCCCAGTGGTTATTCCGGAAAACCAGAGAAGCCTCTTTTTCTAACCAGCTCGTAATACTCATATGGGGTAATAACCCTAAACCATCAGAGCGATAGTCCAAATCCTTTAGAACAGAAGCGTACGGGCCAAATCCAAACACCCGAAAAGGGACCACAAGAACTTCTCCATGATTCTGCCGACCCTCCTCCACAAACATCCGAATGCGCTTCTCTGCAATTTCTCTTTTTTCGACCCAATCTTCTCGTAATGTCTCCACCCGGATGGATCGAAATTTTCCAATTTCTTTTATATCTTCTGTCAAAATTTCCAGGCGATTCAACCATCTCTGATTTAGCCGATCCTCTCCTTCTCCATGAGCCAAAATCAAGACGGACTCCTCATCAGGATTACGACTAAGACCCTGAACGCGTTCCACTACAATCCTTCCAATTTCTCCAGAATCATAGAGACCCGACCTACTGAGGCCTATATCAGATTTCGTCTCAATCGGCGGAATGCGATTTTCCTGACTGGATACCATTCTAGGCTCGTGTTGTGGTGATCGAGCTGCAAACGCCGTAGCCATATCACCACCATGTTCGTGTATTAGGAAAAATGGTGGCGGATCGGACCGTAGACCGAGAAAATATTCCGTTTGCCCAAGGAAAGAGTCTCCAGAAACAAAGAGTCGCACCACGGCAATCCTGCTCACTCCCTTCGCCTCAAGCTTTTCAACTGAGTTTTGTAGTGATTGGCGATCCGCCATGCCATATGCAATTTCAGTCGGGACAACCAACCTTAGGGGAGCTACAGCGACCTCAACAGCTTCATTCCATGAGGTAGTCCCTCCGTGGGCCATGACAATGACGCCTTCCCGGTTGGGAGAATCTTTCCCCACACTGCATCCCAGCGACATTGGCAACGAGACAACACCCAACAAAACTAGCAGTATCCTTCTAAGCCTAGACGACTTGATACTCAGAATTTCGAGGTCTCTTATCCGCACAGGCCCCTCCAATTTCCCTGGAAACACACCACACACAAAAGAATTCTATCGTCCGGTGATTTCCAGAACAAGTCCCAACACGGTGGCCGCTAAAGGTAACAGTAATGGCTGAAAAGTCTAACATTCTTTCAAAAGCTATTGCCTCTAAGTTAACGGGTCAGTCCAAAAAAATCTTTTAACTTGTCACTGATGTGTTGTAAAAGGGTAACCGAAGGTGTTAGTGCCGGAAGGAGTTCTGTCTTTTCGGTGCTATTAAAAACTAATGGTTTTCGTGGAGGTGTTAAGTCGATGACGTATGTTGTCACTGAACGTTGTGTAGATTCACGGTACACGGAATGCGTGGCCGACTGCCCTGTGGATTGTTTTTATGAAATTACAGATCCACGCATGCTCATTATCAACCCCGACGAGTGCATTGACTGCGATGCCTGCGTGGCCCTTTGCCCAGTTAATGCTATATATCCCGAGGCTGAAGTTCCGGACGAGTACCAAGACTGGGTGGAAGCAAACGATGCCGATGTCTGCGATGATGATAATCGGGTGAGTGATACCGATGACCCTCTGGACGGAGCACTGACTATCGAGGAAGTCCGAGAGAAAGAGGAAGAAAAATTCGGCTTTGCAATCGACGACCCTTCAAGTGCTGCACACTAAGATCCTCCCCTTATAATTTCCAGAAAGACTTCTTTGATAGTCTCCTGGAAGGGGTGGGCTCCCGATGATTTCTTGGCTGCGATAGGTCGCTCCCGTAGTTACCTAATCTCCCTGAATCGATATACGAGCTTAGATCTTCTCGCTTCCACGGTTCCTTGTCATTTAAAGCCTTCCCTACCCGATCTCTCACAGGATCTGACCATGAAATTTGAAGAATGACTCTTCTCCAGTTCCTATCCTGTACATATCTTCAGATCCTTTTTCACTCGAAAAAATGAAACCTTCCTCAAGAAAACGCGTCTAGTTTCAGCTAAAGGCCGGTTTTGTCAGGCAAGTATCTAAATACAGGTTGATTATACCCTCACAGGAAAGCCTGAACGACATCCGGGGCAGCAAAGTTATAAATCGCTAGTTAGCATCTGGTCGTCCTCCTGCTGCCAACAATCCCAACGATTGACCTCACCTAACTGACTAAACATCCCCCAGAAACCAACATTACAAATAGCCATGTCTCACAACCATCTTCTGCAGCCCTTATCTTCATTCCATGGAATAGGTAAAGCACTGATAATAGTTTCAGTGTTGCTCGGATCAACCTCGGTCCCAAACCTGGCCCGTATAGTCTCCTCTCAAAATTCCTTTGAAAAAGAACAGGCTCTTCTACAAAAGCGTGAACAAGAGCTTCTACGCGAAATAAATCTTTCCAGTATCTATTCAGTTACCCCTTCCCTAGTGAAGCTTTTGTGCACTGAAACTAAAACTCATCTCCAAAACTTTTCCGACATGGTCAATGAGGACGAAATCTGGGAACTTACACGAGTCCTACTGGGCATCATTCGAGAGGAATCCGGAGGACGCCCCGATGCGTTGGGGGACAAGGGACGTGCCCTAGGACTGACTCAAATTTGGCTTACAACCGCTCAACAGTATGGCCGAGTTGAAGCCCGAGAATTGTTCGATCCAGCGATAAATATCCGCTTTGCCCTTCTGCACTTTTCTTATCTATTACAAAACTATAATGGAGACGTCGTGACGGCCCTATATGCTTGGAACTATGGAGAGTATCGTTTGAAGGAAATAACGTCCCGGGGACAAACACCACGTAACGGATACGGGGAGCGCGTCCTTTCGGAGGCACCCTTGTCCTAACACAAGAAAAGATACCTCAGGTAGGCATTAACCACGATCCCAGATTATGTCAGGATTGCCTGCACTCCTATTTAGGGAACGAGCCACAACGAATAATAAGTCAGAGAGTCTATTCAAGTATCGAATAGCAAGCCGAAGGCTTTCATCCTCAACCTCTATACCAGCAAGTGATACCACTCTACGTTCTGCTCGACGACATGTCGTACGTGCCTGATGGCAAATCGCAGCAGCCAGTGTGCCTCCTGGAAGAATAAAATCTTGCAGCGGCTGGAGATCCTTATTTAATGAGTCTAACTTGTGTTCCAATTCTTCTACTCGAGTTGGGCTCAGAACACTATGACCTGGAATGCATAACTGTCCCCCCAGATCAAAAAGACTATGTTGAACGCTAACCAGAATCGCCTCAATTGCCTCGGGAAGCTCACAAGTGATCAAAACCCCCAGAACACTATTAAGTTCGTCAACAGAACCGTAGGCCTCTACCCGAGGATCGTCTTTTGCGACTATCTTCCCATCTCCGAGAGATGTCCTACCAGAGTCCCCTTTTTTCGTATAGATCCTAGTGAGTCGATTACCCATGACTGGCCCAGTATTAGAATTTCAGAGTAAACATTCAAGGTTCATTCTGAAAACACATTGAATATGGCTATCTTCTGAACTCAAATCAAACTCCAATAGCTTGCTCCTCATTGAAAAAAGATCGCTTCACACTGATTAATGGATTTTGAAATTTATTTTCACACAAAGATACTTAAACCAATTAATCAATGTAAAACATTAAGTAATTTTCACCTGAGAACAAACCCCTATCCAAGCTAGCCTCAAAATTTACACCTAGCTTTGTGGCTTCAATTGACCCTCAGAAGCTGCCACCATTACAGCAACAGTCGCATCACCAGTAACGTTAGTTAGAGTGCGGCACATATCTAGAATTCGATCGACTCCAAAAATAAGGGCTATACCAGCACTTGGGATGCCTAGTGCCTCAAGTATAAGAACTAACATTATTATTCCGGCACCTGGAACAGAAGCAGATCCAATCGAAGCCAAGACGGCCATTAGGACGATAGTCAACTGGGCAGTCCAGTCTAGCTGCATTCCTAACGCTTGCGCTATAAAGACAGTTGCCACCGATTGATACAGACCCGTACCATCCATGTTAGTGATGGCCCCCAGAGGCAAAACAAAAGAAGAGATCTCCTCGGAAACCCCGAGATTCTCTTCCGCTCTTTCCATGGTCAAAGGCAAAGTAGCCGCACTGGAACTGGTTGAAAATGCTACCAGTTGAGCCGGCCCAATACCATTGAGGAACATAGTGAACTTCATTGGGGTCATGCAGCGGATAATCAGTCCGTAGGTGATCATCATGTGTATTACCAAGCTCAAAATAACCACCAAGCAGTATTGCCCTAGGGCTGACAATAGATGCAGCACACCGCCGGGATTATCCGATGTGACTGATGTAATAGTACTGGCTATTAGAGCGAACACACCCAAAGGTGCTATCAACATAATGAGATCAACCAGCTTAATGATAATCTCATTCAGGGTTTCAAAAAACCCCAGGAAAACTTTGGCCTTTTCTTTCTTCAGTTGAATTGCCCCAACCCCTATTAGAATTGCAAAAAATACCACCTGCAGCATATTCCGATTACTGGAAGCTGCACCAAAAAAGTTCTCTGGCACAATGTCAACAAAAGGCTGCAAGGGACCTCGCTCCTTTGTGACCGATGCATCCCGTTGCCTTCCCGAGATATTTTGTTCATAGGTTTGTTGAAGACGTTCCCGCATCTCCTTGGGGACTTGCTTTCCAGGTTCGATTAAATGAACGGTGACAAGCCCAATACACACAGCAATAGCTGTCGTAATTAC
>CAYXBG010000032.1:0-16870 GCA_964463145.1 uncultured Acidobacteriota bacterium
AGGACCATGGACCTGTTCGTCTACGAAACGAAACGGTGGTTCCCATACGAGAATCCGACTGCGCCAGCGTAGAGGTATCCCCCGTACTCTCAGCCGATAATCTATTAGGGCCCCGACGTGCATCTCAATGGGTGGAGGAGTTGCAATGCGGAAATGCAGCCAAGCAGGTGTCAACTTTTGCAGATTCGTTGCATCGGCGAAGAAACTAAATACTGTTTGTATGTTCTCTGGTAACCACAACTCACGATCGATTGATGATTTTCCCATAGTGTTAGTTCGAATCCCGTCCAGGGTACTCCCAGAGAGGAGATAAAGGAATGACTAAGTTATGATGTTAGATGTTCTGTTAAGGTACGCGACATGCATAAGAAACTCTACAATCCACTTGATGATCACAGGGCTGTCTTCTTAGTTGACACTCTCTGTAAAGCGGCCAGGCTTTCCACGATTGCACAGGAAAGTCTGCGGATTAAAGCACTCAGTAAAGCAGATCAATCTCCGGTTACTGTGGCAGATTTTGCTGTGCAGGCGTTAGTTGGGAGGTCGATAAATCAGGCCTTCCCTGGGGAAGTTCTTGTTGGAGAGGAAAACTCAGAGACGTTGAAAGCGAAGGAAGGTAATAAAATGCTTAGGCAGGTTGTTGCCCTGCTAGAAGCAGAGTTTACTGACGCGACGAATGAGAGAGTGTGCGCTTGGATCGATCGTGGAAATGGGCAGCCCGCTAGTCAATTTTGGGTGCTCGACCCTGTTGACGGTACAAAGGGTTTTCTGAGGCGTGATCAATTTGCTATTGCTTTAGCCTGGATTAAATTTGGTGTGGTGGAGTTGGGAGGTATTGCTTGTCCAAGTCTTGATCTAAGAGGCGAAGGTAGTCCAGGGACCATATTTGTGGCTCGTCGGGGTCAAGGTAGCTGGGCATGCAACGTTGATAAAATTTCTGAAATCCAGCCTATTAGAGTCTCAAGTATCCTAGATCCCACTATGGCGAGAGTTCTTCGCTCTGTGGAGAGTGCTCACACTAACGAAGATCAGTTTGAGAGAGTGATCCAGCAGCTCCAGGTCGAAGCACCTCCAGTGTTTATGGATAGCCAGGCCAAGTATGGCATGTTAGCGACCGGAAAAGCGGAACTGTTATTACGTTTGCTGCCCTCCAGCAGTCCTGACTACAGGGAAAAAATATGGGACCAAGCAGCAGGTGCCGTAGTTTTAGAGGAAGCTGGTGGCCGGATAACAGACCTCTTTGGGAATAAACTGGATTTTTCGCAGGGGATCACGCTAGAACGGAATCGGGGAGTTTTGGCTTCTAATGGTTATATGCACGAGACTGTTCTGGAGACTTTAAGGGAACAGGGATTCAAAAAATAAAAGGTTCCCGGGAATTTCTAGTCGTATTACTTGCCCCCTTCAAGTTTAGGGGCTAGATCACCAGGAGTGACGTCCGAGCATTTAGGAATCATAATTTTCAGGTTGATTGCCTAGAGTCAGTTGAACTTTCTGAGCTTCCTGCTCTAGGAAAACTGAGAACTCAAGCCAGTGTTGACTGTAAAAACCATTGCCATCCTCTAGGCTCCTATACTTTTCCATTAAACGATCGAATGCTTCGGCCTTCAGTTGTTGTGCTAACTGATCTTGTTCCGTCATGTCTGACGGAATATAATTCAGATCCTTGCACCGGGGCAAATCATTGGTGCTTTTGCCGGAGTGAGTGTGAGTTTGGAGTGATTGAAGTTGATGGAGATCCAATCGATCCTTAAAGACGTAAGCCCAGTCCAGAAAAAGTTATCCGTTGAAGTAACGGCCGAGGTAGCGGCGAAAGAGTTTGCTCGTGTTCTTAGCGACTTCAAACGAAAAGCAGCACTACCCGGATTTCGGCGCGGTCGAGCTCCGGTAAATTTAGTCAAGAATCGTTTTGCGAAAGATATCCGTGAGGAAGTGATCAGATTCTTGGTGCCGGAATCTTACAAACAGGCCATTGAAGAAAAGGGTTTGGAGCCTATCCGTACTCCGCATGTCTCTGAGCTAGATTTTGCAGAAGGACAACCCCTCACATATGTAGCTGAGTTCCAAATCGAGCCCAGTTTCGAACTACCCGAATATCGTGGTCTCAAGGTGATTGTAGATAAGCCTAAGGATTTAGAGGAACTGTTAGAACAGAGGTTGAAGGTACTTCAGGAAAAAGGTACGAGTCTGGAATCCGTAGGGGATAGATCTGTTGACATGGATGATCTGGCCGTCATCAATTTGCACGGGCGGTTTGTCTCTCCGGAAGGCTTGCCTTTGGTGGGACTAGATCCTATAGAGGAAGAGAATGTGCTCCTGGAGGTGGGTGGTGAAAATGTTCACAAATCCTTTAGCAAAGCACTCCTGAGCATGAGTCTCGGAGAGGAGAAGGTATTCCAGGTGGCCTATGAGCAGGACTACCCCGATAAGAATATGGCTGGCCAGCGCGTCGAGTTTACGATTCAGCTAAATGATCTTAAACAAAAAAAGGTGCCCGAACTAGATGATGATTTCGCGAAGGATTTGGGGAAATGGGATAGCTTCCAAGAGCTTCAAGAAGAGCTTCGCGGTGAGATAGCCAGAGAGGCCGAGAGAGAAGCTGAGGCTGGCCGACGTAATGGTGTGGTGGAGAGACTAGTAAATCTGACACCGTTTGAAGCCCCCACAGTTTTGGTCGATGAGGTTCTTGACGGTAAATTGCGAGATTTTGCTATGAGAGTGGCCTCACAGGGAGTTGATCCAGCCAAAGCTGGAATCGATTGGGCTAGTGTTCGGGAGGATTTTCAGGACGTGGCTGAAAAAGAGGTGCGCGCCCATTTTGTTTTGGAAGCCCTTGTAGAAAAGGAAGCTATTAATGTTGATGAGGTTGAGGTTGAAGCTGAAGTTAATCGACTTGCCTCTGAGGTTAAGAAACCTAGAGAAGAAGTGGAGAGGCATCTTAAAGAGCTCAAGGAGAGCATCAGGCGTCGGAAGGCTATTGACTTGCTTCTAGAAGACGCCAAATTCGAGGAGCGGTAAACGTTTGGAACTTTGGGCCACTGTGATTAAAAGCAGTAGGCTTTCGGTTTGCGATTCAGAAAGGTGGCTGTGCTGATGACGCTGATACCCATGGTAGTTGAGCAGACTAGTCGGGGTGAAAGAGCCTTTGACATCTACTCACGTCTACTCAAAGACAACATCATTTTTTTAGGGACACCAGTCGATGATGCGGTGGCCAATCTTGTAACGGCACAGCTTTTATTCCTAGAGGCGGAGGACCCGGAACGGGACATATCTCTCTATATCAACAGCCCCGGAGGGTCTATTACGGCTGGCCTTGCTGTTTACGACACCATGCAATTTGTGAAGAACGACGTTACGACTATTTGCCTGGGGCAAGCCTCGTCGATGGGGGCACTTCTCTTAACCGCCGGAACACGAGGCAAAAGATTTGCTCTGCCTAACAGTCGAATACTGATTCATCAGCCTGCTATGACCGGTTTGTCAGGGCAGGCAACGGAGATAGATATTCACGCTAAAGAAATACTGCGTATGAGGGAGATGACCAACGCAATCCTTGCCAAACACACCGGTCAGAACCTGGATAAAATAGAAACTGATGTTGAGCGGGATTACATTATGGGAGCCGTCCAAGCCAAGGATTATGGTATTATCGACTCGATCATCGAGAAGCACGCGTAGAGTTCCCAGCCTGCTTTTTCCGCTGCTTGAAAGGGTTTTCTGCTCTGCTGTAGAGGTGGATTTAGGGGGTCCTGGTAGACAAATCTAGGGGTGGTGTCGAGTGAATAAAGATAGCGAAGAGGTTCTGCGCTGTTCGTTCTGTAACAAGAGTCAGAACGACGTCAAAAAGCTTATTGCAGGTCCGTCCGTTTTCATCTGCGATGAGTGTGTTGATGTCTGTAATGAAATCATCTCTGATGACCTGAGTTCCGAAGATTTCCCTGGTGAAGGGAAGCTTCCAAAGCCAGCCGAGATAAAGGAGTTTCTAGATGAGTATGTGATTGGCCAAGGGCTAGCAAAGAAAAAGCTGGCGGTGGCAGTTTACAATCACTATAAGCGACTCAGGCTGGGAGGGAAAAGACGTCAAGATGTACAGCTTTCCAAAAGCAATGTCTTGCTCATCGGCCCAACTGGAACCGGTAAAACTCTCTTGGCTCAAACTTTGGCTCGTATGCTCTCAGTCCCTTTTGCAATTGTGGATGCCACTACTCTGACCGAGGCAGGATATGTCGGTGAAGATGTTGAGAATATCATCCTTAAGCTTCTGCAGGCGGCCGGAGGAGACCGTGACCGTTGTATGCAGGGCATCATCTACATCGATGAAATTGACAAGGTCTCGCGCAAGGATGAGAATCCCTCCATCACACGTGATGTGTCGGGTGAAGGAGTTCAGCAGGCACTTCTGAAAATCCTAGAAGGGACCGTTGCCAATGTGCCCCCCCAAGGTGGCCGTAAGCATCCCCACCAAGAATTTGTACAAATAGACACAACCAATATTCTTTTTATCTGTGGAGGTGCTTTCGTGGGTCTTGATAAGGCTATTCGAAAGCGGCTTGGTCAGAGCACTTTAGGTTTTAACTCCGACCTATCCGAAGGCCGATGGAAAAAAGCCGATGAATCCGATGTATTGATGGAAGTACTCCCATCAGACCTTATAAAATATGGGCTGATTCCCGAATTTGTCGGGCGTTTACCCGCTGTTGCAACGTTACATCATCTAGATGCCAAGGCTTTGGTCCAGATTCTTACCGAGCCGACTAATGCATTGGTAAAGCAATATGAACGTATGTTCGAGTTTGAGAATGTTGCCCTTCGGTTTACCGAAGGAGCGCTTGAAGCGATTGCTGAGCTGGCGATGAAAAGGAAAATTGGCGCTCGTGGCTTGCGCTTAATTACTGAAGATCTTATGTTGGATGTGATGTACGAACTGCCGAGTGCCCAGAATGTGAAAGAGTTCGTCGTTACCCGGGAGATGGTCGACAACAAGAAAGTGGTATTCAAGCTTCTTGAAAAGGCCGGTTAAGGTCTATTCGATCTCTTCTCTTCTTGATTTTTCTTATTCAATTCTCACTCCACCTCAGCCATCTGTGAGAGAATCTGAGCTGGTTGTGAGTGCAACGTTAGGAACGACTTTAATTGTGAGATCGAAGATCACAAGATTGGTTAGAGACTGATGGACGAGTT
The DNA here is from genome assembly GCA_964463145.1 of uncultured Acidobacteriota bacterium. Classification (GTDB taxonomy): domain Bacteria; phylum Acidobacteriota; class UBA6911; order RPQK01; family CBDAPI01; genus CAYXBG01. The sequence continues at coordinate 5,185 of CAYXBG010000032.1, forward strand.
TGAAATCGCAGAGAGTCGGATTACTTGCCCCATGGTTCCTATCAGGGACGTAGTGGTTTTCCCCCACATGATGGTGCCTTTTGTTATTGGACGAGCTTCTTCAATATTGGCTCTCGAAAAGGCTTTGTTAGGTGACAAGAAGATCTACTTGGCAACTCAGATGGATGCCACGGAAGACGATCCCGCACCAGATCAGATTTACCAGATTGGTACAGTTGCGGCCATAGTCCAGAGCCTGAAGCTGCCAGATGGGAACATCAGAGTTTTGGTGGAGGGCCTCCAGCGAGCACGTAGTCTAAAAGTGGATACTCGGGAAGGATATTGCGTGGCAGAAGTGGAATATATGCCCGTGCCTTCTGTGTCAGAAGCTAAGTTGACCGTTCTCGCAAAGCGTCTCAAAAATCTTTTCGAGCAATTCTCAAAACTTAATGCAAACGTTAATTACGAATCTGTAATCCAAGCGGCTCAGGGAGCTGACAATGACAGATTAGCTGACAGCATTGCTGCGAGTCTTCCCATTGCGGTTGAGGAAAAGCAGTCACTGCTGGAGATGACAGATCCGATTGAATGTACGGAGCATGTTTGTGAATTAATTGAAATTGAGATCGAAAAAATCAAGATGGACAAGTCCATCCAGGGACGTGTGCGTAAGCAAATGGAAAAGGCCCAACGCGAGTATTATCTGAACGAGAAAATTAAGGCGATTCAGAAGGAGCTCGGCCGTAGCGACAAAGATGAGATCGAAGAGCTGAAGGAAAAAATCGAAGCAGCGAAGTTGCCTGCTGACGCCAAGGAGAAGGCAGAAAACGAAATTCGGCGATTAGAACAAATGCCACCGATGAGTGCAGAGACAACTGTTAGCCGGACTTACCTAGATTGGCTTTTGGCTATACCTTGGAATAAACGCAGTCGCGAGATTAAGGATATTAAAAAGGCCACTAGCATCCTTGACGCAGACCACTATGGCCTGAAAAAGGTGAAGGATAGGGTTTTGGAGTTTCTGGCAGTACGGGAGCTGGCCAAAAAGAAGAAGCAGGGTTCCATACTCTGTTTTGTTGGGCCTCCTGGAGTCGGTAAAACTTCTCTGGGCCGTTCTATAGCTAGAGCCACCGGCCGGAAGTTCGTACGCCTTTCTCTGGGTGGTGTACGCGATGAGGCTGAAATCCGTGGCCATCGAAGAACCTACATTGGAGCTCTTCCCGGGCAAATCGTACAAATGATGAAACGGGCTGGTGCAAAGAACCCTGTCATGCTGTTGGATGAAATAGACAAAATGAGCGTGGATTTCCGAGGAGATCCTTCGGCGGCTCTTATGGAAGTTCTAGACCCGGAGCATAATGCTACTTTCGTAGACCATTACCTTGATACGGAGCTGGATCTTTCGCAGGTACTGTTTATTTGCACTGCTAATGTGCTCCACACTATCCCTCGGGCTTTACAGGATCGGATGGAAGTTATTGAGATCTCTGGGTATACGGAGTACGAGAAGACCAAGATTGCAAAAAACTTTCTTATTCCAAAGCAGCGCGAGATAAAAGGGCTCCGCAAAGGCCAAGTCGAGTTCTTGGATGAAGCCTTGGTCAAGATTGTGCAGGGCTATACGAGGGAATCGGGTGTGCGCAACCTTGAGCGCGAAATAGGTAGTGTCTTCCGTAAAATCGCAAGGCAAGTCGTAGAGAAAACTAAGAAATCTCGCAGTAAGACAAAATACGTGGTCGACAGTGATTTAGTCCTTGAGTTGCTGGGGCCCAATAAGTTTCGTAGTCAAATGGCAGGCGAGAAAAATGAAATAGGGATCGCAACTGGTTTGGCATGGACAGAAGTGGGCGGAGAGGTTTTGTTTACGGAATGCACCTCTATGGAGGGTAAAGGGGAACTTCTTCTCACGGGCAAGCTGGGAGAAGTAATGCAGGAATCTGCAAAAGCTGCGCTTTCTTATGTACGTGCGCGGGCTGCTAGATACGGTTTGGATGTAGATTTTCACAAGAGCTTTGATATTCATATCCACGTCCCTGATGGAGCTATTCCCAAGGATGGACCTTCGGCAGGCATAACCCTCGTAACAGCTTTAACCTCATGCCTGACTAGAATTCCGGTTAAGAGAGACATCGCGATGACTGGAGAGATAACCTTACGAGGTCGTGTGATGCCTATAGGGGGGCTCAAGGAGAAAATCTTGGCAGCCCATCGGGCCGGTATTAAGACGGTTATTGTCCCAGAGGAAAACCGTAAGGACATGAGAGACATTCCAGCATCTGTGCAAGAGGATTTAGATATCGTTTTTGTTGAATGGGTAGATGATGTATTGGAATTGGCACTGGAAAGGTCTCCTGTATCCGGTAGCGGTGATGAAGATTATGTGACCAATCAACCACCCCCCAAGATTGAAGGAGGTCGGCCAGGGGTACATCACTGAAATCATTAACCCTGAAGAAGGGAGAATAAATTGGTTTCTAACTGTTTTTCATTCACCCACTGTCAAGCCAGACTGAAGTAGATTTTCAAAAATGTTGAGAGGTTTAATCCTTTCAACCAGTTCTTTTTATCCAGATTAAAGTGCAGTGCACATTCTTGAAGTCAGTGACTTCTGCCCCTGTGGTTAAGTACGACGCATCTCCTTGTTTACCGAAGATTACTTTTGCTGGTCGGTCGAATGTGGGGAAGTCGAGTCTTCTCAATAGTCTAATAGGTAGAAAGAAGATGGCGAGGACAAGTTCTAGGCCGGGTCGAACGCAGGCTATCAACCTTTTCAACATTGAAGATCGTTGGATTTTTGCAGATTTGCCTGGTTATGGATTTGCCCGTGCACCCAAAAATGTACGTCGAGAATGGAAGGAACTCATTGAGACGTTTCTAGAGTCAGACAGGTCGATCCGACTGGCTATTTTCATCCTTGACGCCAGACACGAGCCGAGCCATTTGGATTTCTTGATGCATGATTACCTAAAGGCTTGCGCGATTCCGACGCAGGTGGTCGCGACTAAGATCGATAAACTTGGATCCAGTCGGCGCCCTAGAGCGTTACAACAGATAAAAAAGAAGCTAAGTATTGAATCTCTTGTGGCCTATTCCTCGGTCTCTGGAGAAGGGAAAAAACAATTATGGAGAAATATCAATGAGGTCCAACTATGAGTGAGGTAGAGATCTCAGAGTCGCTGAATATCAAAGAGCTCAAGGATTTAAAGATTCAACCCTTGAACCAGATCGCAAAGGAATTAGGAATTACTGGCGCGACTGGAATGCGCAAGCAGGAGCTGATTTTCCAGATCCTAAAGGCACAGACAGAACGCAGCGGATTAATATTTTCAGAAGGCGTTTTGGAGACCCTGCCCGATGGGTTTGGTTTTCTGCGAGCCCCCGAGTACAACTATCTGCCTGGGCCAGACGACATTTATGTGTCTCCATCCCAGATCCGGAAATTTGATCTGCACACTGGGGATACAGTTTCTGGTCAGGTGCGTCCCCCCAAGGAAGGTGAACGATACTTTGCTTTGATAAAAGTTGAGGCTCTAAACTTTGAACATCCCGATGTCGCGAGAGACAGAACCTTTTTTGAAAACTTGACGCCTATTTACCCAGATAAAAGGCTCGATTTGGAGACTGATAAAGAAAATTTGAGTGGGCGTGTGATGGACCTACTGACTCCGATCGGGCAAGGACAGCGTGGTCTTATCGTTTCTCCCCCTCGCGCAGGTAAGACGATGATATTGCAGAGTCTTGCTAACTCCATTACAGCTAACCAACCGGACTGTGTCTTAATTGTCCTGCTTATAGACGAAAGGCCGGAAGAAGTAACGGATATGCAGAGGTCAGTTGTGGGAGAAGTAGTCAGTTCTACTTTTGATGAACCTGCGACTCGCCATGTTCAGGTTGCGGAGATGGTACTAGAGAAGGCGAAAAGATTGGTTGAGCACAAGAAAGATGTGGTGATTCTGCTTGATTCTATTACTCGTCTAGCTCGAGCCTACAATGCGATTGTCCCACCTTCGGGTAAGGTCCTGTCAGGTGGGGTCGACTCCAATGCATTGCAGCGTCCTAAAAGGTTTTTTGGGGCCGCTCGCAACATTGAAGAGGGGGGGAGTCTAACCATCATGGCGACGGCATTGGTCGATACGGGGAGTCGCATGGACGATGTTATTTTTGAGGAATTTAAAGGCACAGGCAACATGGAACTCCATCTAGACCGTAAACTGGTAGACAAGAGAGTTTTTCCTGCAATTGACATTAATCGCTCTGGCACACGTAAGGAAGATCTCTTGCTTAGTAAAGAGGAATTGAACCGTGTTTGGGTGCTACGAAAGGTCTTAAACCCGCTGTCTGTAACAGAGTCTATGGAGCTCCTGCTCGAAAAGCTCAGCAAGGCGGAGAGCAACACAGATTTTCTAAATGCGATGTCCGGAGGTAACTAAAGGCGGGTGCGTTTTTTCGGCATACACGTCCCCAAATTGGATTTCTTCCCAATAATGTTGGCATTTTTATTTCTGTTGTTTTTCTTGTGCAAGTTAGAGGAAGTGAGCCGGTGAGGGTACTGCTCATCGATAACTACGATAGCTTTAGCTACAACCTAGTCCAATATTTTAAAGAGTTGGGATGCGAGGCTAAGGTTCTTAGAAACGATGATCTCGAGCTGGAGGAAATTGCGGCCCTGAGTCCGGACCGTATCGTGATCTCCCCAGGACCGGGAATGCCGGCTGACGCAGGTGTCTGTTGTCATGTGGTTAAGGAATGGGCAGGCCAGATTCCCATCCTAGGAGTATGCCTGGGTCATCAAGTGATCGGAGAGGTATATGGAGCGACGGTAGGGCGAGCAAAGGAGTTGCGCCATGGCAAAACATCACTTATCTATCACGATTCCGACACGATTTTCACGGGGCTACCTAATCCATTTACGGCAACCCGATATCATTCCCTAGTTGTTTATGAGCGAAGCTTTCCGGATGACCTTTTGGTCAATGCGTGGACTCAAGACCGAGTAATCATGGGTCTCCGGCATCAAAAGTTTCCAGTGTTCGGTGTGCAGTTCCACCCAGAATCTATTTTGACGACTTTGGGAAAGAAAATTCTAGAGAACTTCTTATCTCTCGCTGATCTCAATCTCTCTAGTGATAGTGCTGCAGTGTTTCAAGAATCCAGGAAATGCTAGCTCGTAAATCTAGGGGGGAATCAATGAATTTAAGGGCCTACAGCAGGATTCTTTTTCAGCTTAGAAAGTCTCGACTCGGTAGTTGGGAGCTTCTTTAGTAACTGCGACATCATGGACATGGGATTCACGAAGACCCAGGTTGGTGATGCGAATGAAGCGTGTGTTGTTCTGTAATTCGGGAATTGTATGTACTCCACAATAACCCATACCGGCTTGGATTCCTCCCAGAAGTGTGTGGATTAACGTAGAGAGACTGCCTTTGTAAGGAACTCTGCCCTCGATGCCTTCCGGGACCAGTTTTTTTTCACTGCTGTTTTCCTGTCCGTAGCGGTCGCGGCTACCCTCTGCCATAGCGCCAAGAGATCCCATGCCTCGATACGATTTATAACTTCGGTTTTGGTAGAGTACAAGTTCACCTGGCGATTCATCTGTTCCCGCGAAAAGATTCCCAATCATCACGGAACTCGCACCTGCAGCTAACGCCTTGCTGATGTCTCCGGAGTACTTGATTCCACCATCTGCGATAACGGGCAAATCTAGTTTTCGTGTTACTTCAACAGCATTCATAATGGCAGTGATTTGAGGCACTCCGGCTCCGCTGACAACGCGAGTCGTACAGATACTCCCAGGCCCCATTCCAATTTTAATAGCATCGGCACCTGCGTCATGCAATTCTTTGGCTGCTTCGCTACTGGCAATGTTACCGGCTACCACATCTGCATTTTTAAGAGTTTTTTTCAATGTGCGAATGGCATCAACGACTCGTGTCGTATGGCCATGAGCAGTGTCGATTGCAATTACGTCCACTCCTACGCTCTCCAATTCCAGGGCACGTTCATGAAAGTCGCCAGTAGCTCCTACTGCCGCTCCGACTCTCAGTCGTCCTAGGTTGTCTTTGCAGGCGTTAGGGTAAGCGATTGTTTTCATGATGTCCTTAACCGTGATCATGCCCCGCAGTTTGTAGTTTTTGTCTACAACCAAAAGCTTTTCGATTCGATGTTCATGAAGTTTACGCTTTGCTTTTTCTAGATTGATGCCTTCTTTTACCGTTACTAGATTACCAGTAGTCATCAGTTCTGAGACTTCCTGATCCATATTAGGTTCGAACCTAAGGTCGCGATTAGTTACGATACCAACTAGTTTTCCATCCTTCTCGACGATAGGCACCCCTGAAATTCGATGACGCTCCATAATCTCAAATACATCCCGGATCAGATGATCTGGGTGCATAGTGATAGGGTTAACGATCATGCCTGACTCAGATTTCTTAACCTTGTCGGCTTCTAGCCGTTGACCTTCGATGGAAAGATTTCGATGGATAAAACCGAGACCTCCTTCACGGGCGATAGCAACTGCCATGGAAGATTCAGTAACCGTATCCATGGCGGAGGAAACCAGAGGTATGTTCAGAGGGATATTTCTAGAAAGAACAGTTGAAAGGTTTGTCTCACCCGGAACAACGTCGCTTCGCCCAGGCATGAGCAGGACATCATCGAAGGTGAGAGCGACCGGCATCTCCATTAACGGATTATAAGGAAGGTCCCAGGGGCTGTCAATTTGCTCCTAGCAGGCCTTTGCGGGGTCGAGTAGATAGCCTTGTGTGGCCCGAAAGACCTATGAGATGACTTGTTAGTGTGGTTTCGGTGATAAAATGATCAAATCATGTTCAATTCCATCCTCACGAAAATCATGGGCAGTCAGAACGAACGGGAGCTCAAGAGGATAGACCCAATTGTTTCTCGGGTTAATGAATTGGAACATACAACCAAGTCTCTTTCAGATGCCTCCCTGCTAGCGAAGACTGATGAGTTCAGGAAAAGAGTGAAGGAGGGAGAGAGTCTCGATGACTTACTACCTGAAGCTTTTGCCGTAGTCAGAGAGGCTAGTTGGCGGACTATTGGTCTTCGTCACTACGATGTTCAACTGATTGGGGGGATTGTTCTCCATAACGGAAAAATCTCAGAAATGAAGACAGGAGAAGGGAAGACCCTGGTTTCCACACTTCCTGTCTATCTGAATGCCCTCGAAGGTAGAGGGGTGCATCTGATAACCGTGAACGATTATCTGGCGCGTCGTGATGCAGAGTGGATGGGCCCGATTTATAAATTTTTGGGCCTAACTGTTGGAGCGATCCAACACGATATGCCGGATGCTGAACGATCGGCCGCCTACCGTGCAGATGTAACATACGGCACCAATAATGAGTTCGGATTCGATTTTCTGCGTGACAACATGAAGTATTCTCGGGAAGACTGTGTTCAGCGAGGCCATCATTTCGCCATTGTTGACGAAGTGGACTCCATTCTAATCGATGAGGCTAGAACGCCTTTGATTATCAGTGGTCCTTCCGACGAGTCTACTGACAAATACTACAAAATCAATAAAATCATCCCGAAACTCACCCGAGACCAGGATTACCAGGTCGATGAGAAGGCCCGATCTGTAGTATTGCTCGAAGCTGGCATAGAAAAAGCCGAAAATGCCTTGGGTATTGGGAATCTTTACGATCCCAGAAATATGGAATTAGTGCACCACGTTCAACAAGGACTAAAAGCACACACCCTCTTCAAACGTGATGTCGACTATATGGTGAAAGAGTCACAAGTTGTAATAGTGGATGAGTTCACGGGCAGATTAATGCCTGGGCGACGCTATTCGGATGGCTTGCATCAGGCGCTAGAGGCAAAGGAAGGAGTTCGGATAGAACGAGAAAATCAGACTCTCGCTACAGTAACCTTTCAGAATTATTTTCGTATGTATGAAAAATTGTCTGGTATGACAGGAACTGCTGAAACTGAGGAGGCCGAATTCGGGAAGATCTATGAACTAGATGTGATGGTAATTCCCACAAATACGCCTCTTATTAGGAACGAACATCAGGATGTTATTTACCGAACAGAACGAGAAAAATTCAATGCCATTGCTGATGAGATCGAGGACATGAACAAGGCAGGCAGGCCTGTACTTGTGGGGACAACATCGATCGATAAATCTGAGCGTTTAGGACAGGCGCTAAAGCGCCGAGGGATCAAGCATGTAGTTCTGAATGCTAAGTACCACGAACGAGAAGCTGAGATTATTGCTTTCGCAGGGACAAAGAATGCAGTAACCATTGCAACCAACATGGCGGGTCGAGGTACGGATATTATTCTGGGGGGTAACCCCGATTTCCAGGCAAAGCTCAACTTAAGGTCTAGAGGCTTGCAGTGGGAAGAAAACCTGACTGAGTATAAGTCTGAATACGACGGATTAAGGCCTTCCTGGGAGAAACTCCATAATGAAGTTGTGCAGCTCGGAGGGTTGCATATTCTGGGTACAGAGAGGCACGAGTCGAGACGTATAGATAACCAGCTAAGGGGCAGAGCTGGACGACAGGGAGATCCTGGTTCCAGCCGATTTTACCTTTCTCTGGAAGATGACCTGATGCGGATTTTCGTCTCGGAGAGAATTGCGGGGGTCATGCAATCTCTTGGTATGGAAGAAGGGGTGCCCATCGAATCCAGGCTAATAAGTCGCCAAATTGAACGAGCACAGAAAGAGGTTGAAGGGCGGAACTTTGGAATTCGGAAGCACCTCTTGGAATACGATGATGTCATGAACAGCCAACGCCAAGAAATTTACCGATTTCGTAGGGAACTGCTGGAAGGAGAAGATCAGCGCGAATACATTCTTGGATTAGCTAGAGAAATCGCTGTTGAATTAATAGATACCCATGCAGCGAAAGATATGGATCCAAGGGACTGGGAATTGGAAGAGCTTCGGATCAATCTTCACCGTATTTTTGCCCAGGATTTACCTGGTAATGTTGATGAACTGAACCACGGCGAACTCAAGGATGAGCTCCTTGAGCGGTTGCAGGAGACCTATGAAAGCAAGGAAGCTGAGATCGATCGTTTGGGTTCTGGAATAGATACTATGCGTTGGTTTGAAAGGAATATTATGCTTCAAATCATCGATCAGCAGTGGAAAGATCACCTTCTGGCCTTGGATCATCTGCGTGAAGGAATAGGTCTTCGAGGATATGGACAGAGAGATCCACTTGTAGAATATAAAAGAGAATCTTTTGAGCTATTCCAGGATCTTTGGGATCGATCAACTGAGGAAATTGTCAGGATGATCTTTCTACTGAATCCTGTTGCGGATGATTCGGATCTCCGAGATACGTCCCGTCCCACTAAATCGCTAAGCTACTCTGGGTCCGCCTCCGCCTCTCTTCCTGCCTCTAATCCGTCGAGAGCTAAGCCAGGTGGTATTGTCTCCAATGTTCCGAAGGTAGGGCGCAATCAACCATGCCCATGTGGTTCGGGAAAAAAATATAAAAAATGCCACGCCATTGAAACATGAATCAGGTGGCTTCCTGAATTATGCAAGTAGAGCCTTAGACGGGACTTGGATCAACGATTGAAATTTTCTAGACCAATGCCCCGTACATTCCTCCTAAGAGGAGGAAGTTTTTCGCACCGAGTCGATTAACCAGCTAGGATTGTCCAGCATGAGCGGGAGTATTTCTTCGGGCTTGAACTTTTTTGAGAGGTAGGTCCAGGCTGGTCCCAGGTCTGGTCTTCGGGCATGAGCCCTGTGTCCATCGGATGCTATAACCGAAACAAGATTTTTTTTGAGAAGAGTATGGGCTGTCCGTCTGGTTTTTGACCAAAAGTTTCCTATAAAACTGTTTGCGTTAACCTGGACGAGACCGCCTTTTTCAATAAATTTTTCAAGGATCATAGGGTTGCGCTGGACAAACTGGTAGCGTTCTGCGTGAGCTAATACGGGCTGATAACCCTTGTCTCGGATACGTCTTATGATCAAAGAAAAAGGAGTGTTTCCTGTATCGAGGGGGAACTCGACAAGCAGGAATTTACTGTCATTCAATGTCAGAATTCGGTTGTTTTCCAGTGCTTCAATGAATTCGATGTTGGCGTAGTTCTCGGCGCCGAGCAGCATTTCTACTTCCTTCAAAGTGGAATGGGATGGTTGCATAGCGATTTTTTCTAGCCGATTTTTGGTTTGGGTGTAACGCTGACGGACGAGGTCGACATCATTAACCTGAAATGAGCTGTGGAACATATGCGGTGTAGCGACCATTCTCCTTGTACCGGCCTGATGTGCCATGATTAGCATCTCTGCGGTCTCTTCTATTCTGCTTGGGCCGTCGTCCAAGCCCGGTAGTAGGTGACAGTGCAAATCGGCAAACTGCATATTTTGTTCCTAATATTGAGTGCTAGGTCCTCTACTCTGGTCATCACACTTTTTTTAGGTGATGGATTGGAGTTTTAATAAAGTCTTTTACCCAGCATGCCGTATTAAACCAACCAGGGCAATGGGATCCTACTTCCTGACAGTTTCTCTAATCTGATGAGCTTCTTATCTCCACTGTATTTTTTATTATGATTTCCAGTACCTGGGTTACATTGGATAGGAGCAACATTACCGGGATCGGCCTTAGTAGACTATGGACTGATGAAGCCCTCATATATGAGAACTAACTTTAGAAGTCTTCAGATGGAAGATCTGGTAAAAACTCCAGAGAGGTTTGCACTCTACGCATGTATGATGCACATGGAGGTTTTTGCAGTTCGCTTTTACAATGCTTTGATTGGATGAAATCCAAATTGAAACGATGAGAAACCACTCTCCAATACCTTTGCTCGATCTTCAATTGCAATACTCTTCAATCAGGGAAGAGGTAGATGCCGCCGTGGCCCGTATCTTTGAAGCGCAGCAATTTATTCTGGGGACAGAGGTAGCCAACCTGGAGTCTGGAATAGCCGCGTATTGCGATTGTGAGGCAGGTATAGGTGTTTCCTCAGGAACAGATGCTCTTTTGTTGTCCATGATGGCAATTGGGATTCGGCCAGGAGACGAGATCATAACCACTCCCTATTCCTTTTTTTCTACTGTGGGCTCTATTTGGAGAATGGGCGCACGCCCAGTTTTTGTCGACATAAATCCAGAGACTTTCAACATGTCGACGGAGGCACTCCAGGAGGTCCTAACGGACAGGACTCGGGCGATCTTACCTGTTCATCTCTATGGGCAGATGGCAGACATGGATCCCATTATGAGTTTTGCCGAAAAAAATGATCTTGTAGTGATCGAGGATGCAGCACAGGCCCTTGGAGCAGAGTACAAAGGACGTCGGGCCGGTTCCATCGGTCATTTGGGTTGCTTCAGTTTTTTCCCCTCCAAGAATCTTGGTGGGGCAGGAGATGGTGGAATGGTGGTAACTAAGAGGCCTGAACTGGCCGATCGGGTGCGGTTACTCCGAAACCATGGCCAGAACCCTAAATACTACAATCCAGCTGTCGGTGGTAATTTCCGCCTAGATGAATTGCAGGCTGCAATCTTGAATGTGAAGTTCAAGTATCTTCCTGAATGGATAGAGGCGCGTCGTAGGAATGCGGGGATGTATGCGAACATTTTTGGTACAGTCGGAAATGACAGATCTGAGGGTCTTCGAGGAAAGTTAGGGCTGGCCGGGAAAAGAACCAATCAGATCGGAAGAGCACACGTCTGAACTCCAGTCACCGATGTATCTCGTAT